>JANONC010000044.1:0-17689 GCA_031420655.1 Rhodospirillales bacterium | reverse complement strand
CGACGGCATACCCGCCAGCGCGGTCAGTGCGAATGCGCCGAAAAATACCACCGCCGTCCAGGTGCCGTTGGCGATCACGTGCACAGTGCCCCAGATCGCGAACGACCACAGCATTGGATGACGGGTGATGCGAAAGATCCCCGTGGCCCCGGCATCCGGGCGGGTCTCGGCACCCACCGCCGTTGGGTTTGGGCGCGCGACGGACGCGACGAACAGGATGAAGGCGGGGGCCATGGCCACAACCAGCAGCCAGCGCAGCCAAGTCGGTGCCGACCACATCGGGGCGGCAGGGGTGCTGGCGTAGGCCGCGCACAGGGCAGCGAACGAGGCGACGGAAATGACCGAGTACACGCCACGAAAAACGTTCTCACCCAGCCGCCCCACCAGCCAGCCGCGCGCAGCCGTGCCGGCCAGGCCGATATGCAGAACGAGCCAGACTATGGCAGCAGTGATGAGCATGCGCGATCGTACATGGTCTTGCCTTGGGGAACATCCAGGCCGGAGTGGCGTTTAGACGGCCGGAGCGTAGGGGGAAAACGATGTCCGAAACCGATCAAGTACCGCTGGAGCTACAGGGCTTTTTTCCAGACGATGGCACGCTGAATGCAGCGCTGGAGCGTTTGCAGGATGCTGGGTTCCACCGGGGCGACCTTAGCCCGCCTGAGGAGCACCCGCATTGGGGTGAGCAGCCCGAGTCGGACCCCAAAAATAGGCTGGTCAAGGATGAAGACAGCGCGCAATTGCGGACGCTGGCGACGGGTATGGCTGGGTACGCGGGGGCGGCTGCCGTCGCGGCCGCTACGATCGCCACGGGTGGGGCGACAGCCCTCGCGGTCGGTGTTGCGGCAGCAACCGGCGTCGGCACCGCCGCGCTGGCCACCACGGCAGGCCATGTGGCGGAAAACTCGATGCAGCAGCAGCACAATGACTTGGCAGCCGAAGGGCGGCTTGTTCTGGGCGTACGGACAGCCAATGCTACCGACGCAGCGCGGGCCCGGCAGATACTGGAAGGCGCGGGGGCGGTGCGGATCAACCCGATTTATGAAGTGATCGACGCAACGACGGCCGGTGTGAGTTCGGCCTCCTGGACGGGTTAGGCCAGCGTCCCGGGCGGCACATCGGGTGCCGCCCGGGGTAAGATCAGGCTAGTTTTAGATTGGTCGCAGCAGCCTTACCGCGCTCCATCGCCACTTCATAGCTGACCTTTTGACCATCGTTCAGGCCATTGAGGCCCGCCGCCTGGACGGCCGTGATGTGCACGAACACGTCCTTGCTGCCGTCCTGCGGCATGATAAAGCCGAAGCCCTTGGTGGCGTTGAACCACTTGACGGTACCGGTAGCCATCGAATCGTTACTCCTGCGAAGGGGGCGTACAGCCGCCTGTAGAAAAAGGGTTAGGCGACCTTAAGATTTGTGGCGGCCGCCTTGCCACGCTCCATGACCACGTCGAAGCTGACGGACTGGCCTTCATCCAACCCGCGCAACCCGGCGGCCTGAACTGCAGTGATGTGGACGAACACGTCCTTTGTGCCATCCTGCGGCATGATGAAGCCAAAACCCTTGGTTGCGTTGAACCATTTAACCGTGCCGGTCGCCATAACTACGTCGCTCTCCGTCCTGGCCGCCCACAACAGCGCGGGCGGACCTGCAACCGGGCCTTGCACGACTTGTGGGCACCCGAAGCAGGGGGAGGCGCAGCAAGGCTAGTCAAAACACGATCGTAACGCCATGGGCACACAATGCACAACGAGTGTCAACGTTGCGTATATCGATACCTCCCTCTCCCCCAACCAGCAGAGGGCCTTGAAAACGAAAAGGCGGCCCTTGCGGACCGCCCTTCCTTAGCAAGCCAAGACTTGTGGACTTTAGAAGTCCATGTCGCCCATGCCGCCCATGCCGCCGCCGCCCATGCCGCCGCCGCCGCCCGACTTCTTCTCCGGACGCTCGGCAATCATCGCCTCGGTCGTGATCAGCAGGCTTGCAACCGAAGCCGCGTCCTGCAACGCCGTCCGGACCACCTTGGTCGGGTCGATGATGCCGGCCGCAACCAGGTCCTTGTACTCACCCGTCTGCGCGTCGAAGCCGAAGTTGTAGTCGTCGTTCTCAAGCACCTTGCCAGCGATGACGGCGCCATCTTCGCCTGCGTTCTCGGCAATCTGGCGCAAGGGCGTCTGCACAGCCTTACGCACGATCTCGATACCGAACTTCTGGTCCTCGTTCACCGGCACCAGGTGCGCCAGGATCAGCGAAGCGCGGGCAAGCGCCACGCCGCCGCCGGGCACGATGCCTTCTTCAACGGCCGCACGGGTTGCGTGCAGTGCGTCGTCCACGCGGTCCTTGCGCTCCTTCACCTCAACCTCGGTGCTGCCACCGACGCGGATGACGGCCACGCCACCGGCCAGCTTGGCCAGACGCTCCTGCAGCTTCTCGCGGTCGTAGTCGCTCGTGGTCTCTTCGACCTGCGCGCGGATCTGGTTGCAGCGGCCCTTGATGTCGTCGGCCGAACCCGCGCCCTCGACGACGGTCGTGTTCTCTTTCTCGATCAGCACGCGCTTGGCACGGCCCAGCATGGCGAGCGTGACGCTCTCCAGCTTGATGCCGAGGTCTTCGCTGATGACTTGCCCGCCCGTGAGGATGGCCAGGTCTTCCAGCATCGCCTTACGACGATCGCCAAAGCCCGGCGCCTTCACGGCCGCGACCTTCAGCCCGCCGCGCAGCTTGTTCACCACGAGTGTGGCCAGCGCCTCACCCTCGATGTCCTCGGCAATGATGAGCAGCGGACGACCCGACTGCACGACCGTCTCCAGCAGCGGCAGCATGGCCTGCAGCCCCGAGAGCTTCTTCTCGTGGATCAGGATGTACGGCTGGTCGAGTTCGGCCACCATCTTTTCGGCGTTGGTGATGAAGTACGGGCTAATGTAGCCGCGGTCGAACTGCATACCCTCGACGACGTCGAGCTCGGTCTGGATGCCCTTGGCTTCTTCGACGGTGATGACACCCTCGTTGCCGACCTTCTGCATCGCTTCGCTAATCATGCGGCCGATATCGGCCTCACCATTGGCGCTGATCGTGCCGACCTGGGCGGTCTCGGCCTCGGTCGTGATCTTGCGGGTACGCTTGACGAGCTCCGCCACGATGGCGGCCACGGCTACGTCCACGCCGCGCTTCAGGTCCATCGGGTTGAGGCCAGCGGCCACACCCTTGGCACCCTCGCGCACGATGGCCTGCGCCAGCACGGTCGCGGTCGTCGTGCCGTCACCGGCGATGTCGTTGGTCTTGGTCGCGACCTCACGCAGCAACTGCGCGCCCATGTTCTCGAACTTGTCGGCGAGCTCGATTTCCTTGGCGACCGTGACACCGTCCTTGGTGATGCGGGGGGCGCCGAAGCTCTTGTCGATCACCACGTTGCGGCCCTTGGGGCCGAGCGTCACCTTGACCGCATCGGCCAGGATATCCACGCCGCGGAGCATGCGCTGGCGAGCGTCGCCGCCAAACCGTACGTCTTTTGCTGCCATGTCTCTATTCCTTGTTGATTGTGCGCTTAGGCGGCTTTGGCCAGCGGCTGGCCCTCGATGATGCCCATGATGTCGCTCTCCTTCATGATCAGGAGCTCCTCGCCATCGAGCTTCACCTCGGTGCCGGACCACTTGCCGAACAGCACGCGGTCGCCAGCCTTGACGTCCAGCTCGACCAGCGCGCCGGTCTCGTTACGGGCGCCGGGCCCGACGGCGATGACTTCGCCTTCCATCGGCTTTTCCTTGGCGGTATCGGGGATGATGATGCCGCCCGCGGTCTTTTCCTCGGCAGTGATGCGCTTGACCACAATCCGGTCGTGTAGGGGACGGAACTTCATGCGGATCGCTCCAATTTCTCTTTGTGGGCCACGGGTTAGCACTCTCGGACTGAGAGTGCCAGGGCATCTAAGGTGCCGGGCACCCGGCGTCAACCGCAAAAGCAGCAATGCTCTCAAGCGAGTGCTAAACCTCTGACAAGGCACAAAGTTTTTGACGAAGCCCGTCATCATTTAGTAACGTTGTGGGTGCATCATACTCGCAACGAAAGGGTCGCCCATGTCGCTTCAGCTCCAGGTTCGGGACTACCGGGTTACCACGGCTGAAATCCTCTATCGCCTGCCGGATCATCCGGCGTTGCTGCAGACCTTCATCTGGCAGGAACTGGACCTCGCGCCCCGCTACCCGATCTTGCGCAAGTTCCTGGATTTCTGGTGTCGCAACCTGGATGGCACGCTGCACGCCGTCCGGGTAAGCCATGGCGCATCGTTGCGCCCGGCCCGGCTAAGCACACCCGCCTATGTGCTCACCCTGCATTAAAGTACACCGCGGCTTCGCTGCAGCAGCACGAGGCCGAGCGCGCCTGAGACGGCAAACAACAGCAGGGCCAGGCCGACCTTCACCCAAGCTTCAACCCGAACGCCATCGCCCAGCAGCGCGAATACGACCGTCTGCGGCACATAGCCCAGCGCGGACGCGATCACGAACGGTATGGCGCGCACGCCCGACACGCCAGCCATGACATTGGTAACCAGGTTGCTGCCAACGGGGAGCAACCGCAACGTGAGCGTGGCGGTAAAGGCATTGCGCGACAAAAACCGGTCGAACCGCTGTAGCTGACGCCCCTGCCCCCGCTCCAGCCACGCCGCCACCCGGTCGCGGGCCGCCAGCCGGGAGCCGAAAAAGTTGGCGGCGCACCCGAGTACCATGGACAACAGCCCAAGCGCCGCACCCTCCCAAAAACCAAAGGCGAGCCCGCCCGCATACGCCACCACTTGGCGCGGCACACCCAGTGCACAGGCCATAGCAGCAAACCCTGCAAACACCGCTGGGCCATGGGAGCCGGCCTGCTGGACGGCATCGCCCAACCCCACGCTGGTCATGGCCCAGCCAACCGCGAGCAGCACCACAATCAACGCGACCGGTTTTGTGAACAACGCGATGGCCCGCGTCACGCGGCACGCTCCACGACCGGGGCAATTTGAGCGTCGCTTTCGATCACCGGCTGACTGGCCCGGCGTTGCAGCCACGCGACGCCGGCCATGTCCACCAGCCCGACCCATAGCCGGTCGAACGTCCCATACTTGGATTGTCCCCGCAGGCGCGGGCGGTGGTTGACGGCCACGGATTGCACCGACCCGCCGGCGCGCCTGAACAAAGCAGGCAGATAGCGATGCATGTGATCGAAATGCGGCAGCGCCAGGAACGAATCACGCCGGAATACCTTGAGACCGCAGCCCGTGTCCGGCGTGCTGTCCCGCAACAGCCGGGCGCGCACGACATTAGCGATACGGGACGATTGGCGCTTGACCCAGCCGTCCTGCCGCCGCGTCCGGTGCCCGGCGATCAGATGGAACGGTCCGGGCGCGGCCTGCGCCCGCTGCAATAGCGCCGGTAAGTCGGCCGGGTCATTCTGTCCGTCGCCATCGAGCGTCGCAATCCAGGTGCCCCGCGCCGTGTGGATGCCGGTGAGGATCGCGGCACTCTGGCCGCAACTGGACTGGTGCCGGCGTGTCACCAGCGTGGGCCATTGCCGGCGCGCGGCGAGCAGGCTGTCGGCCGTTCCGTCGGTGCTGCCATCATCGACATAGACGATTTCGTGGGCGATGCCGGCCAGGGCTGCGCTGATCTCGGCAATAAGCGGGGCGATGTTGGCCTCCTCATTGCGGACCGGAACGACGACGGAGATTACCGGATCGGACGGACCCGTGCTCATCGCCGCGGCTGGCATGCGGCCTGGCGCGGGCATAGATACAAGATGGACCTCTGCGGGCGGTAGCACTGGCCTGACTTCCGATGCAAGGTTCAGTGCCCATGTAAGGTCTGTTAGCTTTTCGAGGTAAGATTACGTCATGCCTTTCGATACCGATCAAACCGGGTTTGGCAGGGCAGCGCTGTCGGCGCAGCGAGATCAGGTGGCCGTGGCTATCTGGCTGTTTGCCCTGTGCGGGATGATCCTGGTCATGGTGACGCTGGGCGGCGCGACCCGGCTGACAGGATCGGGCTTGTCTATTATGGAGTGGGCACCGCTGCGCGGCGCATTGCCCCCGTTGTCGGAAGCGGAATGGGGTCGGCTTTACGCCCTCTATCAGCAAATCCCGCAATACGCGCTCGTCAATCATGGTTTTGGGCTCGAGGGGTTCAAAAGCATATTTTGGCTGGAATGGACGCACCGGGCCTGGGGCCGGCTGATGGGGCTGGCGTTCATCGTGCCGCTCGGGTGGTTCGTGTGCCGTCGCGCAATTAGCCCGGGCCTGGCCATACGCTTAGGCGGGCTGCTGCTGCTGGGCGGGCTGCAGGGTGCGGTGGGATGGTTCATGGTCGCCAGTGGTTTCGCGGCTGACAGCACCGCCGTGTCGCCCTACCGGCTTGTCGTGCATCTATCTTTGGCGCTCACGCTGTATGCGGCCATCCTGTGGACGGCGCTGGGCCTGTGGCAGCAGGTGCACGGATCCGCGCCGGCCGGACCGCGCCGGTTGCGGCTATTGCTGGGCGGGGTTTGCGCAGCCGTCGCACTCACGATCGTGGCGGGCGGCTTCGTGGCCGGGCTTAAGGCGGGGCTGACCTACAACACCTATCCGCTGATGGACGGGCGGCTGGTGCCCACCGGCTATGCGGCGCTCAGCCCGGCGTGGCGCAACCTGACCGAAAACGTCGCGGCCGTGCAGTTCGACCACCGCCTGCTGGCGACTTTAACTGCGCTGTTCACGGCGGGGGTGGTGGCGTGGGGGCTGGGACGCGCGGGTGCACCGCGGCGGGCGCTGGCATTCCTGGGCGTAGCCGTCGCGGGCCAGTACGCGTTGGGTGTGCTGACCCTGGTCTGGGTTGTGCCCGTCGCACTGGGGACGGCGCATCAGACGATGGCGGTTCTGGTGCTGACCACCGCGCTGGTGGCGCTACACACCGTCACGCGCGGCCGTGGCGTGCCCACCGGGATACGGCAGACGTGATGGACCAGGCTCATCCGCGCCTGGATCTTGCGGCCATACTGGGTGCGGTGCCGGCGGGCCTGGCCGTCTACGATGACCGGCGGCGGCTAATGTTTGTCAATCCGGCCTTCTTCCGCACGCTTGGCCTGCCGCCCGGCCTGTTCCATCCCGGTACTTCGATGGAAGACGTAACGCGCGTCGCCGCCCACCGCGGCATTTTCGGTCCGGGTGATCCGGAGGCGCTGGCGGCGGCCATGCTAGCCCGCGACGACCGTACGGCCCGGCGATACAGCCGCCGACGGTCCGATGGCTGCACGTATGACGCTTATTACGTGCCCCTCGCGCAGGGCCACGCCGTATCGGTTACCGACACGACGCCGGTCACTGCCCTCCGCGATGGGGCCGAGCAGGCCACGCGCCGGGTCGAGCAGGCGATGGCGCATTTGCGGGTCGGCCTAGCGGTGTTCGGACCCGACCGGACCCTGGGTTTGCATAACCGGCGCTTCCTCGAGTTACTCGGGCTCGACCTGACGCCGCCCGGGCCCGGCACGTCGTTTGGCGACATGTTGCGCGCCGCGGCTGAAGGGCCAGGCTTTGCCGGGGCCGAGGGCGCACGCTTCCTCACCTCCCAACGCGCACAGGACCGCAGCCGCCCGGGCACCGTCAGCTGGCGCAAGGCTGAGGGCGAGGTGATCGAGCTGCAATCCGACCCGCTCGCCAGCGGTGGCTGGACGATGACGGTGCTAGACATCTCGGCACAGGCGGAGGCGGAGGAGGAGGTTCGCCGCCGGGCGGCGCTGCTGCACTCGGTCATTGCCCACATGCCCTCCGGCGTTGCGGTGTATGACAGCACGCACCGATTGGCACTGACCAATGCGGCCTATCGCACCGTGATGCACGGCGCGGCCGGGGTGGTGGGCGAGCACGATTCAGACTTGGTGCGGCGGCAGGCCGAGCTGGGTGAGTTTGGCCCAGGCGATCCCGTAACGCTGTGGCAGGCACGGATGGTTGTTCTGAGCAACTGGCACACCGCTGTTCACCGCCGCCAGCGGCCGACCGGGCAGACCATCGAAACCAGGAATGCGCCGCTGCCCGATGGCGGCATCGTGCGCGTGCTGACCGATGTGTCCGAGAGCGTCGCCGCTGCGGCGGAGCGCGCGCTGCATACCGAACAGATGGCGACGATGCTGTCCCACATCCAGCATGGCATCGTGTTGTGGGACAAGGACCATCGCGTGGTTGCGGCCAACTCGGTCGCTACCGATCTGCTCGGGGCCGAGCCCGGGTTTTTCGCACCCGGCACAACTCTGGAGGAGACGATCCGTGCGGCCGTGAAGCGCGGCAATCTCGGCCCGGACGCGGCGGGGCACACTCTGGCCGACACGCTGCGCTACCGCGACCGGACCAAATCGCACCTCGATCAGCGAGTGACCGTGAGCGGCCAGGTGCTGGAAGTGCGGTCGGACCCGACACCCCAAGGCGGCTTTGTCACCACCTACACCGACGTTACGGCCATCCGGCAGGCCGAAGTGGCTTTGACCGAGGCGAAAGCCGCGGCCGAGCGGGCGAACCTGGCCAAGTCCAGCTTCCTCGCTGCGATGAGTGAGGAGCTGCGCCGCCCGCTGGCCCACATGATCGAGCAATCGGCCGCGATCGAGCGACAGGGCGGCGCATCGCCGGACCTCACGGGCGCGCTGCGCAAAGCCGGGTACAGACTGCTGGCGCGGCTTGATGGCATTTTGGATGTCGCGCGGCTCGAGGCGGGCCGATTCGATCTGGACGACGAACTGATCGCGACAGGCCCACTGCTGCGCGATGCGCTGGCCGAGGCCGACGTGGCAGCCGCGGCGGCCGAAATCACCCTCAATGCGACGGTCGCGAGCCCGGAGCCAGTGGTCCAAGGCGACCGGCGGCGGTTACTCCAGGTGCTGGGGCACGTGATCCGACATAGCTTGGCCACGACGCCCGTGGGCGGCACGGTGTCGATGGTGGCTGCCACCGGACCGCGTGGCCTGCACGTCACCCTCACCGCTCCCAGCGCAATCGTCGACCCGGCGCGCATTGGCACGGCGTTCGAGCCCTTTCACTCTGCCGGTAACGCGACGGAGCCGGAGGCCGCGCTGCGCCTGGGCCTCTATGCCAGCCGCATCGTCATGCAGGCGCATGGCGGTGGCTTGACCCTCAGCCAGGCGACCGGCGGCGGCACCGTCACCGTCGTTACACTTCCCCCCAGTCGCGTACACGTTAGCGTGGCCCCGTCAACACAGGACTGGCCCGCTACGTCCCGCAGCAATAAGGTTCTGCCATGAATGCAATTACGGCTCTCTCCCCGCTCGACACCACCGACGCGCTGTTCTTCACAACTGGGCTCGACCGGACATCGGCCGAGGCGACGGTACAGGACGCACTTGCCGGCATGGATGATGGTGAGCTGTTCCTGGAATACCGGGAAAGCGAGGGCATCAGCCTCGAAGACGGACGTATCCGCAGCGCCAGCTTCGACACGCAGCTGGGCTTTGGCCTGCGCGCCGTCCTGGGAGACGAAGCCGGCTATGCCCATGCCGGGGAGCTGACCGAAGGTGCGCTGGCCCGCGCGGCCGCGACGGTGCAAGGCGTGCGCGCCGGACGGTCCGGCACGGTTGCGGACGCCCCGCGGGCGACCAACAGCCGGTTGTATGCGCCGGGCAATCCCCTGAATGAAGGCTTTACGGGCCGGACAGAGACGCTGGCCGCCGTCGACGCCTACGCCCGCGCCAAGGACAGCCGCGTGAAGCAGGTCATGACGTCACTGATGGGTGAGTGGCAGGCCGTGCAAATCCTGCGCGCCGATGGCAGCCGTACCGCCGACCTGCGTCCTCTTGTGCGGTTCAATGTTTCGGTCGTGGTCGAGCAGGATGGCCGGCGTGAAAGTGGCAGCTACGGCATGGGCGGGCGGTACAGCTACGATCGTCTGATCGACCCCGCCGCCTGGCAGGCCGCGACCGACGAGGCGCTGCGCCAGGCGCTTGTCAACCTGAACGCCAAGCCCGCACCTGCTGGTGAGATGGACGTCGTACTAGGCCCAGGCTGGCCCGGCATCCTGCTGCACGAGGCGATCGGCCACGGGCTTGAAGGCGACTTCAACCGCAAAAAGACGTCTGCGTTCTCGGAACTCATGGGCACCCGGATCGCGGCACCCGGCGTCACGATCGTCGATGACGGCACCATTCCCAACCGGCGCGGCAGCATCACTATCGACGATGAGGGAACGCCGTCGGCCCGCAACGTGCTGATCGAGGACGGCATCCTGACCGGCTTTCTGCAAGACCGCATGAATGCGCGGCTGATGGGCGTGGCACCCACGGGCAATGGCCGCCGCCAGAGCTACGCCCACGCCCCCATGCCGCGCATGACCAACACGCACATGCTCAGCGGCACGACGCCGCCCGAGGAGATGATCCGCTCCGTCAAGCGTGGGCTGTTCGCGGTCGGTTTCAGTGGCGGCCAGGTCGACATCACGTCGGGCAAGTTCGTGTTCTCGGCGAGCGAAGCCTATTTGATCGAGGATGGGCGAGTGACGACCCCCGTGAAGGGTGCCACGCTGATCGGCAACGGCCCGGACTCGCTCCGGCAAATCAGCATGATCGGCAACGACAGCGCGCTCGACCCCGGTATCGGCACGTGTGGCAAGTCGGGTCAGGGCGTACCGGTCGGAGTGGGTCAGCCCACACTCAAGATCGGCGGGCTGACGGTCGGCGGGACGGCGACCTAAACAGCATGCGGCGTGCGCTCCTGGTGCTTACAGTGCTACCGGCCCTGCTAGGGCCGGGGCCGGCCAGGGCGCAAGTGGCTTGCCCGCCCGGCCAGGCCGCTCCCATGCCGCTGCGCCAAAGCAAGATTGCGCTGGACGCCAATCAGGAGCTGGTGATCGTCACCCTGGGCTCCTCGTCGACCGCTGGCTGGCATTCCAGCGACATCGCCCATAGCTACCCCGCTATCCTGCAAACCGAACTCGCCACCCGAATGCCACAATCGCATATCGCTGTGCTGAATCGCGGCGTAGGCGGGCAAGACGCGGCTGAAATGGTGCAGCGAATAGAGCGGGACGTACTGGAAGCGCACCCTTCGCTGGTTATCTGGCAGGTCGGAGCCAATGGGGCCGTGCGCCACGCCAATCCGGAAGAATTCCAGCGCCTGGTCGCGGCCGGGGTACAACGGCTGCAGCGGGCAAAGATCGATGTGGTGCTGATGGATAACCAGCGGGCCCCCGCCATCCTGTCGAACCCGGCCCACCAAAAGATCGATGCGGCACTGCAAGCGGTTGCCACCCAGACGGGTGCCGGGCTGTTCCGGCGTAGTGCACTGATGGACGAGTGGCAGCGCCAGGGCCGGGTATACGCCGAGTTCCTATCCGATGACGGATTGCATCACAACGATTTGGGCTACCGTTGCCTGGCCCGCGCGGTGGCGCAATCGGTGGTGGACGGTGTGGCGCTTCAGAACCTGGCGGTATCGCTCCTATGGGTTGTGCGGTCTGCGGTAATGCTTACCCGGGGCTAGGCGTTCGCGTTCCAGACCTATCCGGCTCGCCTATTATGGCCCCTTCAGGCACACCCGCGCGACGAAAGCCGGTTGCAAAGAGTTCGCGGTCTTGCACGCGTTCGAACGGCGTTTCCGCCATGAACCGGGCGATGGTGAAATCAGGGTCAATCGCGAGGATGCGCCGGCACACGACCGTTGCTTCTGCCAAGCTGCCCACGAGGCCAAGTGCGGCCAAATAGGGCCGGGCGGCCGAGTTGAAAGACAGGTTCATCTCAGTCACGGTGCGGCCGATAGCCACGGCACCCTCGTAATCGCGTTTGAGCAGTGCGACCCCACAGAGTCCTACGTCATAGTGAAATGCGTTCGGGTCGAGCGGCGAAAGCTGCTTGTAGCGCGACAGCCGCCGTTCCGCTTCCGCAGTATCGCCTATGTAGAGGTAGGCAAAACCGCTGAATGCCCACGCCATAGCCAGGTTGGGATTGAGCGCCAGGGCACGGTCGTGCATGGCAATGGCATCGCGCTGCCGGCGGTCGCAATAGGCGCGGATGTGCCCGGCAATCGTAATGGCCTTCGCATCCTGCGGATCGAGCCGGACAGCGCGCTCGGCATGCAGGGATGCCTCTGCCCGGGTGGCGGCGCGGTCCGTCGTCCAGTTCTGCAATAGCAAGAACAGGTTCCAGTAGGCATAGGCCGCGTGCGCCGCCGCATACTCCGGCTCCTGCGCAATCGCCTGGCGCAGCAGGCTGCCGGCGTTCTGAAAGTTGCTCCGCTCGAGCCGGTTGAGGCTGGGAAGGGCGCGCAGCATGAGGTCGTAGGCGTTAGCGTCCTGCGGCGGGCGATGCGCCGCCCGGCGGCTCTCGATCAGAAGGATCTCCGGATCGATCTGCGCCACGATCTCGGCCGCAACCTCATCCTGCAAGGTAAGCAGGTCGTTCATCTGACGATCGAACCGGCGCGCCCACACGACCTGGCTGCCATCCCTTAAATCAATCAGCCGGATCGTAATGCGTAAGCGGGTTCCGACCCGCTGGACGGAGCCGTCGAGCACGAAATCGAGCCCGAAAGTGCGCCGCAGGGCGGCCTCGTTGCGGGTGTCCTGCAAAAACTGCCCGATCGACGAGCTAGAGACGAGAAACATCCAGCGAAACCGGGCCAGGGCCGACGTAATCTCGTCGGCTAGGCCAATCGCCAGGTGAGCCTCCGTCTGCTCCGTACCGATCAGCGTGAAGGGCAACACGCCAACTTTTGCACCGCCCCGGCTGTTGCTGCGGTCGAACCGCGCCTGTGGCACTGGAGCCGCGGCAGGCTCCGCCGGGCGCATATCCCGCCCCTCGCGGATGTCGGCGGCGATGGACTGTGTTTCGGGGGACGGCGTCGCCCCGCGCTCGGCCAGGGTGCTGCGACAACGTTCGAACGTCTCGATCGCCAGGCCGCGCTCGCCCCGGTTGGCGTGGGCCAGCATCAGCGCCCGCCACGCGCCCTCATGCGCCCGGTCGATCGTCAGCAGTTGCTGGGCGACCGCCATGGCCGCTTCGGGCGTCTGTTGCCGGGCGAGCATGGCTTCGGCCACGGTTCGCGCCCGGTCACGCAGACGGTCACGCTCCACCAGTAGCCAGGCGTCGAGCGCCGGGTCGACACCATTCAACTCCGCCAGCAACTCGCCATCCAGCAACTTCAGGGCCGACGGGTCATCTGGCGTGGCACGCAAAACCTCGTCGACGTCGATCCAAGCGACTCCGGGGCGCAAAGCTAGGCTATCACGCGTGACCGACAGGATGTCACGGCCAGTGACCGATAGCCCATCCAGCAGGCGGTGGATTTCCTGGCGCAGGGAGGCCCGCGCCTGTTCTTCTGGGCGGCGGCTCCAAAGCAGCTCCGCCAGGCGCGACCGCAACACCGGGCGGGGTGACGACAGGGCGACGATGGCCAGCAGCCCGCGGGTCTTGCGGCCCGATGGCAGCAGGCTTTCGCTGGTCAGGCTCCAGGCTTCCATGCGTCCGATTAGGCGGAGGCGAACGCCGATCAGGTCACCGGTCGCCTGGCCTCGGGTTGGGTTGGCTGCGGTTGCGACCGGGGTCACGAACATAGAACGACACTCATGGGATTAGTCTACCGCAAGTTTGACGGAGTGGCGCAAGACCAAACTGTGCAAAAAAACGGGGTATTGCAACATGAACGTCAGTAAGTGTTAACCTGGGACTGACTACACCGCAGCGTCCACAAGCAGCCGGCCCGCATCGCCCTGCCACCGTCCCGCATAGTCAGCCAGGGCCTGTTCGGCCTGGGTTGGCGCGCCGTCAACTATCGCGCGCAGCGGTTCAAGATACATCGTCTCATCCTGTCCGGCACTATTTCGCCGGTCCCGGGCGCGTAGCCCGCTGGTTGCGATGTCCAGCATTTCGCGCGCCAGATCCCGTGCTGTCCCGCGTTCAAACGGGGCAGCAAGTCCCTGCGCAGGAACAATCGCACGCAAGGCCTGATATGCGGGCCACGGCGTGCGCTGCACGAGGGCCAGCGCCGCGGCCAGTGCGGCCGGATCGTACAGCAACCCAGTCCACAGCGCACTTTGCGCCACCATCATTGCCGGTGAACCGGCGTCCGAGCCCCTCATCTCGAGAAACTGCTTGATGCGCACGTCCGTGAACGCCGTCGTCATATGATCGGCAAAATCGCCGACCGTGGCCGGACCCGCTTGCGCCGGCAGCTGCCCGGCCATGTAGGTGCGGAATGACGCGCCGGCTCTGTCGTCGTACTCGCCGCCGCGCTCGATGAAGTACATCGGCACATCGAGCAGCCAGTCCACGTACCGCTCGAACCCGAAATCGTCGGCGAAAAAGGCGGATGGCATGCCGGCGCGCGCATTGTCGACGTCGGTCCAGACATGGGCGCGGGTCGACAAAAACCCGCTCGGCTTACCTTCTACGAACGGCGAGTTGGCGAACAACGCCGTCGCCACCGGTTGTAGCGCGAGCGACACGCGCAGCTTCTGCACCATATCGGTCTCGCTCGAATAGTCGAGGTTCACCTGCACCGTGCAGGTGCGCAGCATCATGTCCAGGCCCATGCTACCCACCAGCGGCTTGTAGCGGCGCATGATGGCGTAGCGGCTTTTCGGCATCCATGGCTGCTGGTCCCGGGTCGCCAGCGGATGAAAGCCGACGGGCGCGAAGCCCAGGCCGAGCGGCTCCGCCACCGCCCGTACCGCGGCCAGATGCGCTGCCAGTTCATCCCAGGTTTCGTGCAGCGTGGACGCAAGGCCGCCCGAAAGCTCGAGCTGCCCAGCCGGTTCCAGCGATACGGACGCGCCAGCATGCGCGCCACTACCCTTCAGCCCGATCGGCAGGCCACGGTCCAGGATCGGCTCCCACTCCGGCCCGGCAAGCCCTTCCAATACGGCGCGGATACCCCCGGGTTCATAGGGCGGAGTAGCGCGGGTGGCGCGATAGAACCCGAACTTCTCATGCTCGGTGCCGATCCGGTATGCGGCGGCAGGCTTGCATCCGGCCGCGATGTGGTCAGCCAACTGCTGCACGCCGGTAATGGGCGTGGTGTCGGCGTCTCCGGGATTGGACATTGCGGCGTGGGCTCCCCGATGGCGATCGGCGTGATTGGCGTGATCGCGGGCACCAAAGGGCCGGGGCTGGCCGCCGTCAAGCGGGGGGCCTAAACCGGGCCATGGAGACCTGGACCGACATCGACCGCACCGGCTGGGTCGGCACCTTGCCGGCAGCGTGGCGTCCCTATGCGGTGCTGGCGCGGGCGGACCGGCCCGTGGGCGCGTGGCTGCTGGCCTGGCCCGGCGTGTGGGGCATTTTGCTGGCCCGGCCCACCCCGGCGCAGGGGGTATGGTTGATCGCCTTGTTCGTGGTGGGCGCATTTGTAATGCGGGCTGCCGGGTGCGTGGTGAACGACATGTGGGATCGCGACCTGGACCGGCAGGTAACACGGACGGCGGCGCGCCCCCTGGCCAGCGGCGAACTGCGCATGCGGCAGGGCGCGTGGTTCCTGGCCGCATTGCTGTGCGCCGGGCTGGCCATCTTGCTGCAACTCAACCCGCTATGCTGGACGCTCGGCGTGCTGTCCTTGGCGCTCGTGGCGCTTTACCCGCTGGCCAAACGCGTAACCTGGTGGCCGCAGGCGGTGCTGGGCGTGACCTTCGGCTGGGGGGCCACGATGGGCTACGCCGCCGTGGCCGGTACCTGGGATGGCCGGGCACTCGCGCTGCACGCCGCCGCGTTCTTCTGGATCGTCGGCTACGACACGATCTATGCGCACCAGGACCGGGAGGATGACGCGCTGATCGGCGTCCGCAGCACGGCGCGGCTATTCGGCACCCATAGCTGGCTGGCGATCGGGGCCTGCTACGCGGCCATGCTGGTGCTTTTGGCGTGGCTGGCGGGCCAGGCGGCACCGGTGCTGCTGGGCGCGGCCGGGCTGCTCGCGTGGCAGGTGCTCACGCTGGACACGGCCGATCCAGCCGGGTGCCTGCGCCGGTTCAACACCAACGGGACGGTGGGCGGTGCCGTCGCCGTCGCCTTGTTCGCCGCAGCCCTTTGAACCCGTTCATCGCCGCCCACACCACGCTCACGCACGCGCCGCTCGTGCCGGAGATCGCGTTGCACCTGGCCACCGAGATCACGCCCATCTGGCAAGCGAGCGAGGCCTGGCTGCAAAAGGCCAATATCGAGCCGCCGTTCTGGGCCTTTGCCTGGCCCGGCGGCCAAGTCATTGCCCGCCACGTGCTGGACCATCCAAACGTCGTGCGCGGCCGCCGCGTGCTGGACTTCGCCGCCGGGTGCGGCATCGCGGCCATTGCATGCGCGCTGTCGGGCGCCGTGGCGGAGGCAGCGGAAATCGACGCCATGGCCATCGCCGCTATCCAGCTCAATGCCGCCACGAACGACGCCGCTGTCACGACGCTAGCCGAAGACGTCGTGGGCCAGCCCTGCCGCTGGGATCTGATCCTATGCGGTGACGTCTGTTACGAGGCGCCCATGACCGCGCACATCCTGCCATGGCTTAAGCGGATGGCGGCCGAGACCGAGGTGTGGGTCGCCGACCCGGGCCGTACCTATTTGCCCACGGACGGCCTCACGCCACTGGCCGAATTTGACGTGCCGACCTCGCTAGAGTTGGAGGATCGTACGCTGCGTCGCACCAAATTGTTCCGCCTCACCGTTTAAACGGCCGGGGCGGTCA
The DNA here is from genome assembly GCA_031420655.1 of Rhodospirillales bacterium. GTDB lineage: Bacteria > Pseudomonadota > Alphaproteobacteria > Acetobacterales > Acetobacteraceae > JANPPS01. Next base: position 1,029 of record JANONC010000044.1, on the reverse strand, counting down.
CCCAGTTCTACCGCTCACTGCAGGGCTGGGCCACATGACCGCAATGTTCGAACCGTTCACCATGGGCGACCTCACGCTACGCAACCGGGTCGTGATGGCCCCGCTGACGCGCAGCCGGTCGAGCGACGATGGTGTCCCGCCGGACTTTGCCCCGGCCTATTACGGGCAGCGCGCGACGGCCGGGCTGATCGTGACGGAGGCAACCAACATTTCGGCCCAGGCGCGCGGCTACGCGATGACGCCAGGCATCTGGACTGCGGCGCAGGTCGCGTCATGGCGGCGCGTGACGGACTGCGTCCGTGCGCAGGGCGGTACCATCGTGCTGCAGCTCTGGCACACGGGCCGCATTTCGCACCCCAACCTGCATGGCGGCGCGCTGCCCGTCGCACCCTCCGCCCTTAAGCCTGAGGGCCAGGCTTTCACCAACGAGGGATTGCTGGACCACGTCGTGCCGCGCGCGCTGGAGACGGAGGAGATACCGGCCATCGTCGAGGACTACCGCCACGCCGCCCAGTGCGCGAAGGACGCCGGTTTCGATGGGGTCGAGATACACTCGGCCAACAACTATCTGCTGGAGCAATTTCTGCGCGATAGCACCAACCGGCGCACGGACCAGTACGGCGGCAGCATCGCCAACCGCATGCGCTTCCCGCTGGCGGTGGTGGAGGCTGTCGTGGGCGTCTGGGGCGGGTCGCGCACGGGTATCCGCATCTCACCCGGCACCACCCAGCCTGGCGGCACCCCGCTCGACAGCGACCCGATGGCGCTGTTTGGCGCATACATCGAGCGACTGAACGAACATGGGCTTATGTACGTGCACGATATCGAGGGCGTGACCCAAATGAGCCGCGATCCGGCCGGTATCGACTATCCGGCCCTGCGTCGGGCGTTCCGGGGGGCATACATCGCCAATAACGGCTACACCCTGGCGGACGCGGAAAAGGCGATTAGCGACGGTCTGGCCGACCTAGTCAGCTTCGGCCGCCCCTACATTGCCAACCCGGACCTGGTTGCGCGCCTGCAGACCGG
>JANONC010000043.1:0-3446 GCA_031420655.1 Rhodospirillales bacterium | reverse complement strand
GAGCTTCGCGCGGCTCAGCTTCATCACCATGTGCTTCGGGCCGGACGCATCGGCCGTGATGAACGGCAGGTTGATCTCGGTCTCCTTGCTGGAGCTCAGTTCGATCTTGGCCTTCTCGGCGGCTTCCTTCAGGCGCTGCAGAGCCAGCTTATCCTTACGCAGGTCGATGCCCTGCTCGCGCTTAAACTCGTCGGCCAGGTAGCCGATCACGCGGTTGTCGAAGTCTTCACCACCCAGGAACGTGTCGCCGTTGGTGGACTTCACCTCGAACACGCCATCGCCGATCTCAAGGACAGAGACGTCGAACGTGCCGCCGCCCAGGTCGTAGACGGCGATGATGCCGCCGTGCTTCTTATCCATACCGTAGGCCAGAGCGGCGGCCGTCGGCTCGTTGATAATGCGCAACACTTCCAGCCCGGCGATGCGGCCTGCGTCCTTGGTGGCCTGACGCTGCGCGTCGTTGAAATAGGCGGGGACGGTGATGACGGCTTGCGTCACTTTCTCGCCGAGGTAGTTCTCGGCGGTCTCCTTCATCTTACCGAGGATAAAGGCGCTCACCTGGCTCGGCGAGTATTTCTCGCCGCGCGCTTCTACCCACGCGTCGCCGTTATCGCCCTTAGCGATCTCGTAGGGGACCATGGCGCGGTCCTTTTCCACCAACGGATCGTCGAACCGGCGGCCGATCAGGCGCTTGACCGCATAGAGTGTATTGGTCGGGTTGGTGACGGCCTGGCGCTTAGCGCTCTGGCCCACGAGGCGCTCGCCGTTATCGCTGAACGCGACCATGCTGGGCGTGGTGCGTGCACCTTCTGCATTCTCGATCACCCGCACGTCGGCGCTGGTGCTGCCTTCCATGATAGCAACGCACGAATTGGTCGTGCCGAGATCGATACCGATAACTTTGCTCATATGCACTCTCCTGTTAGCAGCGCCGCCCGGCCCGAGGCACCGTGCTGCGCCCTGCGCGATGGGCCGTTATGTAGATTTCAAAGAGGGTGGGGACAAGGTGGAGCGAGCCACATCACTGATTGGCGGGCAGGCAAAGAGCTCTTTGTGATGTCGCAGCACGGCGCAATTGACAATCCAAGGTTGCGAGCGAGGCGCAGTGGTTGGATACGCTCCATTGTAGATTGTACAGTGTCGCAGCTGTGATCACTGTTTACCGAACAACAGGCTTTCCACCTCGCGTTACACCGGGTTTCGTGCCCTGCCCGACCTTTGACAAAAGGCTCGCCAAATCGAGGGCGGTCTCATCCTCAACTATTCGCGATCACTCCCCGCCGCCTTCGCAACCACCACCATCGCCGGGCGCAGCAGCCGCCCATTCAGCGTCCAGACTTGCGTGTGGGCCTGCACCACCGTGCCCGGCGCATGCTCGGCAGATGGCGCCTCTGTCATCGCCTGATGCAGGTTGGCGTCGAACGGCGTGCCAGTCGGGTCGGTGCGCTGGATGCCGTGCCGGGCCAGGATGCCGACGAAGCTGCGCTCCACACCGTCCAGACCGTCGCGCAGCCGGGTCACGATGGCCGGCTCACCCAGCTCATGTGGCGGCAGGGAGGATAAGCCGCGGCGGAGGTTCTCGGCCGCTTCGACCACGTCGGTTGCAAATTTCTGCACGCTGTATTGGCGAGCATCCTCGACGTCGCGCCTGGTGCGAGTGCGCAGATTCTGCATCTCCGCCTCGGCGCGCATCCAGCGGTCGCGCATATCGTCCCGCTCGGCGGTTAGCTGCGCAATCTGCGCGGCCGGGTCCGCCGGGGCAACGGGCATCGTTTCGGCGTCAGCGCCGCCAGCAAGGGGGTCATGTTCGGTCTGCATGCACTTGCACGTAGGGCGGGCGCGTTCAGACCACAAGCGCGTTGAGCAGGGAGTCCAAGCGCAACCGGCCCTCCATCGTCGCCTGAAGCGTGCGAGCGTCATAGGTGAGGTACCCCTCCGCGATCGCATGATGCAGGATGTCGCCGTCGATCGCGTCCCGTAACGCCATACCGGTGCGCGCCTGGAACCGCCGCTCGTCGATTCCCTCCGTCAGGCGTAGCCCCATCAGCAGCATCTCCCGCGCCTGGTCGGCCGGACTGATCACTTCTTCGTCCGTACTGCCATGCCCCTGCGCTTCCACCCGGGCGGCCCACGGTTCCGGTGCGCGGTGGCGGCGGGTGGCGCGCAACGCGCCATCAAGCGTCAGCCGCCCATGGGCGCCCGGGCCGATGCCGGCGTAATCGGCGTAGCGCCAGTACGCCAGGTTATGCCGGCTTTCGGCACCGGGTTTCGCAAAATTCGATACTTCGTACGGCACCAAACCATGACGCTCACACGCGTCGACCGTCGCGTGATAGAGCACGGCTCCCTCGTCATCGCCGGGTAACACCAGCGTGCCGGCGCGATGCAGCGCCTCGAACCCGGTGCCCGGCTCGATCGTGAGTTGGTACAGCGACAGATGGTCGGCGACGAGCGACAGCGCCTGATCCAACTCTGCCGCCCAGGCAACCGCATCCTGACCCGGCCGCGCATAGATCATGTCGAAGCTCGTGCGGGGAAAAATGGCCCGCGCCAATTCGAGCGCGGCGATAGCCTGCGTCGCGTCATGCTCGCGGCCCAAAAACCGCAGCGCGACCTCGTCCAGGCTCTGTACCCCCACCGAGATGCGGTTCACCCCGGCGGCGCGAAAATCGCGCAGCTTGCCGAGTTCGATGCTGGTTGGATTGGCTTCCAGGGTAATCTCGAGGTCCGGCACCGGGTCGAATAGCCGGGTCGCGTCGTCGATCAACGCTGCGGTCGTCGCTGGGTCCATCAGGCTGGGCGTGCCGCCGCCGAAGAAGATGGAGCCGAGCGTACGCCGCCCCAGCCGTGCCGCCTCCCACGCCAGTTCCTGCCGTAACGCCGCACCGAACCGCGCCTGATCGATCCGGTCCCGCACATGGCTATTGAAGTCGCAATACGGGCATTTCTTCAGGCAGAACGGCCAGTGGATGTAGAGGGCGAGGGGGTTCGTCATTCTGACTAGATGGGGTTGGACATCGCTGCGCTACACCGGCCGATGTCGGTGATGAAGGCTGGCACGACTTCTTCCGCCCGGGCCTGGTTTTCCTCGACGCACGCTTCGTCAAACTCGGGGCGACCGTTGTGGCGCTCAAAATGCCGGAAGCTCCGGACGTTCATCAAAGCCCTGTAACCCGGCTGTGGGATGAGAGCCGAACGTACTCCCTCAATTGGCACTGAGACCTGATCGAGCAGCATGCGGTGTGAGCTATCCCCACTTGGCCCCTTATGACCCCTTTGGCACGCTGCCAAGGCGGCGCGCGCACGCGGCACTGCGATCGACTCCTGCCGCCGGGCGCGCTTTTGCAGGATGTCGTCAACCCTGCCAATGAATGCATCGCAAAACACCCGGCAGGGGTGAGTGCATTCTGCAATGCACAGAGGCCCCTGACGGCACCGGGCACTAC
>JANONC010000042.1:0-4894 GCA_031420655.1 Rhodospirillales bacterium | reverse complement strand
ATTCCTGTAGGCCGCCTGGGCCATGCAGAGGACATCGCCCGCGGCGTCGTGTTCCTGACAGCGGACGATGCTGACTTCGTCACCGGCTCTACGCTGTCGATCAATGGCGGGCAGCATATGTATTGAGGAGCCCTGCTTCCGCGGCGACCCTCGCCGGCTGCGGCGCGATCGGGCTTTGGGCGTTCCTGGCGCTCCTGTCCCGCGCCGCATCCGGTCTGCCGCCGCTGGAGCTGACGGCGCTGAGCTTTGCCGTGTCCGGGGCTGCGGGGCTGGCGTTCCTGGCCGTGACAGGTCGGGCGCGCGAGTTGCAGCAGCCAGCGTTGGTATGGACGCATGGCGTAGGTGGGTTATTTTTATATCACGCGTTGTACTTTGCCGCTTTCGCCCGTGCCCCGGCGGCGGCAGTCAACCTTATCAACTACATGTGGCCGTTGCTGATCGTGCTGCTGTCCAGCGCGATCCTGGGCTTGCGGCTGAGCTGGCAGCATATGGTGGGCACCGGGTTGGCACTGGCCGGGTGCGCGGCGCTGCTGGGTGGGGGCATGGTGACGGCTCCCGGTGCCGGGCTGGGCTACGCGCTGGCGGCGGGCGCGGCGGTTACGTGGGCGGTGTACTCGGTTCTTTCCCGGCGGTTGCAGGCTGTGCCGCTGGGTGCCATGGCCGGGTTCTGCGCGGCAACGGCGGTGCTGGCGGGCGTGTTGCACCTGGCGAGCGAAACCACCGTCACCCCTGATACTGTCGATTGGGCGATGGTCGCGCTGATGGGCTTGGGCCCGCTCGGTGCCGCATTCGTACTGTGGGATGTGGGCATGAAGCGGGGTGACCCGCGCCTACTGGGAACGCTAGCCTTTTCGACCCCGGTGCTGAGTACGCTGCTGCTGGCGGCGGGCGGCTACGTGACGCTGTCAGCGACAGTGCTGGCCGCCGCCGCGCTGGTCGCGGCTGGCGGGTTGGTGGCCGCCTTCAACCCCGTTCAAACACGTTAGCGAAGGCGACCAGAGCACTTTCCGACCAGGTTGCTTCGCCTAGGGGGAAGTAGTGCTCGCCAAATCTCAAGATCAAGCCGACCCACGTTGGTTGGGTTGGGCTCTTGAACGCCAATCGATGGCATGTTGCTCAGCTCACGACCCGTCTTGAAAGGCACGAGGCTGGTCCGGTAGCAGGAACGCGGCGGCCAATGCCATAATCTGCGCCTGCGACCCTGGCCCGTTCACGATATGCTGTGTACCGGGCAGCACCGCCGTCTCCACCCCCGGCACGCGCCGTAGGCGGGCCAGCCTGGGGCCAAACGCCCCCCGCGCTGCGTCCAGCCCCGGGTCCGCGTCACCCCAGGCCAGCATGACCCGGCATTCCATCTGCCGCAGCCAGCCCAGCACCGTCCGCGGCAGCGCGCGCGCGCCCGGCTGCTGGCGGCGCAGCCCGTCATGCGCCGCCAATGCCCGGCGCCACAGCAGCATCGCCGCAATACGCAGGCCGCGGCGTAGCGTCAGCCGTGCCCCACCGCGACCCAGCAGCCGGCCCCACACGGCCCCGCTGCGGATGGCATTTGCATAGGTCGCTGCGGCCCGCACCGGGATGGTCAACGTGTCACCGGGCCGCCAGTCGAACACCTGCATGTTGAGTAGCAGAAGGGCACAGAGCCGCCGCTCCGTCCGTGCAACGTGAAAAGCCACGTAGCCGCCCGAGCACAAGCCGAACGCCGCAAAGCGCTCATGCCCAGTGGCGGCCAGCGCGTCGATCGCCGCTGAAACGCCGCTGCCCAGCCCCGGCGCATAGGGGGCGATGGGGCCGGACGCCCGGTTCTCACCCGCGCCGGGCGAGGCCATGCGCAGCGTCGTCACGCCCTGTGTCGCCAAATGGCGCGCCATCAGCACGTTGATGCGCCCATTGCCGGCATGATGCGTGGCCCCGCTGCTGAGCAGGATTGTCGCTGGCGCATCCGCGACAGGCTGGTCCGGCGTACATAGAATGCCGAACAGGCCATCGCCCGGCCCGAACCAGAGCGGCGTTTCCACAGCGCCCGGCACCCGCAGGGCGGCAGGCGCCAGCGTTGGCGGCGTTGCTACAGCAACCGGACCCGGCTGATCCAGCCAGCCCGCGACCTGGGCGAACAGCCCTTCCGGCACCACGGACGACAGATTATCCCGCATAAAGGCGTCGTAGCCTTCGAATGGAATGACCATCGCCCCGGATAGGTCGGCGTGGGCGCCCGTATGCGCCACGAGAACGCGCGTTGTCGCCAAGTCGGCCGGGACCCGCAACGCCTCGATCTCTGCCATCGCCGCCGTTGTCAGATGCAGGCCGGCGACGTCCAGGCCGGCCCCCGGCTTGGCCGGCACCAGGGTCGTGATGCTGTGCACCAGCCGCATCTCGCGCACCAGCACGCGCCCGGCTTGGGGCGGGGCCAGCAGGGCCAGCGCCGCGATGGTGCCGGATTGCGCAGCAGCATGGGCGGCCAGCAGCGCACCCAGCCGCAAGCCAACCAGCGCCACATCCTCGGCACCGGTTGCCGCGCGCAGGAAGGCCACGGACCGATGAATGCTGGCGATGCACGCGCCGGTCACGTCCTGCGCCGGCAGCACGCCCAGCGAGTCGCCCGTGCCCGGCCAGTCGAACCGCAGCGCCGCAACACCGCGCGCGGCGAGCATGTTCGCCAGCACGCGCCAGCCCTGGTGCGTGCTGTATGCCTCGTCCCCGAACGCGCCGCACAGGACGACGGCCCGGCGTGAGGCAGGTACGCCCGGGGCGGCCGGATGCAGCCAGCCCGCCAGGCCGCCAAACATCACGAACGGCATCAGTACGCCACCGGGGCAGCGTTCACAGCTTGCACGACGCCCGAGGGTACCGCCTGCCCGCCGCGGAGCCGGACGCGAGTGGTGACGCCAGGCGGCAGGCCGAACCAGGCGTCCGTCGCGTCCCAGGCCGGGTCCTCTGTGTGCACGCCAAGCGCAAACCGGTCGGTGGTGACATCCAGCGCCCAGCCACCGGTATCCTGCACCAGCGCCGCTTGCAGGGTGGCCGCACCCAGCGCGGCGCGGCCCCGCGGATAATGATGAGCGCGCGCCACGACAACACCGTCATCCTCGAGCCACGCGGTCGTCACGTCATGCGTTGGCGGACCGAACCGATAAGCATAGGTCACGTCAAAGAACGACGGAAACAGCACAGAGGGCGCGATCACCTGCGTACCGTGCGCCGCGACCGTCATGGCGACATCGGCATGGGCCACGACGACAGCACCGTCCCGCAGGCAGCGCAGCCGCAACGTGACGGTACGCGCGGCCGGGCCGTCATTGACGATGCAGGCCGCCAGCCCGCTCAGCCCCAGATCCTGCAACACCAGCAGCAACGGCGCGGCACCCTGGCGCAGTCCGTGCCAGGCGGGTTTGGGCCGTCCGGCACTGTCCACCACGCCCCAGCCGGCCCCCGGCCTAAAATCCGCCCAATGCCAGACCAGAGCCCCCTGCGTCACACCCGGGCAGCGCCAACCCGCGACGATGTCGCGCAGTAATGCGGCAGCCGTCGCGCGGGCGAGCAGGGCGTAGCGGCGTGGTTCCAGCGCGGCCGGGTCCACCTCGAACAGCAGCCCGGTGTAGTGCTCGCGCACCTCCGCAAAGTCCCAGTCTGCACCCGGGTCGCGTGGCGGGTGGGCCAGCGGGTCCGGCACGCGATGGTCCGGCACGTGGCTGAACGCCAGGCATTCGGACGCGAAGCGCACCCCGGCCGTGGTCGCATCGTGCAACGGACGGCGATACGCGCCTACGCCAAAATAATGAGTTGGCCCGCCTTCCGCCGGTGCGAACGGCCAGCCGGTGCCCCAGGGTGAGCCGGGCACGTACACTAATTCCGGCCACGCTGCCTTAACCGCCCGGGCCAGGGTTTCGGTGTAAAACGTATCCCGCCACGTACTGGCTGGCAGGCTCATCATAGCCGCCTGCTGCGCCACCTCGCTTCCACCGCACACCACGGCCAGCGATGGCGATGGCGTAAGCGCCCAGGCGACCTCAGCCACCGCCTGCGCCACGAAGGCCGGGTCTGTCGTGGGGTAGTCCATGCTGGCGAACATAAGGTCCTGCCAGACCAGGATGCCAAGCGCGTCGCAGGCCGCGTGAAAAGCGCGGTCCTGGTAGTGCCCAGTACCGGAGACGCGCACCATGTTCAGCCCGGCATCGCGCATCAAGGTCAGCGACGGCACCGGGTCACCGCCCAGGCGCACGATGTCCGGCGTGATCCACACCGCACCCCGGCAGAATACCGGCACAGCATTCACACGCAGGACCATCTCGCTATCGAGCGTGACGGTGCGGAAGCCCACCGGCGGCAGCTCGATCCGCTGATCGCCAATGTGGAGCGTGACCGGATACAGCGTGGGCGTACCGTGGGTGTGAGGCCACCATTGATCGGGCTTGGACATAAAAATAGCGGTTCCGGCCACCGGCTCATTGAGCTTGATGTCAGCCACCTCGGTCCCGACCTGCAAGCGCACGCGTACGCCCGCCGGAACGCCGTCACTCTCGAAGAGGGCATCGACCACGCCGTCGTCACCGTTCATGCGCGCGCTAATCCAGGATTTGCGCAAGTGGATTTCACCTTCAGGCACGAACGACACTGGACGCCACGGCCCCACCGCGTGCACGGGTGGGCACCAATCCGGCAGATGGCCCAGCAGCGTCGTACGCAGCAGCCGCACGCGCCGGTCCTGTATCAGCTGGGTGCGCCAGCGGGCGCGCGGGCCGGTCTTTGCGGCCAAAGCCGTGTCCAGCGCGCGGAAACACAGGTAAAGCCAGCCGCTGATGTCTGCTGCGACATCGTAAGAAGCGTACATGGTTTGCGATTGCAGCAGCAACGTGTTGTCCGCCCACACCTCGCTTACCGTTGCCAGCCCCTCGAACCG
>JANONC010000041.1:0-1704 GCA_031420655.1 Rhodospirillales bacterium | reverse complement strand
CTTCACCTCGACCCGTGACCGCTTCACATCGGTCAGCGGACCCTTGCCGTCGATCGGTTCACCCAGGCCATTGACCACGCGGCCCAACAGCCCGCGACCCACGGGCACGTCCACGATGTCACCGGTCCGCGTGACCGTGTCGCCTTCACGGATGCGCGTGTCGTCGCCAAAGATCACGATGCCGACGTTGTCGGTTTCGAGGTTCAGCGCCATGCCCTTGATGCCGGCGCCGGGAAACTCCACCAGCTCGCCCGCCATCACGTTCTGCAAGCCGAACACGCGGGCGATGCCATCGCCGACCGAAAGCACCTGGCCCGTCTCGGCCACGTTCTGCTCGGTATCAAAGGCAGCAATCTGCTTTTTGAGGATGTCCGAAATTTCGGCGGGACGGATTTCCATCAGGCGGCACCCTTCATAGCGTATTGCAGTCTCTGAAGCCGGGACTTCAGGCTTGTGTCGTATAGCCGGGCACCGATGCGCACGACCAGGCCACCCAGCAGCGCCGGGTCAACCTTTTCTTCGATGTTGACCGTGCCGTACCCGGCCTCGATCAGGCGGGCGCGGAGCTGTTCGCGCTGCACGTCGGTCAACGGATGGGCGGTGCTAACCTGCGCCACGACCACGCCGCGCTTTTGCGCGACCAAAGCGGCAAACCCGCTCACGATCACCCGCAGCGCACCCAAACGGCGGTTGTTGGCGATAACGCCCACGAAATCCTGCACCAGCTTGCTAAAACCCTGCGACTGCAGAACGGTACCCGCGGCGAGCCGCGCTTGGTTCACGTCGATCAGCGGGCTTTCGATCAGGCGGCGAAAGTCGGCGCTGGTGTCGATCAGCTTACCGAGCTGCTCCATCTCCGCCACCGTCTCGTCAACCGCCATGGTCTCGTCCGCCTGCGCATACAGCGCATTGGCGTATCGTTCGGCCAGCCCGCTGCTGGATGATCTCGTGCCAGAGGCCACGCCTGGTTCCCCGCTATGGTGTGCTGCCGCCCGCCTGCTGCGCGGCGTGCCTTATTGAGTGGCGGCCCTCTAGCATGGGGTTTCCACCAGGGAAAGGGGCGGCTGTTCCATACGTCCGCCCCTACCAAGACAATTCCCCACCCTGGCCCTCCTGCATAACGGGGGAGCGAGCAGCAAAGCCCTCCGCCGCTGCGGGAGTGGGTGGGGGTAGGCTCCAACCGCACCGGCCTTCCCCGAACTTGCCCTGCTTCAACGGGCCAGCCACCCTGGCGCATGGACCTAAATCTCACCCGGCTGCAGCACGTGTTCCGCACCGGTGCCGCCACGCCGGAACAGGCGATGCAGGCCGCACTGGACCGCATGACAGACCCCGCCGTCTGGATCACCCGCGTACCGGCAGCGGCGCTGCTGGCCCAGGCGCGCGCGGCAGACGTGTCGCGCCCGTTGGGTGGCGTGCCATTCGCGGTCAAGGACAATATCGATGTGGCTGGCCTACCGACCACATCCGCCTGCCCGGCGCTGGCCACCACACCAGACCGTCACGCGCCCTGCGTGCAGCGCCTGGTGGATGCGGGTGCCATCGTGGTGGGCAAAACTAATCTGGATCAGTTGGCGACCGGGCTGGTGGGCGTACGCTCGCCATACGGGGTGCCGGTCAATCCGTTTAACGCGGCCTATGTGCCGGGCGGCAGCAGTTCGGGCTCGGCCGTGGCAGTGGCGACCGGCTGCGTCAGCTTTGCGC
>JANONC010000040.1:0-1891 GCA_031420655.1 Rhodospirillales bacterium | reverse complement strand
GCCAGGTATAGTTCTAGGCACCCATCCTGCCCGCACCAGCAGCGGCGCAGCGGATACTCGTCCGCGCGGGGTTGCGGCAGGCAGGTGTGGCCCCACTCGCCCGCGATCCGGTTGCGGCCGGCCAGCACCTGCCCGCCGATCACGATGCCGCCACCGCAGCCGGTGCCTAGGATGACGCCGAACACGCAATGGTGCCCAGCCCCGGCCCCGTCCGCGGCCTCGCTCAGCGCAAAGCAGTTGGCGTCGTTCTCCACCCGTACCGGCCGGTGCAGCGCGGCGGCGAGGTCCTGGTCCAGCGCGTGGCCGATCAGCGCCTGGCTGTTGGCGTTCTTGACCAGGCCTGTCGCCGGGCTGATGACGCCGGGGATGCCGACGCCGACCGTGGCGCGCACGGCCAACTCCCGCTCCGCACCCTCCACCAGGCCAGCAATGGTGCGGATGATCCCGTCATAATGTCCGGGCGTATCGGCCCGGCGCCGCAGCGCCACGGCGCCGGAAGGGTCCAGCACCGCGACCTCGATCTTGGTGCCGCCGAGGTCGATGCCGATGCGATGAGCCATGCCCCACAATACTTGTCCGGCCCCCGCTTGCTCAAGGGCCGCATCAGCAGGGATACTGCCGGCATGACCGAGACACTCTTGGACGTGAAGGGCATGTCCTGCCCGCTGCCCGTGCTGCGCGCCAACCGGGTGCTGCGTGGGATGCCGCCCGGCGCCGTGCTGCGCGTGCTGGCCACCGACCGCGCCGCCGCCGCCGACTTCGCGGCGTTCTGCGCCGAAACCGGCCATGACCTGCTGGCCACGGACGAGGAGGACGGCGTGCTCGGCTTCACCATACGCCGCCGCGAGGAGCCGACCGGATGACCGTCGCCCTGTTCTCCCACCCGGCCGGGCTGGACCACGACACCGGCCCCGGCCACCCGGAGTGCCCGGCCCGGCTGCGCGCCGTGATGCAAGCCCTGGAACACCCGGACTTCGTCCCCCTGCTGCGTGAGGTCGCGCCCGAGGCGACGGTCGAACAGTTGGGGCGCGCCCACCCCGCCGAATACGTCCGCGCCATCTTGGCCATCCAGCCGTCCCCGGGCGACGTGGTGCGGCTGGACGGCGACACCCTGATGAGCCACGGCAGCCGCGAGGCCATCCTGCGCGGCAGCGGCGCCGCCGTCGCGGGGGTGGATGCGGTGATGGAGGGCTGGGCGCGTGCGGCCTTCGCCGCGGTGCGCCCGCCGGGCCACCATGCGGAGCGGGCGCGGCCCATGGGGTTCTGCCTGTTCAACGGCGCCGCCGTCGCCGCCCTGCACGCCCGCGCCCGCTGGGGGCTGAAGCGGGTTGCAGTCGTTGATTTCGACGTGCATCACGGCAACGGCACGCAGGACATCTTTCAGGATGACTCCGACCTGATGTATGTCAGCAGCCACCAGTATCCCTGCTACCCCGGCACCGGCGCCGCCGGGGAGCGCGGGGTCGATGGCAACATCCTGAACCTGCCGTTGCCGCCCGGCACCGCCGGCCCCGGCTTCCGCGCGGCGTGGGAGCGGATGGGCCTGCCCGCCCTGCACGACTTCAAGCCGGAACTGCTGATCGTGTCCGCCGGGTTCGACGCCCATAAGCTGGATCCGCTGGCCGACTTGCAGCTGGAGACCGAGGATTTCGGCTGGATGACCGACCAGCTGCTGGCGGTGGCGGACGCGCATTGCGGCGGGCGGTTGGTGTCTATCCTGGAGGGCGGCTACGACCTGCACGCCTTGGCGGCCAGCGCCGCCTTGCACGTCCGGCGGCTGATGCGGCAATAGGGCGAACATAATTGGCGGGACCACCCATGGCGGACGACATCACCGGCCTGTCCTTCGAGGACGCGCTGACGCAGCTTGAGGTCATCGTGCGCGACCTGG
>JANONC010000039.1:0-5229 GCA_031420655.1 Rhodospirillales bacterium | reverse complement strand
CCTTGGCCGTCACCCTCGCAACCCCCGGTCTGGCTGCCGCCGGAGACCCTGGCCAGCGTGGCCCGGCCAGCGGCACGATCGATATGACGGCCAAGGGTGCCGCCGTCGGCGTGGGCTACACCTGGGGTGACGGCGTGCTGCGGTTCCAGGGCAAACGCTACGCATTTAGCGTGAACGGTGTGACGGTGGCCGATATCGGCTTTTCGACCGTCCGCGGCCATGGCCGGGTGTACAACCTCAAGCGTGTGGAGGATTTTAGCGGCACCTACGCGGCCGCAACCGGCGAAGCAACGCTGGTGCGGGGCCTAAGCGGGCAGGTGTTGCGCAATGGCAACGGTGTCGAGATCCGGGTTGACAGCACGACGCGTGGCGCCCGCCTGCAGGGTTCTGCGGACGGGATCACGCTCACGCTGAAGTAGCGTTGGACGGGCGGGGTTTACTGCCAGGGCCGGCACCCCAGCCCTCTCCCAAGCGGGGGAGGGCTAGGGTTAGAACGACACGAGCCGCCCTTCCGGCGCGCCGTCCACCCGGTCATTTCGCATCACCACAGAGCCACGCACGATCGTCATCACCGGCCAGCCCGTCACAGTCATGCCGTCAAACGGTGTCCACCCACAGGGGGATGCGATCCAGTCGTTCGTGATAGTGCGCCGGGCAGCCATGTCCACGATGGTGAAGTCCGCATCGTACCCGGCACAAATCCGGCCCTTACACGCCAGTCCATAGACCCGGGCGGGTCCGGCAGCCATCAAATCAACCATGCGTTCCAAGGTGAGCCGCCCCGCCGCCACATGGTTCAGCATGACAGGAACCAGCGTCTGCACGCCCGTCAGCCCCGCCGCGACCGCAGGCCACGGCCGCTCCTTTGCCGCACGAGGATGCGGCGCGTGGTCGGAGCCGATAGTGTCCGCTGTGCCGTCAGCCACCGCCGCCCAGGCCGCTTCTGTATGCCGGCGGTCGCGCAGCGGTGGGTTCATGACGGCATAGCCACCTAGCCGCTCGTAAACCTCGGGTGCCCACTGGGTCAGGTGATTAACCAGCAGTTCTACAGTCGCCAGCCTGCGGTGCTGGCGTAGCAGGTCCAGCTCCTCCGCGGTCGAGACGTGCAGGATGTGTACTGGGCGGCCTGTCCGCTCCGCCAGCGCGAGGATACGTTCCGTGCCCAGCCGCGCGCACTCCACGTCCCGCCACTCCATGTGCGACGCATACGGGTCGCCGTCTTGGAATAAACCGCGCCGGGCTTGCAGGCGGTACTCGTCCTCGGAATGGAACGCCACACGCCGGTGCCCGTGGCGGAGCACGGCTTCGATCGATGCATCGTCCTCCACCAGCAGATCTCCGGTCGAGCTGCCGGCAAACACCTTGACCGCACACACCCCGGCCTGCGTTTCCAAGCCGCCCAGCGCCGCCGCGTTGCCCTTCGTGGCACCCACGTAGAAGCCCATGTCGCAATAGGCGTGCTGCGGAATATACGCCTGCTTCCACCCGACCGTCGCGGCGTCCGTAATAGCGGGTGATGTGTTGGGCATGTCGAACACAGTCGTGATCCCGCCCAGCACGGCGGCGCGGGTGCCGGTGGCGATGCTCTCGATGGCCGGGTCACCTGGGTCTCGCAGATGCACGTGCGGGTCGATCAGGCCCGGCAGCACGTGCAGGTGCGTCACGTCCAGGACTTGGTCCGCCGTCGCCTCCCGCGCGGCACCGATCGCGGCGATGCGCCCGTCGATCACCCCGATATCGGCCGGCACGGTGCCCCAAGGCAGCACGCAGCTTCCGCCGCGCAGGATCAGGTCATAGTGCATCAGCGCTCCCCCAGCGTTTCGAATACGGTACCGGCGCTGGACCGGCCCAGGATGTGGGTGTTGTGCCACAGGGCGTAGAACAGCAATGTCCAAGCGGCAAAACCCTCGCGCTTACCCCGTGCCGCCCGGAACAGTGCTGCGACCCGCCCGGGGTCAGCCACTTCTGCCACACCCGGTTGCGCCGCCACCAGCGGACCCAGGCGCGCCCCCTGCCCGGCGATCCAGGCGCCGACCGGCACGGTAAAACCCTGCTTGGGCGCGAACGGTGCTGCAGCCGGGCAGTGGCGCGCGAGCCATTGCCGCAGCAGCCACTTGCCCCGGCCGTCCCGCACCTTCATGCCGTCCGGCAGGCAGAACCCCGCCGCGGCCACGCCCGGGTCCAGGAACGGCGTCCGCCCCTCCACCCCATGCGCCATCAGGCAACGGTCGAGCTTAAGCAGCAGATCGTGCGGCAACCAGTCCGCAATGTCGGTCGCCTGCGCCACCTGCAGCCGGGTGCGGCCCGGGAGCGTGGCCTGACTTTCGGCCGCCACCAGCCCGTCCCGCCACAGTGCCGGGCGCGCGCGCAGCACGTCCAGCCGGTCGAACGTGCCACGCGTCCGCATCGGACGGCCGCCCTGCCACCAGGGGCGCATAGCGCTGCGGTAGCGGCCGTAACCGCCGAAGATCTCGTCCCCGCCCTCACCGGACAGCACGACCTTCACGTCTTGCCGGGCCCGCCGGGCCAGGAACCAGCTGGGAATGATGGCGTAATCGGCGGCCGGGTCGTCCATAGCCGCCACGATCGTGGGCAAATGCTGCCAGACCATGGCCTCGGTGATCAACAGCGTCTCATGCCGGGCCCCGGCTCCGTGCGCCAGCGCCGCCGCCTGCACCCGTTCATCCGCCGCACCCGGGCTGTCGAACCCGGCCGTGAACGCCAGCACCGGGCTGCTGTTCAGCCGGGCCATCATGGTCAGCACGACGGCGCTGTCGATGCCGCCCGACAGGAACAGGCCGTACGGCACGTCGCTCCGTTGATGCAGGTCGACCGAGCGTTCGAGCGCCCTGTCCAACGCCGCCAGCGCGTCGTCTTCGTTGGCCGGCACCGGGCCGCCGGGGGGCAGCGCTGATGTGCGGTGCCGCTCCAGAACATGGCCGTCCGCCAGCGTCAGCGTCTCACCGGGCAGCACGCGCTGAATGCCGGCGAAGATGGTGTCCGCACCGGTCGTGAACTGCATCTGCAGCAACTCTTCCCGCGCGGCCGGGCGAATGGCGCGAGGCACCAGCCCGGTTGCCAGCAACGCCTGCGCCTCGGACGCAAACAGCAGCCCGCCCTCGATCGCCGCCGTGTAGAGCGGCTTGATGCCAAACGGGTCCCGGCTGAGCGTGACACTGCGCCCGGCGCGCTCATGGATCGCGATGGCGTACATGCCTTGCAGTTGCTGGGTATAGGCGCTGCCCTGCTGCCGCCAGAGGTGCAGCGGCGGCTCGCAATCGCTGCCGGTCGCCAGGACCACTCCGGCGGCGCGCAGCCCGGCCTGCAGTTCGAGGTAATTGTAGATTTCCCCATTGCCGACCAGCGTAGCCGGCCCCGCGAACAACGGCTGATCCCCGCTCAGTAGGTCGATGATCGCCAGGCGCGTGTGCACCAGCGCGGCGCGACCCACGACGAAATGGCCGCTGCCATCCGGCCCGCGATGGGCCAGGGCCAGGGTCATCAGCTGCAGCATGGCCGGGGCCGGACTGCCGTGGGCCATGGTGACGCCGCCAATGCCGCACATCAGCGCAGCCGCTCCAGCGTGTGCTGCCACTGCGCCAGCACGGGCGCCTGCGCGAACTCGGCCCGGTAGCGTGCGCGCCCGGCGGTGGCCAAAGCGGGGTTGGCCATCGCGTGGCGCAGTGCCGCGGCCAGGGCGGGCGCGTCCTCACGCGGGACCAGCAGGCCGTCGGTGCCGGGGCGGAGCAGCTCGGACGGTCCTGCCGAGTTGGCCGCTACCACCGGCCGGGCGGCCGACCAGGCTTCGAGCACAACGTTGCCCAACGGCTCATGCCGGCTGGGACACGCCAGCACGTGGGAAGCGGCCAGCAACGCGCCCTGGTCCTGCCGCCAGCCGATCAGGTGGACGCGGTCCGCGATCTGCAAGCGCCGGGCGAGAGTGGTCAGCGCGTCGTGTTCGGGCCCCTCCCCGGCGATCACCAGGTGGGTGCCGGGCAGCAGGGCCATGGCGCGGATCAGCACGTCGAAGGCCTTGTTGCGATGCAAACGGCCCAGCGCCAGCACCGTGGGCGCGCCAGCCGGCACGGGTAGCGTGGCAGGGGCGGCCCCCAGCAGGTCCGGCGAGAAGTTCGGCAAGTGATGCACCCGCTCCGGCGCCCAGCCCTGGCCCCTTATCCAGTCTACTATACCGGCCGTGTTGCCGATCAAGTGGCGGCAGCGCCGGTAGTGCCGCAAATCGTAGTACCCACCCAGCCGCCCCGCGAGCACCCATGGCCCCGGCGGGCAAGCGGCGGCCCCGCGGTTCATCCAGCCCACCACGACGGACGGCCCAAACTGCCGGAGTGCCCGGCGGAGGCCCAAACCGGTCAGCACGTCCAGCTGCCCGCCAAAGCCAAGCTGCACCGGCGCCAAGGCGGCCAGCCGTGCGGCGCGGCCAGTGTTACGGCGCATGATGGGCAAGACCGGCACGGTGGCGGCCTGGGCCAGGCAGAGCCGCTCGAAGAACAGCTCCGCCCCACCCGCGGGCGCGCCAGCCATAACGTGGGCAATCTTCATGCGACAGGCTTGGCCATGTAAACGCGGTCGAACCCGTCGGCCTTGGCGCGATGCGTCTCGGTAAAGCCACGGCGTTGGTGGAACGCGATGGTCTCGGTCGTCGGCGCGTTGGTGTACAGGTGCAGGGCGGGTAGGCTCCGCAACCGGGCCTGACCTTCGGCAAACGCCAGGCATTGCGTTCCCAGCGCGCCTTCGCTGTCTTCCAGAGCCCAATCCGACCAAAGCGGGTCGGCTTGAGCTCCCGGCTGTGAGGTTTGGCACTGGATTTCGGCCACCCGTAACCTCCCAGACGCCAGCCGGCGCGCATCATCGTCCCGCATCGGCGCAGGCTGCTGACCTAGGCGGGTCACGGAGTGGGCACGGGCATCATGCACGACCGGACGCACGCATGCCAAGTCGGCGTCGTGCGCGGGACGGAGCGATGCGTCAGGCGAAATCATGTCCCGTCCTAACACGCCAGGGCATGAGCGCGAGTGTCGTGGTGTCAGGACGACGCCATGTGATCCAAGAATTGGCCACGGCGCCTGCAGTTTTTGGGCAGCAGCGGCGTCCTTATGCCCCGCAGCTTGCCAACAGGATCGGCGCAGGCCGGGCACATCAGGCTCATCGCGTCTGTGCCCAGACCGATCATCAGGCCGAACATACCGACGTAAAATAGTCCGAGGCTGGCGA
>JANONC010000038.1:0-8496 GCA_031420655.1 Rhodospirillales bacterium | reverse complement strand
CGACGCGGCGGCGCATTCATCGGCGCGCTAGTGCTGGTGGCAGCGGCAGTCGGGTTCTCGGCTACGTTCTTCGACTTGAACGCCTTCAAGCCACGGATCGAGCAGGCAGTGTTCGAAGCGACCGGCCGCGCGATCACCATGAACGGCCCCTTGCGGATTGTTTGGTCCCTACAGCCGACTATCGAGGCTACCGACGTCACTCTCGCCAACCTGCGAGGCGGCAGCCGCCCTGATATTGCGCGGGTGGAGCGCATCCAGGCCCAGCTCTCCGTCGCAGCCCTGTTCCGCCGCGAGATCGACGTGACCCGCCTCAATCTGACCGGGCCGAACATCCTGTTTGAACAGGTCGAGGGCAAACCGAACTGGCTGTCTGGCGCGCCCCAGCCCACTTCGAGCCAGCCCGCGACACCTCCGTCCGAACTACCCACCCCTGGCATTGGGAAGCTCAAGCTTCGTATCCGCGCCATTCACATCCAGAACGGCATGGTCACCTGGCGCTTTCCCACGCGCACCAAGGTCGTGGGCATCCGCTCGCTCGACCTGACGCAGCCCGTTGATAGCGGTCCGGTTGATCTCACCGCCGCCCTTGTCTATTCTGACTTCAAGCCGTTCGACCTTCGCATAACCGCCCAGCCATCGGGCGGCCTGCGCGACCCCTGGACGGCAAAGCTGCGGTTTAGCGCCTTTGACACGACCGCCGCGGCGGCGGGTACGCTCGGCCTTGACGGCGCCTTTGACCTTCAGGTCGACGCCACAGCCGGTGCCCTGGAAAAGCTCAATGCGCTGCTGCCCGAGATGCGCCTGCCGCCCCTGCATGGCGCCGCGATCTCCGCTCATCTCCGGAACGGCCCGGCGCTCGGCGCCCTGCCCATTATTGGCACGACAAGCCTGCGCGTAACATCGGCAGACCTGGGGGCCACCGTGCCCGGCCTAATCCTCGGCACCACCGAGATATCACTGCCGGCCGCCGGCGGTCACGCAACGGTCTCTGCAACCGGCCGTTTCGCGGGAAAATCTTTCACGCTTGGCGGCACAGTCGGGATTCCACAGCAGCTCGAAGGCCGGGTCAGCCTGCCGATCGACTTGAAGGCGCAAGCCGCTCCAAACGCCACCCCAGCTGAAGCCGAGAGCCTCGCACTCAAGGGCAGCCTCGCGCTGAATGCTTTGCGGTTCGGCGGCCTTGATGCGATCGCAGCACTCCGCACGCCATCGCTCATCACGCTTCGCCCAGTCTTGTCACCGATGCTGCCGGCATTGACCGAGGTGCGGCTCGATAGCCGCATTTTCGTGCCAGCTGACCGCGGCATGATCGTTCTAAAGGGCGCAAAGCTGCTCACGCGTGAGGGAGATGTCAGCGGAGACTGGACGCTTGGCCTGAAGGGCGGCCTTGCCATGGAGGGTAAGCTGGTGTCAGCCCACCTGGATCTGGATGCCATGTTTGCGGCCTTCGGCGTGGTCTTGCCGCCCGCACCCGCGTTGGCGGGCGCCACAGGGCCCGCGATCTCGACCGTGCCGCTCCCCTGGTCACTGCTGCGGGGCCCGGCGGTCAACCTGTCGGGACGGATCGCCGCCATGGGGTTCCAGGGCGAGACATGGAAAGACGTATCGTTCGCATTGCAGCTTAAGGGCGGCCGGTTGGTCGCGGCTCCCGTCACGCTGTCGCTGCCTGACGGGCCGTTACGCATGTCACTGACCATAGACGCGGAGAGTGCCACCATCCCCATCGCCGTCGATCTGCACGCGCCGGGCATCCCTCTCTCCCTAATCGCTCGCTATGTTGGCCTGCCCGGCCCGATGGCGGGGGCGGTTCGGATCGACGCCAGGCTGCGCGGCGCTGGGCAGAGCCCGCATGACATCGCGGCGTCGCTCGCCGGCCCGTTCTCCGCAACGCTCATCGGCGGCAGCATGACCAATGCGGCCTTCATTATGCTGACGGCCCCCTCGCTGGAGGCGCTGGGCATCACAGTCCCTCGGCAGGGCAACACGGCGCTCAGCTGCCTTGGCCTGGCCGGATCCTTCGAAAAAGGGGTCGGCCAGCTGCGCACCATCGCCCTGGACACGACCTATCTGAAGCTCGTTGGAAGCGGCCAGGTTGACCTTGGGCGTGAGACGGTTGCGTTCAAGCTGAACCCGATGGCGCAAATTTCCGGATCATCGGTCACGGTACCTGTGCTTGTTGACGGACCGTTCCATGCGGTGCACGGCCGGCTGGATGCCGATGGCTTGGACAAGCTCGGCTTATATATTGACGGGCTGTTCGGCGGCGATCGCTCCACTGCCTGCACGGATGCAGGCCTACTCCCGGCGCCGGCGCCCACTGGCAAACCCGGCTGAGGAAACAGACAACCCGGGTCGTTGAGGCGGGGGGCCGGGAACGGCCTGGCTGCTTTGGAGTGGGCGGGAGCAAGAAGTGGACGGTCGTCGTTCCAGTGAGGATGGGCTCCAGGCATTCGCAAACCCGTCCGTCCGTCTACGCGTTATACGATAAACTAGACCGCCTTGGTTTTCGGCACCCGGAGTTTCCGTACAGGTGATCAAGGTGGCGAGATCATTTGTTTCCCCTGAGCTGAGCACTCCAGGGCGGATGAGCCGTGGTGCGCATATCCCTTTCGAGCCCTCTCATCTACACTAAGTTATGATTGGGGAGCCTGAACACGCGCATGGCCTTGCCGAAGCTGAGGCGGCGTGCCGCAGTCGCGGCGGTCGGCTGACCCGCACTCGGCGGGCCGTGCTCGAGATCCTTTTGCGTTCTAGCACGCCACTCACCGCCTATGAGGTGTTGGATCTTCTCCGAAAGGGCGATGCGTCAGCAACGCCGGCTAGCGTGTATCGGTGCCTGGACTTCCTGCTTGAACGCGGAGTTGCGCACAGGTTGGAAACAACCCGGGCTTACGTCGCGTGCGGGCATCCGGAGCACCCACACGCCGGGCAGTTCCTGATCTGCCGCCAGTGCGGCACGGTGGTCGAGACCGAGGACGAACGCGTGACGGCAGCCACCGAGCAGCTTGGGCATCGGCTGGGCTTCTCGCTGGACCAGCGCACCGTCGAACTGCTTGGCCTGTGCGGCGCCTGCCGAAGCTGACGGGTCGGCAGAACTAGAACTTCTGGGACATTCCGGCCAGGACCGCCCGGCGTAGGCCATATTGGGGATTGCCCACGCCCAGTCCGCTACCGTCCCGCAGCACGTATTTCCGGTCGAGCAGGTTAATCACGTCCAGCCGCAACTCTGTGCCTCGGCCAAAGCCGCCCAGCACGCTTGGGTCGAGCCGCTGCACTGCGGACAGGTTGACGGTGTAGTACCCGACCAGCGCCCGGCCGTTCGGGATTGCAAACGTGCTTGCACGCAACCCGCTGCCCACCAGGAGATCGGCCGAAAGGCGCAGCGGGGTCGGACGGCCCTGCATTACGGTGTAGGCGGCACCGGCCGAGCTCGTGAAGCGCTGGTCGTGGTCCTGGTGGATGCAGTGCGCGTTGATATATTCGAGGTCGGCCCGACTGAAGTTGAACTGGCTGCTAACGATGCCACGCCCGATCGCGCGCGAGATGGCTAGGTTGCCGAAGAGCGAGAGCGGTCCGTCTTCATAGGTTCCCGAGAACTCGATCCCCGTTACGTCGCCGCGGCCATAGTTGAAGGCCGTCAGCAGAATCGGCGAACCGAACTGGCCCTCGTCAATCAGGTTGCGCGCCCGCTTGTAGAAGGCATCCACGCCGAGCGTTAGGCCCGGAACAACCACCTGCTGGAGCCCCACGTCGAAGTAGTGCGACCGTTCGGCCCTCACCGTGCCGTTCTGCGACAGCACCGGCTGGGCTGTGGTTCCCTGCACCAGTGCGATGCTGGCGTTGCCGACCAGCTCGAACGGCGGCGGGTTGAAATAGCGGGCATAGCCCGCGTGCAAGGTCGTGCTGTCCCATGGCTTGTAGACGACGTTAACCCTCGGGCTGAGCTGCGCCTCATGCGTGTAGGCGTCCACCACGTCGGCCCGGGCGCCATAGTTGATGGTGACCCGGGGCGCGACCCGCCACTCGTCCTGGAGATAGAGTCCATAGGTCCCCCCCGTCCGCGCCGTCTTGTCCAGAATGGACAACGGCTGGTCGGTGGTCTGAACCCCGAGCCCGTCCACGGGAAGCACGGCGTTCGTGGCCCGGCTGCTTGTCCGCTCGACTTGCGCCAGGAACCCGGCCCGCAGCGTGTGATAATCGTTGACGCGCCAGCTCGCATCCGTCTGCAAGCCGGTGGAGGTGATCTGCCGCCGCGCGTTCTGCGCATTGCCGTTGAACAGCAGGTCGCCCAGCGGATCCGGCGAGTAATGAAGGACGTTGTTGCGGGTGAACACGGAAGCCTGCACGTCGACGGTATCAATGTGCTTCTGCAGGCTGATCACGCCAAACTGCTGATACTCGCGCTGGCGTTGGCCCACTGTGCTGCTATCAAAGTCAGCGGCGCCGCTCACGCTCAGGCCGAGACCCGGCGAGCGCCCGCCCCGCGTGGGGATGCGAAAATCACCATAGGACGAGCCGGTCATCATCGTGATCCGGGTCGTGTCGTCGATGATGCCGCTGATATAGGCGAAGCCGCGGGCCTGGTTGCTTTCGTCGTTACGGGCATCGGAGCGGCTCGTCGGATTTTCGATGCCGATGTTGGTGTGCAGGTAGTCCCCCGTGAAAAAGTAATCCACTGGACCGCTGCGGCCGCCGTACTCGAAGGAGGGCTGCGCCACGCCACGGCTGCCGCCATACAGCGAGACGGTCAAGCCTGGGCTGTTAATCCCGGTCTTGGTCTGGATATCGACGACCCCGGCCGTCCGGAACCCATACTGCGCCGGCAGCGCTCCGCTCAGCAGGGAGACGTTGCTGGCGAACCGCCCGCCCAGCGTGGCGGCGAAACCGGCCAGTCCCTCCGGAAGCTGCACGCCATTGATCCGGTATTGCACGTTGCGGTGGTCGCCGCGGATGAAGACGTTGCCGAAAGCGTCCTGCACCAAGCCCGGCGCGCGCAAGAGCACGTCGTTCAGGCGGGCATTGTCGCCTTGCGGGATCGTCTCGATGGCCTGCCGGCTAAAGTCGGTGCGTGTGGCACCCAGGCTGGGCTGGATGCTGAGCCGGGCCGCGTCGAGCCGTCGGGCCACGATGTCGATGTCCGGCAGGGCTAGGTCGTCGATGGGCGCCATGCGAAGGCCAGGATCCACCCGCACGTCAGGCGCGGATGTCGCGGCCTGCGCCAGGGCGGTCATGACCGTGAGGCCATTCAGGGCCAGGCCTATACCAATCGCTATCGCCACCATGGGAACGGCAGTTCCGTTTCGGGCTGGTCTGGGCAACGACATTCGCTCCGGCTACAAACAGGCAACCTAGAATGATATAATGTATCATGTTGCGTCAACGCCGCCTCCGGTCGCAGGCCGACCTTGTCTGGACCACAGCTTCTGCGTCCATGCCGGGCCACACGCCTCAAGCCCGGGCCCGGGGGGCCAGCGTCAGAGAGAATCGCTGGCGTGCTGCCATGCTGGCCGGCTTTTCGCTCGTGTTGCATGGCGCGCTTACGGCCTTCGCAATGTTCTTGGTCGTCCCCAGCCTTCCAGTCGAGGACATGCCCCTGGCGATGGAGTTGGCATTCGAGGCACCGGCGTCCCCGACAGGATCAGCGATACCGGAGAACGCCGCCACTGGCCTGGCCGAACCAGCCGAAGTTGAACAACCACGTCCGGCTCCGGCGGTGTCCAAGGCAGCGCCTGAGCAGCCGGTGCCGGACGTCCCACCCTCTGCTGCCCAGCCTTTTTCCCCAAAGCCCGATGTCCCGCTACCGGCTCCTGCGGTCACGCCTGAGCCAGTGCCGTCCTCCCCGGTACAGACCAGCCAACCCGTCCCCGAGCAGCCCCGGCCCGCTGCTCCCCTGGTGGCTGCTACTTCCCTGAAACCACCCATGCCCGTGCACAGGCCAGCGCCAAGGCCTGTGCCGATACAGCGCTTCGTTCCACAGGAGCGGGCGCCTTCGCCAACGGCCTCCGAGCAACCGCGGTTTCCGCCTTCATCCGCGTCGTCGAGCATCCAAAACGCACCCCAGGCTTCGGCGGTGTTTCCGCCGACCGCCGCAGTCTCGCCCGCGACCGCTTCGGCTTTACCCAGCGGAGCATGGCGTGGCGCGTTTGCCGCCTGGGTACAATCGCGAAAGCGGTACCCGGACGAGGCGAGACGTCAGGGCACCGAAGGAATCGTCGGGGTTCGGTTCACGGTGACCCGGGACGGCCAGGTGCTGGATGCGCAGGTTGTTCAGGTGAGCGGCTCAACCCTGCTGGATCAGGCGGCCCTAGCCATGTTCCGCGGCGCACGCGCCCCGCAATTCCCGGCCGACATGGCACAGCAACAAGTGTCGATCACCGTCGCTGTCCGCTATCGGTTTGCGGAGTAGGTGCCGAATTTTATGAAGGGGCCGATAGCGGGCTGGCCGTTGTGGAGCGAGCCGAGCGAAATAACGGATATCGTTACGTCGGATAACTTTCAGTCATCGATTTACCCATTATAAATTGCCGGCCCGGTCTTCCTGTGGCTTACCCGAACAGTCGGAGCTCGCACCGTGCGGTCAGGAGCGCCTTATGTTCAAGGCTCGTCGCAGCGGCGGCGCTTACGCAGAACGGCGGAAGGGCATGGCGCTTCTTCGCGACCGGCTACGGGCATAGAAGCCCTAAAGGCGACGCGCCGCATAAGCAAAGCCGGGAGGCTCGGGACCGGCTAATGTAAAGAAAAGTCCACGAACCAGGCGATGTGGCTGATCGGAATACGGCGGTGGGCGCGTGCAGGGCCTAGCATTGTCCTTGCGCCGAACCTGGTTGACGTGTCCCGAGGCTCACCGCGAGTGCCGCACAGCCATACTCAGCTGCGGCGTTCCCTTGCCGTCAAGACAGCCTGGCGGGACAGGAAGGCATAGGTGTTTTCCGATGCTGCCTACTCCGCGGGGGCAGCGGCTAAGACATTTAAAATTCGGCCGACCTGATCGGTGCGACTGCAAATGGCGCATCCCCTGCCGGCTAAAAGCATGAGCCAGCAGACATTAAACGTGTGAAGCCGCACCCGGTAAAGCGAGTAGGTCTGCCCATGCCGAACACAGGCCGAGATATAATGTGGGCCGAGGCGCTCATCGTATTGGCGCGCACGGATCGCCTGATGCGCGAAACCTATCGGCCGACGGTCACCGGCTGGGATCCGGCGGTGGACGTGCTGGAGACTGCGGCCGGGCTCTTGGTGGTCGTGGCGCTGCCCGGCGTAAGGCCCGACGAAACAGAGGTCGGCATCAGCGATGGCGAGCTGCTGGTTCGTGGCACCCGGCGCTGGCCGGCGTTGCAGCACCCTGCCCGGGTCCACCGCGTCGAGCTGCCGCACGGGCGGTTCGAGCGGCGGCTACCCCTGCCCCACGGCAGCTATCAGCTCGTCGGACAGGACCATCTGGACGGTTGCCTACACCTTACGTTGCGGAGGCTCGGCTGATGGATGTTGCAGGCGACCTTCCCCCCGGTGACGATATCGCGCTGGAGAGTACCCTTCCCCACACCCTGATTCTGGTCCCCGTCGCAGACGCGGTGCTGATGCCCGGTATGGTGATGCCGTTATCGATCACCCGCCCCGACGCCGCTGCGGCGTTACAGGATGCAGCGCGCACCCAGCGGAACGTCGCCATCGTGCTCCAACGGGAGCCGTCCGTCGGTGAGGGCAACACAGCCCTGGAGAGCCTGCATCCCATCGGCACGGAGGCGCGGTTGCTGCGCTACTTCACCGGCCGCGACGGGGCGCACAATGCCATCGTGCAAGGCCTCGGCCGGGTCCGGCTGGAGGGCCGGCCCCCAATGCTCCCCGAAAAGTCCCCCGAAGCGTTCATGGTCGCAGTCGAGCGCATCGCCGAACCCGCCGGCGGCACGTCCGAGATCGATGGCCGCTTCCACCATTTGCAGGAGCGTAGCGCGGAGGTGCTCCGCTTGATCGAGGCCCCGGCCGAGCTGGTTGCGACCGTCGCGGCGATCACCGAGCCCGGCGCCCTGGCAGATTTCGTGACGGGTCTGCTCGATCTGTCACCCGCCCAGAAACAGGAGGTGCTGGACACCGTGGACTTGCTTCCCCGGCTGGACCGCGTGATCACCCGTCTGGCCTACCGGCACGAGGTGCTGCGCCTGTCGCACGACATCGGCCGGCAGAGCCGCACTGCGATGGAAGGCCGCCAGCGCGAGTTCCTGCTACGCGAGCAGCTCAAGACCATCCAGAAGGAGCTTGGCGAGGGCGAAGACGCAGCACCGCAGCTGGAGGAATTGCAGCGCAAGCTCGATGCCGCGGGGATGCCGGAGGACGTAGCGGCACAGGCCGGGCGGGACATGCGCCGCCTACGCCGGATGCCGGACGGTGCGGCGGAGGCGGGTATGGTCCAGACCTACCTGGAAACGCTGGCGGACCTGCCGTGGCGGCTGGAGCCCGGGCCGCCCACCGACATCGCCGCGGCGCGCCAGGTGCTGGACA
>JANONC010000037.1:0-11625 GCA_031420655.1 Rhodospirillales bacterium | reverse complement strand
TCCAGCATCACCGTATGCGTGCCTTCGCCCAGCTCCACCCAGCGCTTGTAGGGCGCGTTCTTCAGTTCGGCGAAATAGGCCGCGGTTTGGTAGCTTGGCAGATCGGCGTCCCACTCCGCATGGATCAGCAGGGTCGGGACCGTGATGTTGGACGGCTCGTACAGCCGCTTGCCCGCCAGCCAGTAGTCGCGGCTATCCTGCGTGACGCCGTTCGGTGCGCGCAACACGGGTGGGGTCTGCTTGGCACCCACCGGGTCTGAGGCAAAGGTGGCGTCCGCCCACATGTCGAACACGCCCGGCGGGATCAGGTCAGCTTTTTTGTTGTCAGGCACCCCCATCAGCCAGCGGTCGCGGGCCGAGTCGCGCGTGACGGCGCGGTAGGAGCCTAGCGGCGGCGCGTTCGCCGGCACGGTCTGCGTGCTGAGCCATTGCGGCGCGTACAACACCAGGCGCTCGACGTTGGCGTTATGCGTCGTGGTATACAGGCCCATGATGGAAGTGCCCCACGACCAGCCCATCAGATTTACCTTGGCGACCTTGCGCTGCTTGAGCACGAAGTCGACCACCGATCCCACGTCCCGGGCGGCCATGGCGGTGTCCACGAGGGGCTTACCCTCCGCCGCTGGCCGGTCCATCTCCGCCGGCCGGGTCGATCGGCTGTAGCCGCGTACGTCCAGCATCCAGACATCCCAGCCGCGGGCTGCCAGGATATCCATCATCGATGCGCCGCCGACGGGCAGGTCGAATGCCGTTTCGGCCGGGTAGGTTGCGCCGTGGACATAGACCAGCACCCGCTCGGCCGGGAACGACTGCATGCCTGTCTGATGTTTGTTGCGAACATAGAGCTGGATGCCCGGGTCCGATGCCGGAACCATGAACTCCTGCATGACAACCGCCTCGGCCGCCGGCGCTGGGGTGGGTGCCAGCCCAAGTACAGCTAGCAGCGCGGTCGCCAGCACCGCCCAGCGCGGGACTTCGAACGGGTGTTGCATCGTTTCCACTCCTGTACCCCTTTGGCCGGGGCTTATTTTCAACCCTGACACCGGAACGTATGTCGCTGCAAGCCACGTACTGGGAACGCCGTGCGGCTTGAACGACCGGTGGAACAGTTCCGAGAACCAGCTATGGTTCTGGCAATGGCCGTCACTCAACACGGCCCAGACAGGGAGGTCACATGACGAAGATCACAGTCGCTGGAGCGTGCCTTTGCGCAATGCTCGTGCCTGCCATCGTCGCCGCTGCGGGCGAAGTGAAGCGGTTCACGCAGCTCACCGCCGGCGACCTTGACGCGGCGCAGCACGAAGTCGCCGATGAAGTCCTCAAGGTATCCAGCCTGGGCTTACAGGGCCCGTACAACGTCATGCTGCGCAGCCCGGTCATGGCCAAGCGCATGGTGTCGCTCCTGGATTATCTCCGCTTCAAAACTTCCGTGCCACGCCGGTTGAACGAGTTTGCGATCCTGATCCAGGCGCGGCTGTGGACTTCGCAGGTCGAGTGGAAGGCGCATTACCCGCTTGCGATCAAGGCCGGGTTGTCCGAGGCCGTCGCCGCGGACCTGCTGGCTCGCCGGCGCCCTGCCGCCATGCAGCCAGACGAGGCGGCCGTTTATGATCTGTGCGTGGAGCTTTCTACGACCCACGCGCTGTCGGACGTAACATTCGCTCAGGCGAAGCAAGTCCTGTCCGACCAGCAGATCGTCGACCTCGTCACCGTGTCGGGCACCTACGTCACGGTCGCGATGATGCTCGCCGCCGGCAAGGAGGGAACGCCGGATGGCTCGACGCCCGTGCCGGAATTGGGCACAGGCCAGCTGACGCGGTGACGGGCGGGCGTCGCTGATACAGAGGTGACCCGGTGCTGGCAGGCAGATGCTGGGCCGCATCTCGGCGCTCCTGCCAAGCGCCCAGGATGAGGCCGGTCTCGCCCGGACGCACGACATAGCTCCGGATTTCGTAAAACATGCCATCCGGGCCCGGCACCTGGCGCGGGAGGCGATGCGCTTGCTTCGCCGGCGGGTTGCCCCGGGCCTACGACACGCCGGGCGACCTGGCTGGGCGGGAGGCGTGCCGGATTGGTTCCATGCTCGCGGCGATGGCGTTCAACTCTGCCCATCGGGGGCTAGCGCACGCCGTGTCGGGCGCGCTGGGCGCGCTGCACCATATGCCGCACGGCATCGCCAATGCCCTGGCACTGCCGCATGTCGCGGCGTTCAACGCAGCCCGCCCGCCCGCTAAGGCTGCCGAGGTGGGCCGCATCTTTCGCGTCGGCACCGCGGCGGCGCTATTCAAGCTGCCTCCGCGGTCTAAAACTAAAACCCAAGCAGCGCCTCAACCTCCGCCTTGGCGCTGCGCAACTGGTCTGTCGTACCCTGCCAGACGATCTGGCCGTTTTCGATCACATACTGGCGGGACGCGAGCGCCATCGGCACGGTTAGCTTCTGTTCCACCAGCACAACGCCCACACCCTCCCGCCCGACATCGCGGATGGCCGCGACCAAGTCGTCCACGATCAGGGGGGCTAACCCCTCGGTCGGTTCGTCCAGCAGCAGAAATTTGGGACCGGTCAGCAGGCCGCGGGCGATAGCAAGCATTTGCTGCTCGCCACGCGATAATGAGTCACCGGGTGAGCGCGCGCGTTCCTGCAGGCGAGGGAACAGCGCGTATAGGCGCGACAGGGTCCAGTCGCTGGGCGCATGGGCGAAGGTAGCCAGGAGGAGGTTCTCCTCGACGGTCAGGTTCGGGAAGATGCAGCGCGTTTCGGGCACGTCGTTCACGCCCCGGCGGCTCAGCCGGTGCGCGGCCAGGTGGGTGACATTGGTGCCGTTCAGCTCCAGCCGCCCGGCGGTGACCGGCATCAGCCCCGCCATCGCCCGTAACAGGGTCGTCTTGCCAGCGCCGTTGCGGCCCGTGAGCGATACGATTTCACCGGCCGCCACCGTCAGCGTGACACCATGCAGCACCTGCGCCTTGCCGTGATACGCGTGGACCCGGTCCAGCGTCAGCATCATGCATCTGCACCCAGATAGGCGCCGCGCACGGCCGGGTCCTGGCGCACCTGATCGGGCGGGCCGCTGGCGATCAGGGCGCCATTGACCATCACCAGCACGGTTTCGGCCAGGCGCATGACGGCGCTCATATTATGTTCGATCAGCAGCACCGTGCGGCCCTCGGCCAGCCGGGCCAGCCGGTCGATGGCGGCCGGCAGATCATGATGGCCGACGCCGGCCAAAGGCTCGTCCAGCAGCAGCACGCGGGGTTCGGTCATTAGCGCCAGGCCGAGTTCCAGTGCGCGTTGGTCGCCGTGGGAGAGCTTGTCGGCGGGTAGTTCCGCGTAGCGTTCCAGCCCGACGGTTCCGAGCATGGCGCGGGCCCGGTCCGCAATCTGGCGGTAGGCGCTGGCGGGCCGCCACAGGGGTTGGAGCGGAAAAGCCTGCGCCTGTGCCGCGAGACGAAGGTTCTCGAACACGGTCATGCCGGCAAAGATTTTCGAGATTTGAAAACTGCGGCCCAGCCCTAGCCGCGCCCGCTGGGGTTCGAGGGTAAATGGGCGATCCACCCCTCCCAGGTGGCGATTTGCAATGAGGTGTTCTCGCCCTCTGCCACGCAGGTCGAATGGGCCACGGGGATTATTGGCAAGCTGGAGGCGGAGGCGGCACGCGGCGGCGGCGCGTTGGGTCTGGACGGCGTGCTGATCGATCAGGCGCATGTGAAGCTGGCCCAGAAAATCCTGCGCCGTGCTGACTTGGTCAGTGGCCACACATGAGAGATGGTCCACTGACCGGTGTACGGGTGCTGGATGCCGCGACGTTCATCGCAGCCCCGTTTTGCGGCACCATTCTGGGCGATTTCGGTGCCCGGCTCATCAAGGTGGAACAGCCGGGCACGGGCGATTCGCTGCGCCGTTTCGGCACACCCACGGAATGCGGCGACACGCTTGTATGGCTGAGCGAGGGGCGGAACCGGGAGTCGGTCACGCTCGACCTGCGTCAGCCGGAAGGGGCTGCGCTGTTCCGTGACCTTGTGGCCCAGTCGGATGTGGTGCTGGAAAACTTCCGGCCGGGCACGATGGAGCGGTGGGGGCTTGGCTTCGACGACCTCGTCCGCGTCAATCCGCGGTTGGTCATGTTGCGCGTCAGTGCCTATGGCCAGACAGGGCCGATGCGGGAGATGCCGGGCTTTGCACGCATCGCGCATGCCTTCAGCGGCCTGTCGTACCTGGCGGGGGAGGCAGGGCGCACGCCTGTCGTGCCGGGATCGACCTCGCTGGCCGACTACATGACCGGGATGTTCGGCGCAATCGGCGTGTTGCTGGCGTTGCGCCATGTGGACAAGACCGGGCAGGGCCAGGTCGTGGATGTCGCGCTGTACGAAAGTATTTTTCGGATCTTGGACGAGATCGTGCCGGCCTACGCCAGGTCTGGAATCGTGCGGGAACGGCTGGGTGCAGACGTCGCGCATGTCGTGCCGCACAGTCATTACGAAACGCGCGACGGCGAATGGGTGGCGCTCGCCTGCTCGAACGACCGGATGTGGCAACGGCTGGCGCGCGCGATGAACCGGCCGGAGTTGGGTGCCGATGAGCGCTACGCCACGTCACCAGCCCGCATCGATCGCCGGGCCGAGATTAATGGCATCGTGGCACAATGGGTGGGCAGCCTGACGGTGCCGGAGGTGCTGGCCGCGTGTGAGGCGGCGGGTGCACCGTGCAGCAAGCTGCTCTCGATCGCCGACATCTTCGGCCACCCGCAATACGAGGCGCGCAAGAACATGCTGGACGTCCACGATCCGCGCCAGGGCGAGCTGGTGCTACCCGCCGCCGTTCCTCGCATGTCGCTCACCCCGGCCACATTTCGCAACGCCGGCCCGGCGCTGGGCGACCGCACCCGTGGCGTATTGACAGAGCTGCTGGGCCTGGACCCGGCGACGCTCGACCAGCTCGCCCGCCGCGGCATCATATAAAGGAGCGACGGCATGGCCGGCACCGCACGCATGACGCTGATTGCGTTCCTTCAGGCGCAGAACTGCTCCAACCTGCCGGCGTCCTGGCGTCACCCGGCGGCGGCGGGCGATTTCATGACGGCGGAGTACTACCGCCGCATTGGCCGCACGCTGGAGGAGGGGCGCTTTCATCTTGCCTTCTTCGACGACCGGCTAGCGATGCCGGACGTATACTCGGACGATTTCAAGGTGACGGTGCGGGAAGGCATCCGGACCGTGAAGCTGGACCCAATGCTGTGCGCCACCGCGCTCGGCATGGCGACCAGCCAACTCGGCGTCGGCGTCACGTACTCCACCACGTATTACGAACCGTTCCATGTTGCGCGCATCTTCGCCACGCTCGACCAGCTGACCGGGGGCCGGGCGGCGTGGAACGTCGTGACCTCGCTCAACCGGTCCGAAGCTGCAAATTTCGGTGCCACCGCCGTGCTGGAACACGATTTGCGCTATGACCGGGCCGAGGAGTTCCTGGAGGTCGTGCGCGGGCATTGGCGGTCGTGGGATGACGACGCGTTGGTGATGGACAAGGCGAGCGGTGTGTTCGCCGACCCGGATAAGGTGCGACGGATCGAGCATGCGGGGCAGTGGTTCAAATCCCACGGTCCGTTCACGGTGCCGCGCTCGCCACAGGGGGAGCCAGTACTGATCCAGGCCGGGCAAAGCGGGCGCGGCCGGGCGTTCGCGGCCAAATGGGGCGACCTGATGTTTGTGATCTACCCTAACCTACAGATGGGCCGGCAGGCCTATACCGAGTTCAAGGACCATCTGGAACAAACCGGCCGTGGTCGCGATGCGGTCAAGATCGCACCCGCCGTCTATACTGTGGTAGTCGAAAGTCCTGGTGAGGCGGAGGACAAGCTGGCCGCGCTGAACGCCCTGTCCAAGCCGATCGACGGGCTGGTCCTGCTGTCCGAGGTGCTGAATTTCGATTTCGCGTCCAAGGGCTACGACGAGCCGTTCACGGCCGAGGAGATGGCCGGTATTTCCGGCATCCAGGCATTCCGCGACCGGGTGGTAAAGATGAGCGGCCATGCCAACCCTACCCCGCGTGACTTCGTCGTTCACACGCAACGTGGCACGCTGGCCGAGTTTCCGGTGTTCTGCGGCACGGCCAGCCAGGTCGCCGATCGGATGCAGGAATGGCACGGCACGGCCTGTGACGGCTTTGTCCTCGCCGCCAGCCACGCGCCCGGTGCCTATGAGGACTTCGTTCGCCTGGTCGTGCCGGAGTTGCAACGCCGCGGCGTGTTCCGCACCGGGTATGAGGGCCGGACGTTGCGCGAGAACCTTGGCAGCCCGGTGCCATAGGGCATGTGGCGCAGCGTCCTCTATGTCCCAGCGTCCAATGCCCGCGCGATCGAGAAGGCGCGCATCCTGGCCTGTGATGCGGTGATCCTGGACTTGGAAGACGCGGTTGCGCCTGCGGCCAAGCACGCCGCCCGGCAGGCTGCGGTCGCGGCGGTCACGGCGGGTGGGTTCCGCGCCGGAAGTGTCGCAGTGCGCGTCAATGCGCTCGCGACCGAATGGGGCGCCGCCGACCTGGCCGCCCTGGCCGCTGCCCGCCCGGCGGCGATCGTGTTGCCAAAGGTCGATGGCAGCGCCGATGTCGCGGCTGCACGGGCGCGCCTGGGCGTGCTCCCCCCGCCCGTATGGGCCATGATCGAAACGGCCCGTGCGATGCTGCGGCTGGAGGACATTGCCGGTGCCGAGGGGCTTGGCGCTTTGGTGATGGGCACCAACGATCTGGCACGAGAGATGGGTGCCCGGCTTCGCCCGGATCGCACCAGCTTTGTTGGTTTGCTTTCGCTGACGGTGGTCGCCGCCCGGGCGTTCAGGCTGGTCGTGCTGGACGGGGTTTATAACGACATCGGCGACGCAGACGGCTTTGCTCGCCAATGCCAGCAGGCCATGGACCTTGGCTTCGACGGCAAAACCTTGATCCATCCGGGGCAGATCGCGCCGTGCAACGCCGCGTTCACACCAGATGCGGACGACGTGGCCGCGGCACGCCGCGTGGTGGACGCGTTCGACCGGCCGGAGAACCATGCGAAGGGTGCCATCGCACTTGACGGCCACATGGTGGAACGCTTGCATTTGGACCAAGCCCACAAAACGCTGGCGCTGGCCGCCGCCGCACGCAACGGAGGGTAGGATCGTGGACGCAATCGTCGACTTGTCAGGCAGATCGATCGTTATCACCGGCGCTGGCCAGGGGATTGGGCGCGCTATCGCCGAACTCTGCCTGCGTCTGGGTGCCAACATCACAATCATCGACCTAAAAAGGAACGGGCTGCGGGAGATCGAGGATGCTGCCGGGCCGAACCGGGTGCTGGTCGCGGAGGGCAGCATTACGGATGCGGGGTTCGTGCGGGACACCGTGGCGCGGGCTTGCGCAGATTTCGGCGGAGTGGACGGCCTGGTCAATAATGCCGGCCTTACCCGCCCGGCGATGATCGCGAAGATGACGGCCGAGCAATGGCAACAGGTGATGGATGTGCACCTGACTGGCGCTTTCAACTGCCTGCAGGCCGTAGGTCTGCACATGATCGATCAGGCTGGTGCCGGCCGTCCCGGGGGTGCGATTGGCAACGTCTCGTCCGACGCAGGGCGCAAGGGTACGGTTGGCCAGCTGAATTACGGCACGGCCAAGGCCGGGATTCTGGGCATGACCATGAGTGCCGCGCTGGAATGGGCAAAGTTCGGCATTCTCGTGAACACCGTGGCATTTGGTGTCGTGGAAACGCCGATGACCGAATTGGTGCGGGGCGAGAAGTCCCGCGACACCTATCTGGTCCGCATCCCGCTCCGCCGTTGGAGCACGCCCCCGGAGGTGGCCAAGCCGGTCGCCTTTTTGTTGTCCGACGCTGCATCCTACATCACGGGGCAGCATCTGGGCATCAACGGCGGCACGCATATGGCGGGCTGACCCATGCCGATCGTAACCCAATCCCTGCTGGACTTTGCCATACCGGACGTGCGGCAGGTCCTGACCCCACGCGACGCCGCGTTCTACGCCCTTTCGGTCGGCGCCGGGCAGGACCCGATGGATAGGGCGGAATTGGCCTTCGCCGATCCGGACCGGGGGCCGCTGCTGCTCCCGTCCATCGTCGTTGTGCTCTGTCATCCCGGTTTCTGGCTCGCGGACCCGGCCACGGGTGTCGATGCGGGGCACGTCGTGCATGGCGAGCAAGGTTTTCGCATCCAACATCTGCCGCCCTTGGGGACACCCATTCTCGGCCGCACGCGCGTGACTGGCGTGGTGGATAAGGGGCCGGGCAGGGGGGCGTTGATCTATTCCGAGAAGCAGCTGATCGACGAGGCGACAGGTGCCGTGTACGCCACCGCCACCGCGACCATCTTTGCCCGGGCCGATGGAGGCTTCAGCGGACCGTCCGGCCCCGTCAGCCCGGCCCATGTGATGCCGGCCACGGACCCCGTACTCACCATCGACCGCGCTACGCGCCCAGAGCAGGCGCTGTACTACCGGCTGAACGGCGACATGAACCCGTTGCACTCCGATCCGGCAGCGGCGGCCAAGGCCGGGTTTCCCCGTCCCATCCTGCATGGACTGTGTACGCTTGGCGTCGTTTGCACCGCGCTCGTACAGGGATTGTGCCGAGGCGACCCGGCCCGTTTGCTGGGTTTGGATCTGCGGTTTTCCGCACCGGTATTCCCGGGGGAGACCATCCGCGTCGAGATGTGGCCGGACGGCAGTTTTCGTGCCCGGGTCGAGGAGCGGGACGTGATCGTGGTCAATAACGGCATGGCCCTCGTGGAGGAGTGCGGTTTCAGCCCCGGTCCCTCAATGTCCGGCGTATGATTTTCCCGGTCGCGGTCATCGGTAGTTCATCCACGAACTCCACCCTGCGCGGGTATTCGTGTGCGGCGAGGCGGGTTTTCACGAATGACTGGATGTCTGCCACCAAGGCGTCCGACGGCTCGGCCCCACTGCGCAGCACAATCCAGGCCTTGACGATTTCGGTCCGTACCGGGTCCGGTACGCCGGCAACCGCCGCCATCATCACCGCCGGATGCTTGATGAGGCACTCTTCGATCTCACCCGGGCCGATGCGATAACCGGCGCTTGTGATGATGTCGTCTGACCGGCCGGCGAACCATAAATAACCGTCGTCGTCCTGCCGGGCCAGGTCACCGGTCAGCAGCCAATCCCCTGCGAACTTGAGCCGCGTGGCGTCCGGGTTGTTCCAGTACCCAAGAAACATGACGGGGTCCGGCCGTTTGACCGCGACGATACCCGTCGCACCAGCCTCGACCGGGGTACCCGCGTCATCGACGATGCCCACCGTGTGGCCGGGGGCGGGCCGGCCAAGCGAGCCGGGGCGGATTGGGAACAGAGTCATGTTATTGCAGGCGACCAGGTTGCACTCGGTCTGCCCATAGAATTCCTGCGGCGTGGCGCCCAGCGACTCGGTCGCCCAGGCCAGCATCTCCGCTCCCAGCGTCTCACCACCGCTTGCGATGCTGCGCAGAGTCAGCCCCGCCCGCCGCACCCCGGCATCGCGCATGATCTTCAGCGAAGTGGGGGGTAGGAACGCGTTGCGGACCTGATGCCGGACCATGAGGCTGACCGCTTCGCCCGGGTCGAACTTGACCGCGCGATGCGCCACGACCGCGACGCCGTGATGCCAGGCTGGCAGGAGTACATCGAATAACCCGCCGATCCAGGCCCAATCCGCCGGCGTCCAATACAGGTCCCCCGGTTGCGGGAAGAAATCGTGCGATAACTCTACCCCCGGAAGGTGCCCAAGAAGGACCCGGTGGGCGTGCAGGGCACCTTTGGGCTGACCGGTGGTGCCAGACGTGTAGATGATAATCGCCGGGTCATCGGCCGCAGTGTTCACTGGCACGAACGTGCTGGATGCCCGGTCAGCCGCGGACTGAAAACCGTCATGGCCCGGTTCTCCTTCCTCGGCTCCCACAACATAAATCCGCTTGAGCGCCGGCAACAGGTGGCGGATCGCGGCCAGCTTTGCGGCTCCGGCCGGGTCGGTAACGATGCCTTTCGCGGCAGAGTCGGCCAGGCGGAACCGCAATGCCTCTTCGCCGAACAAGACGAAAAGTGGAACGGAGATCAGTCCGGCCTTGAAGGCAGCCAGGTGCGCGACGGCCGTTTCTGGCGACTGCGGCAGCAGGATGGCCAGCCGGTCACCCGCCGCGAAACCGTGGCCCAGGAGAGCGTTGGCGAACCGGTTCGATTGTTGCTTGAAGTAATCGAAGCTGTATTCAATCGCAGCGCCGCTATCCGGCACAACGATCAACGCCCGGCGGCCACTGCCGTCCGCATGGCGGTCGCACACGTCCACTCCGATATTGTAGTGCTCCGGCACCGCCCAGCGAAAGCCGTCGTAGAGACGGTGATAGTCCGGCTGGCGAGTCAGCATGCAATCCTCCCATCTGCAGTTTGTCATGCAAACGCATGATGCGGCACCCCGAACTTTGCGACAAAACAACGATGTGTTTGGGAGTCCAGTATGAAACATCTTACGAGTTCGGCACTGCTGGCCGTCAGCCTTTGTGCGCTCGCCCCCCAGGCAGCACGCGCGGTGGCCACCACCCCGACCGGTATCCCGTTCACGGAAGCAGAAAGCGGCTCGGGGTCTACTGACCCCTGTTGCGATTACCTCAATACGGTCCACAACGCGCCGTCCAGCGCAGCTACGTCGAACTACGCGCAATCGGGGGCGTGGGGTTCGGTTTCCGGCGTCGCCTCTGCCGATCTGGGCACCGGCCAGCTCAAGATCCGGAGCACCAATGCGGTGGGTGACGGCAGTGTCTCGCCTAGCATTCAAACCAACGCGATTTTCGGTGACTCTTTCACCGCGCGCACGGCCGGGGGCAGCCCCTTCGCGTTCACCGCGGCGTCGCAGGCCGCGTTCACGCTGAACCTAACCGGCAGCCTGACCAGCTCGGCACCTCTTCCCACGATCGGCGGGGCCGCCTTTGTCATCCTTTCGATCTTGCAGCCGGGTACCGTCGATCCCACAAAGCCGCTCGTGAATGGCCCTACGTCCGAGCAGTATTTTTACTGGAACATCGGTAACCCAACTTTGAAGATTTACTACAATGACCTGGCCGGCAACCACGTTCTGCTGACACCCACGGCAAACCTGACAACGCTGCCGCAGACACTGACCGCGACGTTTCGCCCGGGCGGAAACTTCGACTGGGTGCTTTTTCTGGGCGCGAGCGGGCAGTTGAGCCACGCGGGCGACTCGTTCGATATCGACCTCTCGCATACGCTGAACCTCAGCTATGCCGGACCGCAGGGGAGTGTCACGACAGCCGCATCCGGTCAGTTTGCCAACTTCGACACCACGCTACCGCCGGCGACGCTGGTTCCGGAGCCCGGAACGTTGCTGCTACTTGCAGGCGGCTTGCTGGCACTGTCGTGTTTGCGGCGGCACCCGGTGACGGAGGCGCCGTCTGCTGGGTAAGACAAGCGGGACAACAGGTTGGGATAAGGTTGTTTGGCCGCTATAAGTTCGATGCCGGGTCGTGGAGAAAGTCATGTCCGGGGAACGTAGCATTGAGATTTTAACTGAACTTAGTTTTGCCATCCCTGGCGTTCGTCACGCCAGGGATGGCACAGGACGACCCAGTACGGCTT
>JANONC010000036.1:0-5908 GCA_031420655.1 Rhodospirillales bacterium | reverse complement strand
CCACGCTCGGCCGCCCCGTAATATGGCGCCAGTGGTGCCATAGCAGGCGCGCCGCCAGCGCCCGGTGCGGTGCCCACGGTCCGGCCAGCGCGCGCAGCGCGCGGGGGTCCGGGCGGGCCGGCAGCCTCAGCAGATGCTGCGTGGCCCCGGCCAGCGCCACGTCCCCGGCCGGGAACACGTCCATCCGGCCCAGGGCAAACAGAAGATAGACCTCTGCCGTCCATGGCCCTAACCCACGCACCGCCGTGATGGCGGCCAACGCCGCCGGGTCCGGCAGGCCGGGCAGCGCGGCCAGGTCCAGCGTGCCGTCCAGGCAGGCCCGCGCCAAGGCGTGGGCGTGCGCCGCCTTGAACGCCGACAGGCCTACGCCGCGCAGCGCACCCTCTGGCAACGTCAGCAATCCGCCGGGCGTGGCGGCGCCGGGCAGTGCCGCGAGCCTGGCCCAAATCGCGGCCGCCGCCTGGGCGCTAATCACCTGGCCCACCACGATCTGCAGCAGCCCGGCGAAACCCGGCGTGCGCACCCGCCACGGCAGCAGACCGGCCGCACGCTCGATCGGCGCCAGCCGCGGGTCGCGCGCCACCAATGCATCCAGCGCCGCGCGCATCGCCACAGGCGGCGGATGATACAAACTGCAACGTCCCCCGCCCGCCCCTGGCCCCTGGCCGGCCCGCGCGGCACTGTAATGCCATGGACACTCCGCTGCACCTGCTGATGGTCGATGACGACCGCGAGACCCGGGACCTGCTGGCCCGCTTCATGGAGCGCCAGGGCATCCGCACCACCGCCGTGCGCGATGGGCGGGAGGCGCGGCGGGCCTGGCCGCAGGGCGGCTACCACCTTGTTATCCTCGACCTCATGATGCCGGGCGAAAGTGGGATCGACCTCGCGCGCTGGCTCCGCTCGGTCAGTGACGTGCCCATCGTCATGCTGACCGCGATGGGGGAAGAGGCGGACCGTATCATCGGGCTGGAGCTCGGCGCTGACGACTACCTCGCCAAGCCGTTCAACCCGCGCGAGCTGCTGGCCCGCATCCGCGCCGTGCTGCGCCGCACGCAGGACCGCACCAGCCGGGCGCAGGCGTCGATCACCGCATACCAATTCAACGGCTGGACGCTCGAAACCCGCTCCCGCCGCCTGCTGGACCCAGCCGGGACCGAAGTGCCGCTCACGGGCGGTGAGTTCGAAATGCTGACGGCCCTAGCCGATCGCGCCAACCAGGTGCTGACGCGGGACATCTTGCTCGATCTGCTGCGGGGCAGGCAGGCCGGGCCAGAGGACCGCGCCATCGACGTCGCCATCAGCCGCCTGCGCCGCAAGCTCGAACCCGGCGGCGGCCCGCCCCAGCTGATCAAGACCGTGCGCGGCGGCGGCTACGTGCTGGCGGCGGAGGTGGTGCGGGCATGATCCCCCGCTCGCTGGCTGGCCGGACGGCGCTGGTCCTGGTGCTGGGGCTGATGGTGGTGCAAGCCGCCGGCCTGCTGATCCACGCGCTGGACCGGATGGAGTTGCAACGGCTGGCCGATGCGCGGGATGTCGGCGCGCGCGTGTCCGAAGCGTACCGCGCGATCGCCACCGCACCCGATACGCCGCACGACCTGGAACAGGGCCTGCGCGCCACGATCGAGCCCCGGCCGGCGTGGGATGGGCTGCTCGTGGCACCGCCCGCCATCCAGGCCCTCGTCCGCCCGCATCTGCGCTTCGGCCCCACGCCGGCACCGCTGCGCCCGCGGGACGTGCAGCTACGCGGCGGCGATGCGGACCAGCGATTGCTGTTCGGCCTGCGGCTGGCCGATGACCGCTGGGCAATGCTGCAGGCGGACTGGCCTGCGCCCCGGCCCTGGCACTCACAACGTTTTCTACTGGCATTCATCGGCATGACAGCGGCGGCGGTATTGCTCACGCTATGGGCCGTGCGGCGGCTCACAGCCCCCGTGGCGGTGCTGGGCCAGGCGGCCGAGCGGCTGGGACGCGACGTGAACGCGCCCCCTTTGCCCGAGGACGGCCCAACCGAGGTCGCGACCGCCGCCGCCGCGTTCAACACCATGGCCGCCCGCATCCGCCAATTTGTCACCGACCGGACGTTCCTGCTCTCCGCCATCGGCCACGACCTGCGCACGCCCATCACCCGCCTGAAACTCCGCGCCGAGTGGATGGACGATGACGAGCAGCGCCGCAAAATGCTGGCCGACCTCGACGAGTTGGAAGCGCTGGTCAGTGCGACCCTGGCGTTCGGCCGCGACGTAGCAGGTGCCGAGCCGGCGGTGCCAATGGATCTGGTCGCCCTGCTGCGCACCGTGCTGGACGACGCCGCCGATGCCCGGCCGAACGCCGCCCCACCTGTCTACGACGGTCCGGACCAGCTGCGCATTCAGGGCCGCCCGGTCGCGCTGCGGCGTGCGTTTGCCAATCTGGTACAGAACGCGATGGCGTATGGCGGCGGCGTGCACGCCCGGGCCGAACCGGGCCTGGCAATCGTGACCGTCACGCTGGATGACCCCGGCCCCGGCATTCCGGCGGATGCGCTGGACCGCGTGTTCGACCCGTTCTATCGCGTCGAAGCCAGTCGCAACCGCGAAACCGGCGGCGTGGGGCTGGGCCTGCCCATCACTCGGAACATCCTGCGCGCCCACGGTGGCGACGTCGTGCTCAGCAACCGCCCCGGCGGCGGGCTACGCGCCGTGGTGACGCTGCCGGTCTAGATCGCGCTCCGCAGGCTATTCTGCGCCCTTCGGATGTTGGGAAAGCCCTGTGCGTCGGCGCCAGTTGTAAAGGGCGCGACGAGTGCAGCAAGAACCCGCAACCATTTCATCATGACCATGCTGACCTCCTTGCTGACAACACCGCGACCGAGCCGCGATAGACGGCAGAAATTAGCGGGTACACGAAGCAACTGCATGTCGGGACTCTGACAATAGCGTGATCGAGGCGCATCCTGCTCCCCAGTTGAAGGTCCGGTAGCAGTCGGGCTGACGATGCAATCCGCCATCAATTCCTGCGGCCCGGGTTTGCTGGCCAGAGATAAACGCCCGAGTTGACGCAGCCTGTAGGGAGGCTGGCGCCCCAGTGGGGGGACGCGCCCTTGCTCCTCAGCGCCGTCGCACGCGGTCAAACCCACTTGCCTTGTGTAACGCTTTGTTGTCTAGCTCTATCGTTGCAATAAGAATCAGAGCTGGGAGGCGAACAAATCATGCTTATGAGATATGCTTTTGCTGCATTGGCATTGCCCATCCTTCTCACTGCCCCGCACGCCATGGCCGCTCCGGTTTACGATACGTCGCTCGCCAGTCCGCCCGGCGTCTATTACGGTGCCGGCACTGCGAACAGCCACTTCGTCACCAACACCACCGGCACCACCGAACTTGGCCTGGGTGTGGTCTCCCGCTTTCTTAATGGGATCGCGCCCGACGCCGGCACGGCGACCTATCGCGCGCCTCTCGGCAATACCACCGCACCCGGAAAGACCGGTTCGAACTTCGGCTTCATTTTCTCTGCCAACAATGGCCCGAGCGGCCCGACACTCTCGCAGATGACGTTTTCCCTCTCGATCTACGACCAGAACTCGAACACGACCGTCACCTTCGACCCGCAGGCCATTCCAGATAACGCCGGCTACGGCCCAACTGGCAAAAACGTTGCCCGCTCCAACACCACCACCGACTACGCGCTCCAGAACGGCGAGGCACTCGCTTTTGCCAATACTGGCGGCAGCTTCTTCGATCCTAACTACTCAAGCACCGTGGCCAACACCTTCATTATCACCCTTTCCGCCGCTCAGGGTGCCTCGTCTCTCGGCAGCGTCAGCGAAACCATCATCCAGGCGCCCATCCCCGAACCTGCCAGCCTGGTCCTGCTTGGCGCTGGCCTGCTTGCAGTCGGGATGATCCGCCGCCAGCGCTCCTCTGCTTCGGCAGCGACCTTGGCGTCGCTGTGACCTGACCTGCCCCCAAAGGTGTTCCGCCAGAGGTAAAACTTTGGCGTGAACACGAAAGGAACCATGAACCAATGGCCGAACTCGTGCCGCCGCTAAACGAGGCCGTGTTTATCCCGTTACAACCGTAGCCTCGTGCCCCGGCCTCTCAAACCCACCAACGGTGTTCGCCACGATCCCTGGCCGCTCCGCTCAGGGCCGGTGCGCCTGGCGTAGCAGCCGGGCTCCACCCCCGGTGCGCTGCACCAGCGGTATGGCCCACCCGGCGGTGTCCATGCCATGCGGCTGCGGCCCGGTGCCGTAAATCGTTTCGGTCAGGAAAACCTCATCCGGCCCGGTGCGACACCGCTCGCAGGCCAGGCGCAGGGCCACATGCGCCATCGTCCGGTCGGCCGTGCGCGGGTCGGCCGCCATGCGCCCGAGTGCGATCACCCGCGCCGCGCCGCAGCCGCATCGAACCGCCAGGTAGTGATCGCGCATCGTCCGGACCAGCGACGCCAAGACCAGAGCGCGATCGTAAGGTGCGGGCCGCTCCATCTATGCTCCTCATGTTACGAGGAACGTATAGAGAACACGACAGCAATGCAAACCGCTTGCGGGCCCTTACAGCGCGGCGGGAACCGGTAGCACGCCGCCCGCGGCCACCGTTTCGGCCTGGCGCAGCAGGCGAAGGAAGTTACCACCCCAGAGCTGGGCGAGTTGCGCCGGGCCATAGCCGCGGCGGATCAACGCCTCGGTCAGCGCCGGCGTGTCGGCCGCGCTGCGCCAGCCCATCACGCCGCCGCCGCCCTCGAAATCCGCGCCGATGCCGCAATGGGCCAGGCCGATGCGGTTTATGACGTAGTCGATGTGGTCGATGAAATCGTCGAGCGTGACGTCTTCCGCCCGGCGCACGCCGGCCTTTACGAAATAGGGGACGGCGGTAATGCTGACGACGCCGCCGCAATCGCGGATCGCATCCAGCACCTGATCGTCGACATTACGCGGAACATTGCAGATCGCCTGCACGCAGGAATGGGTCGCGATCACTGGCGTGCGGGACAGCATGGCCGCTTGCAACACGCCCTGTTTGGAGACGTGCGACACGTCAATCAGCAGGCCGAGCCGGTTCATCTCCTGCACCGCCTCACGCCCCAGCGCGCTAAGGCCGCCATGCAAATGCGGCGCGTCGCCCAGGTCTTTGCGCGGGACGCTGCTGTCGGCAAGCGCATTGTGGCCGTTATGCGTGAGGGTCATGTAGCGAACACCCAGCGCCTGGAAGCGCGCCAGCAGGCCGAGGTTCTCGCCAATCGAATGCCCGTTCTCCACACAGGGAATAACGGCGATGGCACCGTCACGGGCCGCAGCTTCGACCGCGTCTGCCGTGCTGGTCACGCGAGCCGTGATGCCGTCCACGGTACGGCCGTAGCCGTTGATCACGTCCAGCATCGCCAGGGCCCGGTCCTGCGCCTGGGCGAAGCCCTCCGGCGTGCGCGGGCCTTGCGGGACGTAAGCGGCAAAGCACCCGGCGCGCAGCCCACCGGCTTGCATCTTGTGGAATTCGACCTGCCGGGCACTGGGCACAAACGGGTCCTGCATTGGGCTGCCGGGCACCCTGTCTGCGGGCCATGGGATGTCGATATGGGTGTCGATAGTCAGCAGGCCGTCATGAATAGTGGGCGACACCATACCTCCGTAAGCGCTTGTGCCGCAGGGCCAAACCCCTGTAAGGACGCCTAGTGACGTCCGCGTAGCTCAGCAGGATAGAGCACAGGATTCCTGAAGTGCATAATTGGGCGCGGTGGTGGGAAACTCCACCGTGGATCCGCTCAAAGTCGGGGAACGCTGCAGGGCCGCTACGCCCCATGCCGATCCCGAGCCAAGCCGGGCCGAAAGGTGCGGACGGTGTAGAGACTGGACGGGCGGCACCTACGGGCGACCACGGCGCAACCGGGGCGGCCTAGGGTGAAGGGACAGTCCAGACCACGAACGGGGCGC
>JANONC010000035.1:0-16155 GCA_031420655.1 Rhodospirillales bacterium | reverse complement strand
TCCTTGCTGCCGTCATCGGGCTGAATGAAACCAAAGCCCTTTTGCGAATTAAACCACTTAACAGTACCAACGGCCATCGTCGCTTCTCCATAGTCACGGCGGCCCACGCGGTGTGAGCCGGATTACTTTT
Source organism: Rhodospirillales bacterium (assembly GCA_031420655.1). GTDB lineage: Bacteria > Pseudomonadota > Alphaproteobacteria > Acetobacterales > Acetobacteraceae > JANPPS01. The sequence goes on along the minus strand of JANONC010000035.1, from coordinate 16,025 downwards.
TTGCATTCAGGGAGCAGCGGAGATGCCGGGGGATACCCGGACGTCAGATCGAAAACAGCCCAACACGTAAAAGCGCCACCGCTCACATGCGCGCTTGGGAAGCGAAAGTAAAGCTTAAAGCGGCAATTGTCCCTGCCGGACGCCCCCGGCCACGGCGGATATGGACCCGTCGGCAAAGCGAATCGTCATGACAGAGCCGGGGCCGAGGGTGGTGCTGCTCGTGATGGTGTGTCCACCAGCATCCGTGACCAGCGCGTAGCCGCGGGACAACACAGCCAGCGGTGACATCGCCTCCAGCCTGCCAGACGTCCCTTCCAGCCGCGCCCGCGCCTCACGCACCGTGCCTGCCAGCGCCGTGGGGGATAGCCGGGCCATGACGCGCAGCCCATCGGTCTGCCGCCGCTGGGTGGCATGGCGCAGGGCGGCCCCCAGCCGCGCTTGGACCAGTTGCAACCGCCCTTCGGGCTGGGCCATCAGCGCGCGCGGTGTGGGAAATCCCCGTTCCGCCTGCATCAGTGCCGTCCGTCGGGCGCGCACAAGGTTCGGCAGCGCAAGCCGCATCCGTCTGGCGCGGCCGTCGAGCACCAGCCGGGCGGCCGTCACCAGGGTGGGCAGGTCGGGTAGCGCCACGGCCGCGCGATGCACCCGGCTGGCCCGCGCTGCCATGAACGCATGCGGGTCCGGCAGGCCACGCTCCGCCCGGCTCAGGCGTAGGCGCAGCTCCTGCTCCTGGCGGCGTAACCCGGCCGCGAGCCGCGTGCGCTCACCCTCTAGCAGGGCCAGCAGCGCGTCACGGGCGGGTACGGCCAGTTCGGCGGCCGCGGTGGGGGTGGGAGCACGGCGGTCGGCAGCCAGATCGATAAGGGTGTGGTCCGTCTCGTGCCCCACGGCGCTGATCAGCGGAATGCGGCACAGGGCGGCGGCGCGAACAACGGCCTCGTCGTTGAAGGCCATCAGGTCCTCCAGGCTGCCGCCGCCGCGGGCTACGATCAGCACGTCCGGGCGTGGCACGGGGCCCGACGGCAGCCGGTCGAAGCCCTGGATGGCGCGGGCAATGCGGTCCGCCGCACCCTCGCCTTGCACTGGCACGGGCCAGACCAGCAACGGGCGCGGGAACCGGCGTTCCAGCGTCGTGCGGATGTCCTGCAGCACGGCTCCTTGCGCGGAGGTCACCACGCCGATCACGTCCGGCAGCATGGGCAGTTTGCGTTTGCCCGCAGCCTCGAAAAGCCCTTCGGCCGTCAGACGGACGCGCAGCATCTCGATCCGGGCCAGCAGTGCGCCCACGCCGGCATAGGCCATGGTTTCGATGATCAACGAGTACTCGCTGCGTTCGCCGTAGGACGACACCCGCCCGGTGGCGATAACCTCCACGCCATTTTCGGGAACCAGTCCAAGGCGAGGCACGGCCGACTTCCAGACGATGCTGCGGATCTTCCCGCCCTCGTCCTTCAGCGAAAGATACATGTGGCCGGACGGGTAACGCTTGTACTCTGTAATCTCACCCCGCACCCGCACGCGGCCGAACGCGCCTTCCAGCGTGCGTTTGACAGCACCCGAGATCTCACTGACGGAGTATTCCGGGATGTTGCTTATGGGATCGGACATGGAAGCAACCGTATGCTACGCCAGCCGCGACTCAAAGGGACGGGCGCGCATGCGGGTGCTGGTGGTGGGCGGTGGCGGGCGGGAGCATGCGCTGGCATGGAAACTGGCGCAGTCGCCGGGTGTGACTGCGCTGTTCGTGGCGCCCGGTAATGCAGGCACGGCGACAGTGGCGACCAACGTGCCCGTGGCGGCGATGGACCTGGATGGGCTCGTGGCGTTGGCGGTGCGTGAGCAGATCGGCTTGGTGGTGCCGGGACCGGAAGGTCCGCTGGTCGCTGGCCTGGCGGACCGCATGGCGGCGGCGGGCATAAGGTGCGTAGGACCCAGTGCGGCGGCGGCCCAGCTGGAGGGCAGCAAGGCGTTCACGAAATTGGTGGCGGACGAGGCGGGCATCCCGACCGCGCGGTGGGAGCGGTTCGGCAGCGCAGATGCCGCGCACGCCTTCATCCGCCGCCGGGGTGCGCCGGTGGTGGTCAAGGCGGACGGGCTGGCGGGTGGCAAGGGCGTCGTGGTCGCCACCACCGTCGATGAAGCGCTGGCCGCCGCAGACCTGGCGCTACGCGACGGCCCGGTGGTGATCGAGGAATGCCTGACCGGCCCCGAAGTCAGCCTATTCGCGCTGTGCGACGGCACCACGGCGGTGCTGCTGGGTACGGCGCGCGACCATAAGCGGGTGGGTGACGGCGATACCGGGCCCAACACAGGCGGCATGGGCGCCGTGTCGCCCATACCTGGTTTCGATGGCGAGGCGGCGCTCGACGCCTTTGTCCGGCCGGCGCTGCGTATAATGGCCGGCCGCGGCATGCCGTTTCGCGGCGTCCTGTTTGCCGGGCTGATGCTAACGCCGGACGGGCCGCGGCTGATCGAATACAATGTCCGGTTCGGCGACCCGGAGTGTCAGGCGCTGATGCCGTTGCTGGATGCCGATCTATTGGCGTTGCTGCTGTCGGCGTGTGACGGCACGTTGGGCGCGCCCGTGGCCTGGCACACGGGCGCATCGGCCGCGGTGGTACTCGCGGCGCGGGGCTACCCGGGACCGCTCGACCCCGATGCGTCGTCCATCACAGGCCTGGACGGGCTGGTGTTCCATGGCGCAACCCGGCGGGACAGCGACCAGCTGGTGGCAGCGGGCGGGCGGGTGCTGACGGTGGTGGGAACCGGTCCGGATGCGGCGGCGGCGCGGGCGGCAGCCTATGCGGGCGTGGCGGCTGTGCATTGGCCGGGCGGGTTCCATCGGCACGACATCGGGGATAGCCATGCGTAGCCGTGTCGCGATCATTCTGGCCGTCCTCGCTTTGGCCGCCTGTGAACGCCGCCCGCCCTCGCCCTTATCGGTGCCACGCCAGGTCCCGGCCACGGCCCCGGCCATGGTCTCGATGGCATCGCGGCAGGCCGAGGCTGCTCCGCCGCAGGACGGGGCCCAGGCGCAGGCAAGTGGCCCCATGCTGGCCTACAGCCACCAGCTCAGCATGCAGGTGCCGGCGGCGTGGGTGGAGCGGCACTATATGGCCGCGCTGGAGCGCTGCGTCGCCCCGGCTTGTGTCGTGCTCAGCAGCCAAATCGACCGCAGCCCCGGCGGCCTCAATCCGCCAAGCGCCAGCATCAGGGCCCGCCTCACGCATGACGCGCTGCCCCCGTTCCGGACCGCGGCGGTAACCGCGCTGCAAGGCGAGCCCGGCGACAGGGTAGCCGTCGAAACTCAATCGACCGAAGCAGAAGACCTCACCACCGCCATTGCGGACGGGGATCGCCGGTTGCAGCAACTGCGCGACTACCGCGGCCGGCTGGATACGCTGGCTGCCCGTCCAGACATCCAGGTGTCGGACCTCATCAAGATCGCCCAGACCCTGTCGCAAACGCAATCGCAGATCGAAGCGGTGGAGGCGCTGCAGCGGGGCCTCAGCCAACGGGTCGATACCGAAATCCTGACCGTGCGGTTCGAGGGTGCAACGCCCGAGTCGGGAAGCTGGAGCCGGGTGCACGCCGTGTGGGCCGGTGCCGGATCGATCCTAAGCGGGGCGGTGGCGGACGCGCTCGGCTTGGTGTTGTACGTCGTGCCATGGGTGCCGGTGCTGGTGCTGCTGGCCGGACTCGTGTGGTTTGTGCTCCGGATCGGGCGGCGGTTGTGGCGAGGATATTGACCATGCTGACTTTGTTCTATTCGAACGGCGCGTGCTCGCTGGCCCCGCATATCGCGCTGGAGGAAACGGGCGTGCCGTTCACGCCGCATCGGGTGGATACGCCGGGTGGCGAGCAGTACCGGGCGGCGTTTCTGGCCATCAACCCGAAATCCCGGGTGCCGGCGCTGCGGTTCGAGGGGGATACGCCCTGGGTGCTGACCGAGTGCCCGGCCATCCTGGCAACCATCGCGCGTTTGTACCCGGACGCCGGGCTGTGGCCCGCATCGGATGCCGGCCAGGCGCGGGCGTTAGAGTGGATGGCCTGGCTCGCCTCCGGGGTGCATGTCGCCTACGCGCATATCCGCCGGGCGGAGCGCTATGCGACGACGGAGGCCGGGCTTACCGATGTGCGGGCGCAGGGACACGTGACCACCCGGGCAGCGTGGGAGGCGGTGGAACACCGGCTGCGGCCTGGACAGTGGGCGGTGGGCGACGACTACAGCGTGGTCGATCCGTATCTGCTGTTGTTCTACCTATGGGGCCGGGGCAAGGTTCTCGGCTACGACATGGCGCGCGACTTCCCGGCCTGGCACGACCACGCGCAGCGTATGGCCGCGCGGCCGGCGGTGCAGCGCGCGCTAGCCCGGGAAGGGGCTACCGTCTAACGGCTGCCAGTCCCAGCCCAGCCCCTACGAGCAAGCCGCCGCAGATCCGGTTCGGCAGCCGGCCCTGGCGTTGGATGGCACCGCGCATCCGCCCGGCCAGGGTGGCACAAAGACTGTCGAGCGCCGCCACGATCGCCAGGAACGATACGGACATCACTAGCAGCTGCGGCCCGAGCGCGTGACCAGGTGAGACGAACTGCGGAAAGAACGCGCCAAAGAACAGTAGCGTCTTGGGATTGGTGATCGACACCAGGAACCCCCGCACGACGGTCGCTCCCGGCCGGGGCGCCGCCACCGCCTTGTCCAGTGCCGTCGGCGGTGCCCGCCAGGCCTGCACGCCAATCCAGATCAAGTACACCGCGCCCACCCAGCGCAGCGCGTCAAACCACACCCCAGCCAGCCGCAGCAGCGTGCTCATCCCGAGCGCCACGACCGCCAGTTGCACCGCCAGCGCCGCACTGGTGCCGAGCAAAGTCCAGAACCCGAACCGCGCGCCATGCGCCACGCTGTTGGAGATGATCAGCGCCATGTTCGGCCCCGGAAACAGCGCTAACAACACCGTCGCGGCAGCGAAACCAGCAAACAAAGCAGGGTCCATGCGCCTCTCCTATCGCTGCACGATCCTCCACAGCGTGACGGCAAACAAGACCGGTAGCACCACCACGGCCCCGGGTACCGCGATCGCACACGGCATCAGCACGCAGCCAAGAAGCAACGACCGCACGCCGTTGCCCGCTGGCGGGGGAAGGTAGGATGGAGGAACGACAGAACCGCCGGGTCGCACGGCCAGCAATGCTGCCCCGGTAATCACTGGTAAATCATATCCAAACGCGTAGGGCGTCGCGACCAGTGTCGCCAACGGCAATACCGCCGGGTGCAGCCCACGCCGGCCCCGCCACAGCGCCGCCAGCGCCCCCAGAGCCGCAATAACCTGCACGATGCGGCCCAGCCATGCACCCCCACCTAGTAGCTGCACGGCGGACGTCACGGTCGGCATCTGGTCCAGCTTCGCGGTCCACCCGGCCGTCAGCGCCAGCGCCTGTTCCTGCATCGAATGCAACCAGGCGAGCCAGATCTCGGCCCCGAACGCGAGCACTGTCGCTGCCGTCAGCACCGCAGCGGCCAGCGCCGCGCCGGCTATTGCCCGCCAATACCCGCCAAATACTAAAAAGAACGGAACCAGAATCGCAAGCTGCGGCTTGTATGTCAGCGCGCCCAGCAGCGCCCCGCCGAGCACGGGCCGCCCCGGTAGCAGGCGCACGCCGCCTAGCATCAGCGCCGCAGTCAGGAAACCGTTCTGCCCCACGACGAACGACACTGCGCAAGCCGGTGCCACGGCCAGCAGCAGCGCGCGGTCCCACTGGCCGTCCCGGGGCCAGCGCCAGGCACCCAGAGCCAGTACCAGCCCCCCGAACGTCACCCCCCGCCACAGCAGCGCCGCCGCCGGGTAGGGCAGCCAACCGAGGGGCGTGACGGCCAGTAAGAACCAGGGGGGGTAGAGGTAGGGATAGAAGCCGTTCTCATCTGGAATACCCAGCCCGGTCTGAAACGCATGCAGCGCCGCGTCATCATAAATGGTGGCGGGCGCGTGGGTCAGCGCATAGCGGCCAAAGGTCCAAAAGCCCCACACGTCGGGGTATAGGATTTCGATAGTCTGCCATTCCTGCACGGCGAAAATGGCCGCTAGCGCCAGTGACGCCCACAGCACCACACGTAGACTCATCGCCGCGCCCGGAAAAAGTCGCGCAACAGGGTCGCCGCCGCGCTTTCCTGCACGCCACCCACCACTTCGGGCCGGTGCAGGCAGCCCGGGGCGGCGAATACGCGCGGCCCGTGCTCGACTCCGCCGCCCTTCGGGTCATAGGCCCCAAACACCACCCGGGCCACGCGGAAATGCACGCAAGCGGCGGCGCACATCGGGCAGGGCTCCAACGTCACCACCAGCGTGCAGCCGGGCAGGCGAGCGTTGCCCATCGTTTGGGCGGCGGCGCGTAAGGCCAGCAACTCGGCATGGGCACTGGCGTCGTGCGTCGCCTCCGTTGCGTTGCCAGCCGCCGCCAGCACGGAGCCATCCGGAGCCAGCACCACGGCCCCCACGGGTACCTCGCCCCGCGCCGCCGCCGCCCGGGCCTGATCGAGCGCGTACAGCATCGCCCCGCTTGCACGAACCTTGCTCCTACCTCCGTCCCGGTCGTAATCATGCGGCATGAACTCTAAACGACCCCTCGTTGGCATCACGCTCGATGCGGAGCAGCCAGGCGGCTATTCACAATACCCGTGGTACGCGCTGCGCGCCAATTATGCCGGAGCCGTGGCCGAAGCGGGTGGCGTGCCGGTGGCCTTGCCGCATTTGCCGGAACTGGCAGAGGCCATGCTCGACCGCATCGACGCGCTGATCGTGACTGGCGGCGCGTTCGATGTCGACCCGGCGCTGTACGGCGGCGGCGACACGCATCCGACGGTAAGCCTAAAGGCCGCGCGCACGGACGCCGAACTAGCCCTGCTGCGGGGCGCGCTCGCACGAGACATGCCGTTGCTGGGCATTTGCGGCGGGCAGCAATTACTGGCCGTAGCGCTGGGCGGCACACTGATCCAGCACATACCGGACAGCGTGGCCGATGCGCTGGAACACGAGCAGCCCAATCCGCGGCATGAGGCCGGGCACGCAATCACGCTGGTGCCGGGGACGCGGCTGCACGCCATCGTCGGCGTCGGCACGATGCACGTGAACAGCGCCCACCATCAGGCGGTGCGGGCGGCAGGGCCAGGCGCACAGGTCAACGCCCATGCGCCGGACGGTGTGATCGAGGGCATCGAGGATGCGCGGCGGCGCTTTTGCCTCGGCGTGCAGTGGCATCCGGAGTTCCTGATCGACGCCGGCGACCGCCGCATCCTGCAAGCACTACTCGCAGCATGACCGAAGCGGTACCCGAGCGGGGCGAGCGCGTTGCCAAGTGGCTGGCCCGCGCCGGAGTAGCCTCACGCCGCGACGCCGAGAAGCTGGTGGAAGAGGGCGTGATCCGCGTCAACGGTGCGCTGGTGACTCACCCGGCGACGTTCATCCAGCCCGACGATATCGTGCAGGTGCGCAACGCCGTAGTGGACTCGCCGGACCGCACCCGGCTGTGGCGCTACCACAAGCCGGAAGGGCTGGTCACGACGCATAAAGACCCGCAGCAGCGCCCGACCGTGTTCGAGCGCTTGCCCGCCGCCCTGCCGCGGGTGGTGAGCGTTGGACGGCTCGACCTGAACAGCGAAGGGCTGCTGCTGCTAACCAACGACGGCGCGCTGGCGCGGCGGCTGGAGCTGCCGTCCAATGGCTGGATTCGCCGTTACCGGGTGCGCGTGTATGGCCCGGTGGACGACCGGCAGCTCGGGCTGCTGGCGAAGGGCGTGACGGTCGACGGCGTGAAGTACGGCCAGATCGAAGCCTCGCTCGAAGCGCGCACCGGAACCAATGCGTGGCTGAGCGTGAGCCTTAAAGAGGGCCGCAACCGTGAGGTGCGCAAGGTTATGGCGCATTTGGGCCTGCAGACCACGCGGCTGATCCGAGTGGCGTACGGGCCATTTCAGCTCGGTAATTTGGAGCGGCACATGGTGGACGAGATTAACGGCAAGGTGCTGCGCGAGCAGCTGTCGGGTTTGGCCCCCGCTCCGCGCTAGCCGTCGCCCCATTGAGAATTATTGGCGGAGCGTGGCGCGGCCGGGTGTTGCAGTCGCCGCCCGGCTTGGCCACGCGCCCAACGGCGGAGCGGGTGCGTCAGGCACTGTTCGACCGGTTGCTGCACGCGTCCTGGGCCGGGCGGGCGTGGCTCGATGGCGCGCGTGTGCTGGACGCGTTCGCCGGCACCGGCGCGCTAGGGCTGGAAGCGCTGTCCCGTGGTGCCGCGCACGCGACGTTCATGGAGCAGGACCGGGCCGCGCTGACGGTGCTGCGCGCTAATATCGCCGCATGCCGGGCCAACGCGCTGGTGATCGCGGGTACGGTGCTGCAGCCACCGCCCGGATCGCCCGTGGCGCTGTTGTTCCTCGACCCACCATACGGCGAGACCCTCGTTCCCCGCGCCATGGCAGCGCTCACCCGTCAGGGCTGGGCCGGGCCCGACACGGTATGGGCGATCGAGACGGGCCGGGACGAGACAGTGGACGGTGAGCCGGTCGCGACATTCAGCCATGGAGTGGCTACCGTGCATATCCGGCGGGGCCTGGCCTAACGCCTAACCCAACCAACGTGGGTCGGCCTAGGCCCGAGGTCTTGAGATTTGTCGAGCGCTACTGTCCGCCCAGGCAAAGCAGCCTGGGCGGACAGTGCTTTAGCGCCGCCCAAACAGCCGTTCGATATCGGCGCGGCTGAGGGTCAGCACGGTGGGGCGACCGTGGCTGCAGGTGGCGGCGCGGGGGGTCGTCTCCATCTGGCGCAGCAGCGCGTCCATCTCGGCCGCCTGTAGGCGGCGGCCGGCGCGGATGCTGCCGTGGCAGGCGAGGCGGGCGAGCATCGCGTCGAGCCGGGCGGCCAGCGCCACCGGCTCGCCACCGCCCGCTTCGGCCAGCTCGTCCGCCAAATCGTGCAGCAGCGGCCCGGGGTCGGGCGTGCCCAGGGCCGCGGGCAGGCTGCGCACCAGCACGGCGCCAGCGCCGAACGCTTCCAGCTCCAGGCCCAACCGTGCGAGCAGCGGCGCTTCGTCCAGCAGGCGGCGCTGGGCGTGGGGAGCGAGGTCAACGACGGCGGGCAGCAGCAGCGGCTGCGACGCCACCTGGCCCGCGTCGAGCTGGGTGCGCAGGCGTTCATGCACCAGCCGTTCATGCGCCGCGTGTTGATCCACGATCACCAGCGCCCCAGCGGCGGTGACGGCCAGCACGTACGTGTCCAGCACCTGTGCCACCGGTGCCCCCAGCGGATGGGACGTGACGGCCGGAGCGGGGAGCATGCGGGCGCCCGGAGCACCGAAGGGCAGCGCGGCCTCGGCAAAGCCCGCCGCTGCCGGTTCGGGTGGCCGGAACCCATAATTGAGCCGCGACAGGCCGGGGCGACGCGGGGATAAACCGGCCGCGACGGCTCCGTTTGCCAGTGCCCGGGTGAGCGTACCGATCACCAGCGACCGCACGGCCACCGGGTCCTGGAATCGAAGCTCGGTCTTGGCGGGATGCACGTTCACGTCGACGCTGGCGGCGGGCAGGGTGAGCACCAGCGCCACGATGGGATGGCGGCCCGGGACCAGCACGTCGCGGTAGGCGACGCGGAGCGCCGTGCGCAACACCGGGTCCGTCACCGGCCGGTCGTTTACCACCAGGCTTTGGTACGCCGCGGTCGCCCGGTGGTGCTGCGGCCCGGCAATCAGCCCCGTCAGGCAAAGCGGCCCAGCCGGGCTGTCCCGCGTGGCGTCCACCGGCACCAGCGCATCCGCATCGAGCCCCAGCAGCGCCGCCGCCCGCGCCGCCATTGGTTGTGCTGGCAAGTCGAACGCCACCCGGCCATCGAGCTCGCACCGGAACGCCACGCCCGGGGCGGCAAAGGCCAGGCGACGCACGGCAAGTTCGGCCTGCTCGCCCTCCGTGCGCGGGTGCTTGAGAAATTTGCGCCGGGCCGGGGTGGCGTAGAACAGGTCGGCGACCACCGCGACGGTGCCGGGCACGGTGGCGGCCGGGATGGGCGGTGTCAGATGCCCGCCCTCCACCCGGATCACATAGCCATGCGCCGTGCCTGGCACCCGTGACGTGAGTGACAACCGGGCGGCGGCACCGATGCTGGGCAGCGCCTCGCCGCGGAAGCCGAGCGTGCGGATGTCGGTTAACTGATGCGCATCTGGACCACCCAGTTTGCTCGTGCAATGGCGCTGCACGGCCAGCACCAGCTGGTCCGCATCCATGCCGGAGCCGTCGTCGGCGACCTCGATCCGCGACAGGCCGCCCTGCTCCAGGCGGACGGCGATGCGGCTGGCCCCGGCGTCGATCGCATTCTCCACCAACTCCTTAACCGCGGCGGCTGGGCGCTCGATCACCTCGCCGGCGGCGATGCGGTTGACCAGCCCCTCGGGCAAGCGCCGGATGGGGCTCATCGCAAGCGGCAGATGCGGAAGGGGAGCGGGCGACATGGATAAGGATACTAGCACAGGGCCCGATCGAAGTGTGCGGCGTGCCATTCTGGACGCCGTCGCCGCGGGCCAGGCGGATACCGAAGCGTTGCTGGCCACGCTGGTCCGTCACCCCAGCGTGCTCGGCGCGGAAACGGGGTGCCTGGACGCTATGGCGGCCGCTTATGCCGGGCTGGGTTTAACGCCCTGGCGGGTGCCGGTGGATGTGGATGCGTTGCACAATAAGCCCGGCTTTTCGCCGCCGCTGATCGGCTATGCCGGCCGGGATAACGTGGTCGCCGTGCATCAGCCGCGCACCGTGACGGGCCAGTCGCTGCTGTTGCAGGGGCATGTGGACGTGGTGCCGGAAGGGGCGGCCGACCTGTGGACCACGCCGCCGTTCGAACCCGCAATTCGCGACGGCCGGATGTATGGGCGGGGGGCGGGCGACATGAAAGCCGGGCTCGCGGCCATCGTGGGGGCCATGGCCGCGCTGCGCCGGGCTGGGCTGCAACCAGCGGCTCCCGTGCAGTTGGCGGCGGTGATCGAGGAGGAGTGCACCGGTAATGGCGCGCTGGCCGTCCTCCACGCGCTACCCGCGCCGGACGCCTGCGTCATCCCTGAACCTGGACCCGGCCACATGGCACTGTATGTGGCGGAAGTGGGCGTGGTGTGGGCCTGGGTCACCGTCACCGGCCGGCCCACTCATGTGCGGGAAATGCAGGCGGGCGTTAACGCAATCGAGGCTGCTTACGTGGTCATGGAGCAGTTTCGCGCTTACGAACACCAGGCCAACCGGGCGGAGCGACGGCATCCGGCCTTTGCGCAAGACAACCATCCCATCAACGTCAACATGGGCACCATCAGCGGCGGTGAGTGGACCAGCAGCGTCGCCACCCGCGCCACCTTCAGCGTGCGCGTGGGCGTGATGCCCGCCGAACGCTGCCAGACGGTGCGCACGTCGATCGAGGCGTTGGTGGCACTTGCCGGGTCCGATCCCCGCCTGCGGGGTGCCGGGCTCAGTGTGGCGTTCCGCGGCTTTATGGCCGATGGCTGCGAGTTTCCGCCCAGCCAGCCGATCGCGCAGGCGCTATCCCGCCACCATGCGGATTTGACCGGTGCGGCGGTGCGTCACTATGCGGCAACGGGCCTCACGGATGCGCGGTTCTATGCGCTGTACCAGGACACGCAAGCGACCTGCTACGGCCCGGACGCCGACAGCATTCACGGCATTGACGAAAGCGTGTCGCTGGCCAGCCTGCACACCACGACCCAAGTCCTGGCGCTGACGATCGCCGGCTGGTGCGGGGTAGAGCCGGTCTAGCCCGGTCAGCCCTTCGCGACCACCGCCCGCGTATCCCGCCGCAGCCGGTTTTCACCCAACAGCAGCAGGATCGGTGCGGCAATAAAGATGCTGCTGCTGGTGCCCACCACGATGCCGAACAGCATCATCAGCGCGAACCCCTGCAACGACGCGCCGCCGAACAACGCCAGCGGCATGCTGGCCAGGAACACCGTCATCGACGTGCCCAGCGTGCGGTTCAGAGTTTCGTTGATGCTGAGGTCGATCAGCTGGCGGAGCGGCATCGTCTTGTACTTGCGCAGGTTCTCGCGCATGCGGTCATACACCACCACCTTGTCGTTGGTGGAGTAGCCGATCACCGTCAGGATGGCGGCCACCATGACCAGGTCGAACTCGATGCGGGTCACGACCAGAAAGCCGATGGCCTTGGTAACGTCCAGCAGCAGGGTCACGACCGCACCCACCGCAAACTGCCACTCGAAGCGGAACCAGATATAGGCCAGGATCATGAGCAGGCTGAGGCCGAGCGCCAGCATGCCGTTCTGGAACAACTCTTGCGACACGCTTGCACCGACCGCATCGGTACGAACGACGCGGGTGCCGGGTGCGGCGGCCTCCAGCCCCTGGCGCACGCGGGCGACCGTCGCCTCGGTCGCGTTCTGGTCGCCCTGCGGATCGAGCCGGATACGCACCTGATCGTCGGCGCCAAACCGCTGCAACCCGGCGTCCACGATCTTGGCCTGCGACAGCCCGGCGCGCAGCTGGTCGAAATTGGCGGGGCCCGGCGTGCGCACTTCCATCACAACGCCGCCGCGGAAATCAATGCCGAGGCGCAAGCCCGGATGAAAGAACAGCACCAGGGAGGCCAGCGACAGCACGGCGGAGGTCGCAAGGCCCAGGAATCGGCCGCGCATGAACTGGATGGTCGTGCCGTCCGGCACCAAGCGAAACAGGGGGCGAAGGAGCATGGCGCTACACCGGTAACAAAGCAGGGCGGGTGGACACGTACCAGCGCACCATCAGCATGCGCGCCACCAGGGTTGCGGTGAACAGCGTGGTGACGATGCCGACCGTGATGGTCACAGCAAAGCCACGCACCGGGCCGGAGCCGAAGATGAACAGCATGACGTGGGCCAGGAACGCAGTGGCGCTGCTGTCGATGATGGTGCTGTAGGCCCGGCGGAAGCCGGTTTCGAGCGCGTTGAGCGGCGTGCGGCCCGCTTTGACCTCTTCGCGTACCCGCTCGTTGATCAATATGTTGGCGTCCACCGCGACGCCGAGCGTGAGCAAGATGCCCGCCATGCCCGGCAGAGTGAGCGTTGCTTCCAGCAACGACAGCACGGCGATTTGCAGGAACAAGTTGAATAACAAGGCGATGTTCGCAAACCAGCCGAACAGGCCGTAGAAGATGCCCATGTAGGCCACGACCAGCATAAAGCCGACACCCAGCGCCAATGCGCCGGCGCGGATGCTGTCGGCACCGAGCTCGGGTCCCACGCTCCGTTCTTCGATGACCGTCAGCGGCGCGGGCAGGGCGCCCGCGCGTAGCAACACGGACAGGTCCTGGGCCGACCGCGCGGTGAAGTTGCCGCTGATCTGGCCGCGGCCGTTGCGAATGGCTTCGTTGATCACAGGCGCGCTGATTACTTTATCGTCCAGCACAATGGCGAACCGCCGGCCGACATTGGCGCTGCTGACATCGGCGAATTTGCGGGCACCCACAGCGTCGAACGTGAAGTTCACGACCCAAATTCCGCGCTGGCTGTCCTGGCCCGGCCGCGCGTCGGTCAGGTTGGCCCCGTCCACCTCCGTCCTGCGCCGTACGGGCAGGCGGGTACCGGGCTGGCTTTCGTCCGGCAACAGGTCGACGCCGGGAGCAGGCGGCGCACCGGGCACGGCGGTCTCGTCTAGCAAACGAAAGGTCATCTTGGCCGTGCGACCGATCAGCTCTTTGATCCGGTTCGGGTCTTCCACGCCGGGCAATTGCACCACGATGCGATTGTCGCCCTGGCGGGTGATTTGCGGGTCGAGCACGCCGGTTTCGTCGATGCGGCGGCGGACGATCTCGATCGATTGTAGGACGGCGTTGCTGGCACGGTCACGGAGCGCGGCGGGCGACAGGGTCAACTGGATTTCGGACCCAGCGACAGCGGTGTCGAACTCGGCCGGGCCACCTTGGGCGGTTGCCGCGGAACGCAGCAGGCGGGCGGCGTCTTCAAGTTGCGCCAGGTTGGTGGGGCGCACGACCACGCGCGACTGTTCAGGCTGTACCACGGGGGCTGCGGCGATTCGGCCGGTGCGAAGGGTGGTGCGGGCGGTGTCGGCCACCGCGTCCAGGCGATCACGCAGCACAGCTGCCATGTCGACTTCGAGCAGTAAGTAACTTCCGCCGCGCAGGTCGAGGCCTAGGCGCACGGCTCGCCACGGCAGCCACGCCGCAGGGGCAGGGACAAAATTGGGCAGGCAAAGTAGAAGGCCCAAGAGGCACACGCCCACGATCGATGCGACCTTGAGGCGGCTGAAATACATCATCGGCTGGGCGCGTCTCCTAACGGAGGCGTGTTCTGCCGTGGAGACGGCCAGGGTGCAAGTGCGCACCCCAGCCTTAGCCATGGAGAAGACCGGGGTGCCTGTGCACCCCGGTCGGTAGAGTTAGCCCTTCGGCAGCAGCACGGCGTCGATTACGTGAATAACGCCGTTCGTGCAGACGATGTCGGCTGTGGTGACGTGTGCGCCGTTAACGGTGACACCGTGGGTGCCATCGACGTGCAGCGCCTCGCCATTGACCGAAGCCGGGCTCAGCTTCTTGCCGGCCACATCGGCGGCCATCACCTTGCCGGCCATGACGTGCAACGTGAGGATAGCTGCAAGCTTCGCCTTGTTCTCAGGCTTAACCAGGCTTTCGACCGTGCCGGCCGGCAGCTTGGCGAACGCGTCGTCGGACGGCGCGAACACGGTGAACGGGCCAGCGCCCTTTAGAGTGTCGACCAGACCGGCGGCGGTCACAGCGGCGACCAGCGTCTTGAACGAACCAGCGGCGACGGCGGTGTCAACGATATCATGAGCCATGAGAGTACTTCCTTGTATGTCGAGAAACCCATCTAACTACGGGCGTCGCTCCTGCAAGGAAGGGCTCAGACATTAAAGATTAAATACACACCCTTGTATTCGTGATTTACAGCATACGCTGCAAGATGATCTTCTGCACATCTGATGTCCCTTCATAAATCTGACATACTCGGACATCGCGGTAGATACGCTCGACTGGATAGTCAGCGAGGTAGCCGTAGCCACCCAGGGTCTGGATGGCTGCCGAACAGATGCTCTCCGCCGCTTCGGACGCAAACAGCTTGGCCATCGCCGCCGCCTCCAGCGCCGGGCGGCCGGCATCCTTCAGGCGCGCCGCCTTCATTGTCAGCTCGTGCGCGGCAGCCAGCTTCGTTTTGGCCTCTACCAGCCGGAAGCCCACCGCCTGATGCTCGATGATCGGGCGGCCGAATTGCTTCCGCTCCTTGGCATAAGCGATTGCATAATCCAGCGCCGCCCGTGCCATGCCCACACTTTGCGCCGCGATGCCGATGCGCCCGCTTTCGAGCGTGCTGAGCGCAATCTTGAGGCCCTCGCCCTCCGCCCCAATGCGCTGGCTGTCATCGATATGCATGTCTTCGAACGACAGTGCACAGCTATCGGATGCCTTTTGCCCCAGCTTGTGCTCCACCCGGGCGACCGAAAAGCCCGGCGTGTCATTAGCCACCACAAACGCGGAAATCCCCTTCTTACCGGCATCCGGATCAGTGACCGCAAACAGGATCGTGGTCTTACCGACCGATGCGTTGGAGATGAACTGCTTATTGCCGTTCACAACGTAGCCGCTGTTGGTGCGGGTTGCGCGCGTCTTGATGCCGCCTGCGTCAGACCCGGCGGCGCTTTCGGTCAGCGCAAAGCTTCCCACCACCTGGCCGCTAGCCATCGGACGAAGCCATTGCTCTTTTTGTGCCGGGTTGCCGAAGCGCTGCAGGATTTCGCAGGTCGGCGCGTTGTGAACGCTCACCAGAGTGCTGACGGCACCGTCGCCGGCTGCGATCTCCTCAATTACCTGGGCATAGGTTTCGTAGTCGATCTCCGACCCACCCCAATCAGCGCTATTGGTGGCACCCAAGAAACCCATCTCGCCCAGCTCGGCAAGAATCTCCGGCTCGATCCGGCCGAGCTTTTCGCGCGCCGCCGCGGTCGGTGCCAGCCGCTCCTGCGCATAGCG
>JANONC010000034.1:0-9779 GCA_031420655.1 Rhodospirillales bacterium | reverse complement strand
CGTACACGACCGTGACCGTCCCCCCGACCGTGGTCGCAAGCATCGTGTTGTTGTTAACACCGCCGCCCGTTACGGTAAATTTGGTCGACGTCGAGGCCGAGAACGTGACCGGCGACGGGCCGAAGAACGCCGACAACGGCGTGCCCGCAATCGTACCGGACGCGTTCGAACCCGTGATCGGACCGAAGCTCGCCGTCGCACCGGCAGGCAGGTTGCTGATCGTCGTGGTCGGCACGAACGAGACGTTCAGGGTCGGCGTCGTGCCCGGGCCGCTGATCGTGAGCGCAACCGTCTCCGTAATCGTGAAGCTGGCCGTCGACGCGCCAGTATTCGTAATAGTGCCGCTGGTGATGGCCGAGCCAGCAACCGAGATCGTCGCGCTGTTCAAGGTGCCGAGGCAGGTGTTGAAGCCCGGAACGGTAAACGTGGCGCCATTAAGGTCCGTCGTGGACTGGCCGAACGAACCCGTCTGGGTCTGCGTCAAAGCCATCGCGCTGGAAGCGGACAAGGCGATGAAGCCTGTTACGGCGAGTGCAAGAAAATTATTCATAAAGTGGCGCTCCTTACTGTTTGGTTTCTGGATTGAGATGGGTTCTAGCGCCGACTCCGGTCAGCGCCCAAACCCGACTAACGATAACCGGAAGCGCCAAACTGACACTGAACCAGCACTAAGCTCAATCAAGCGTCCGTGAGCCGACTAAGAGTGGAAAGAAGCCCTTACACTAAACTGTTTTCGGAACGAAATCGGGCCGGTTCCCATCCCCCATTCGCCAACAGGGCACTACGTGTCAGTGGCCGAACCTGGCCCGCTTTGATCAGAGCAGGTTTTAACCCACAGCCACCTGGGTCGCCGAGGTCAACCGGTTATACGACCCAATCGGCAGCGGCCGCCCAATCAGGTAGCCCTGCAGCTCATCGCACCCGCCGCGCCGGAGCGCCGCCGCCTGACACAGCGTCTCCACACCCTCCGCCACCACGGGCATGTTCAATCCCCGGCCCAGCCCAAGCACGGCGCGCACGATCGCATCCGCACCCTCACTCCGGCCCAGATCAGCCACAAAGCCCCGGTCCAGCTTGATCTTGTCAAACGGAAACGCACGCAGGCTCGCCAGCGACGAATAGCCCGTGCCGAAATCGTCCATCGCTAGCCGCACGCCCAACGCCCGCACCCGATGCAGCGCCTCGATCACCTGTTCGGGCGACGAGCTCCTGCCCGTCAAATCTGCCAGCAGCACGCTTTCGGTCACTTCCAGTTCCAGCCGCGCGGGATCGAGCCCCGAGGCCGTCAGCGCCTGCATAACCAGCATCGGCAAATCCGCCTGGTGCACCTGCATCGCGCTCACATTGACCGCAATCCGCAGCGGCACAGCCCAGCTTGCAGCCTCCCGGCACGCCTCATGCAGCACCCACGCGCCGATCGGCAGGATGCAGCCCGTCTCCTCCGCCACCTTGATAAAGATCCCCGGTGGCACGACACCGCGCACCGGATGTGTCCAGCGCAGCAGCGCCTCGAACCCCAGCACTTCACCACTGCCCGCCGCCGCCTGCGGCTGGTACGCCAGGCTCAGTTGCCCGTTCGCCAGCGCCATCCGCAGATCCTGCTCCAACGCCCGGCGCTCACGTTGCTGGCCGTCCATACCGGGCTGAAAGAACGCATGCCCGTTCCGCCCGCCCCGCTTGACCCGGTACAGCGCCGTGTCCGCCGCCGCCAGCAGGGCAGGCCCGGCCGCATCCAGATCCGTCATCCCCGGTACGTCATGCGGAAACAGCGCAATCCCGACCGAGGCCGTGACCGCCGCCATCGCGCCCCCGACATTGACGGGATCGGCCAGCACATGCACCAGCCGCTCCGCCAAATGCAGCGCCCCCTCCGGCTGTGCCGACTCCGCCTGGATGACCACAAACTCATCGCCGCCCAGGCGCGCGACCGTGTCGCCCTCGCGCACATTGTCGCGCAGCCGGGCGGCAACCGCCTGCAGCAACTTATCACCCGCCGCATGACCCAGCAGGTCGTTCACCGCCTTAAAACCGTCGAGATCGATGGCCAGCACCGCCAACGGCGAGTCCATCCGCCGCGCCCGGCCCAAATGCTGCCGCATCGCGCCCGTCAGCTGTGCCCGGTTGGCCACGCCCGTCAGCACGTCAAAATGCGCCAGGTGGTGAATGTGCTCCAGCGCGCGCCGCCGCTCCGTCACGTCCTGTAGCACGCCACACAACATACTCGGCTCGCCCGCCGCGTCCCGCTCTAGCCGCAGCTCCGTCCGCCGCCACTGCACCGAGCCGTCCGTCTGCGGTACCCGAAACTCGTAACTCACATCCTCCCCCGCCAGCGCCCGGACGTAGGAGGCCCGCACCATCGCCCGGTCGTCCGCATGCACCAGCACTAACGCCGCTTCCGCCGAGGGATGGAATGTCGCCGGGTCGGTGCCGAACAGCTCATGCAGCTCCGGCGACCAAACCAGAAGCTGCGTCATCACGTCCCGCCGCCAGGTCCCAATCCGCGCCGTGCGCAACGCGGCCCGGTAATCCTCCACCTGCGCCTGCAACGACGCCACGCTGGCGTGCGCCAAGCAGCCGCAGCCTTCACTATCGTCCCGCGTCATCGTGGATGCGGCTGGTCGGACCATCGGCTCAAGTTCCTAAACCTGGAGCCCGCATCCCACCATGAATGTATTACAGACGGCTTAAAGCCGGCAAAGGCACGGCCGCAGCCAGAAAGCCCGCCCACGGGTCCGCTTTCGAAACCAGCGCGGGTGCCGTGCGGATCGTGAACTTCGACGCATCGAACCCCGCCTTCAGCGCCGTCCATGCGACCGGCATCGACACCGGCGCCCCACTCCGCGCCCGCGGCGACCACGCCGCCACCGCCGTCGCTGTCCGGTCATTGCGCAAATAATCGAGGAAGATGCGGCCCACCCGCGCCGTCTTGGCCATCACCGCCACGTACTTGTCCGGCGCGTCGGCCGCCATGCGCACGCACAGCGCCCGCGCAAACGCCTTCGCCTCTGGCCACAGCGCCTGCGGCACCAGCGGCGTCATCACATGCAGGCCCTTGCCACCCGTGGTCTTGACGAAACTGGCCAGCCCCACCGCCTGCAGCCGGGACTGCACCTCCCGCGCGCCGTCCATCACCCGGGCGAAATCCAGCCCTGCATCCGGATCGAGGTCGAACACCAGCCGGTCCGGACGCTCGATGTCAGAAACCGGCGCGCCCCAGGGATGCAGCTCCAGCGCGCCCAGCTGCGCGAACGCGACCAGCCCCTCCGCGCTATCCACCATCAGATAGGGCTCTTTCTCGTCTGGCACCGCCACGGCGTGGATCAGCACGGACTGCCCGCGCATGGCGTGGCGCTGAAAGAACCGCATGCCATGGATGCCGTCCGGCGCACGCACGATGCTGACCGCACTGCCGCCCACATACTGCAGCAGCCGCGGGGCCACTGCGTAATAGTAGGCCGCCAGATCACCTTTGGTTATGCCATCTTCGGGCCACAGCAGCTTGTCCGGATGCGTCACAGGCGGCACTGCACCCGGCTTCGGCGCGACCTTGGCAGCAGGCTTGGCCCGGCCGCGCGACGGCGGCTGCACCGGCGCGCTCCCCTCTGGCGCGTGCACCTTCGGCGGGACCATCACCTCGGCTGCCGGCTTATCCTCCCGCACGCCCTTGAACGACGCATGCCGCAACCGGCCTTCGCCCGTAAAGCCCTCATAGGCCACCTCCGCCACCAGCGACGGCGGCAGCCACCCTTCTGCCTTCGGTGCCGCTCCCAAAAACGGTGACGCCGCTGCCTTACGCGGGCGGAACAACGCCATCAGCCGGTCAGCCACCGCCCCGGACACGCCCGAGCCGACCCGGCCCAGATACACCAGCGGCGCTTCGTCCGTGTCGCCGGGCCGGTGCGCGCCCACGAGCAACACCAGATTGCCGCCCGCCCCCCGGTCCCAGCCGCCCACCACGAACTCGTCCCGGCCCCGGCACTTGGACTTCACCCATGTCTCTGTCCGGCCAGACACGTACGGCGCGTCCGTCCGCTTCGACACCACACCCTCCAGCCCCAGCTGACAGGCCGATTTCAACACAGCTTCCCCCGCCGCATCGAAATGCGCGAGGTACCGCACGTTCGTCATGGCGGGGGTCACCATCGCCTCCAGCGCCGCCTTGCGCTCCAGCAAGGGACGCGCGCGCCAATCGCCTTCGCGCCACAGCAGGTCGAACGCAAAGAACACCAGCTCCTGCGTCCGCCCCCGCTCGATCGCCGCTTGCAACGCGGCAAAGTCCGGATTGCCCGCTGCGTCGAGCGCCACCAGCTCGCCATCCACTACGCAGTCCGGCAGCTGGCCCAGCCCGGCCGCTGCCTTCGCAAAGCGGTCCGTCCAATCCTGCCCGTTGCGCGTGTAAAGCGTGACCCGGCCGCCGCGCACATGCGCCTGCATCCGGTACCCATCGAGTTTCAGCTCATGCACCCACCCGGCCCCGGACGTTCCCACCTTGTCCTGCGTACAGAGCTGCGGCGGGATGAACGCGGGCCAGGCCCCGGCCTTCGCGCGCGCCCCGGCCGCCTCGGGCTTGGCCGCCTCGGGCTTGACCGCCTTGGGCTTGGCCGCCCTTGGAGCCAGGGCAGCCTCCCCCGCCGCCACCTGCGCCAGCGTCCGCCCGGTCACGACAGACGTTTCCACATCCAGCAACGCCGCGCCCGAGCCCGGCTGCGCATACGCATCCCGCTCTTTGATCAGCAGCCAGCTCACCTGCTTCTCGCCGGGCCGGGGCTTGAGGCGCACCAGCACCCAGCCACCAACCATCCGCTCGCCCTGTACCCGGAACTTCAGCTCGCCCGCCGCCAGATCCCCCGCCGCATCCAACCCCTTGCCATGCGGAACGTGCATCCACGTGCCGCGATCCCAAACGATTACGGTCCCGGCTCCATAGTTGCCCTTGGGGATAGTCCCCTCGAACCCGGCGTAATCGACCGGATGATCCTCCACCTCCACCGCCAGCCGCTTCTGCGACGGATCGTTGGACGGCCCCCGCGTCACGGCCCACGACTTCAGCACCCCGCCCAACTCCAGCCGCAAATCATAATGCAACCGCGTCGCCGCATGCTTCTGCACCACAAACTGATGCGTCGCACCCGCCTTGGCCGCGCCAGCCGGCTCCTGCGTCTGCTTAAAATCCCGCTTGGCGCGGTATGGGGCGAGGGTATCCATGCAGGGTAAAACCCTCACCGGGCTTGACGGTTGTATGGCGGAAGCGAATATTAAGTGTTGAAAAGAAGGCTGGAATGAACGCCGTGGCTCTGGACGCTCAGAACGCAAACCTTGATGCTGTTAACGACGTTTCGCCTCGGTTTGTCGCTGTTGATCGCGTGATCAGCGATGTCCTCTCGGACGGTGTTACGATACGTACCTGCTACGAAGCGGTCGATGTACAGATGTCACTTGCTTACGAAGTTTTGCGTGAACAAGCTGAGGCTCTGCGGGAACTGGCAAGGCTGTAACAGCGCCTGTCTTTCTTAAGGCCGAGGTTGCTGTTTTCATGCACGACCGGGCCATCCGCGAGTACGGTGGGCTGCAAGGTATCAAGAGCGAAACCCTGCTCGGCAGCGCGCTGAATCGGGCACCCGACCGGCACCAGTACGCCGGCCCGCCTGGGTCCGACTTGTTCGATCTGGCAGCGTGCTACGCGTACGGCATCGCTAAAAATCACCCGTTTAACGATGGAAACAAACGCAGCGCGTGGACCTGTTGCGTGCTGTTCCTGAAAGTGAACGGCGTCGAAGTGGATGTACCCGCCCCAATGGCTGTGCAGCAAACGGTGGCTCTGGTGGCGGGTGGGCTGACGGAAGAGACCTTCGCCGCCTGGCTGCGCACAGTGGCGCGGCGGTAGCTACTCGCCCTCGCCCACCTCGAAGAACGCGGGATCCACCCGTTTGATCTCGATCGTCTGCGATAGCCGCACGCCCACGCCAAACCGCACCATCAGCGCAGTCAGCTCCTGGCCCGCAATCAGCACCACCCGGAACTGACCCGGCTGCGTCGCGGCGGCAATGGCACTGTCCGAAAACTTGGACGTCGTGATCATCACGCCCTTCGTCGCCCCCTTGCCATACAGCGCGCCTAAAAAGCCCCGCACCTGCTCGGCGCTGACCGCGTTGCCCGGCTGGTAGCGTTTGGCCTGCACGTACACCTGCTCTAGCCCCAGCTGGTCCTGCCGGATCACGCCATCGACCCCGCCATCGCCCGTCCCACCCAGATGCTGCGCCGCATCGGCCAGCGAACCGCCGTACCCCATCGCCAGCAGCA
Source organism: Rhodospirillales bacterium (assembly GCA_031420655.1). Taxonomy (GTDB): domain Bacteria; phylum Pseudomonadota; class Alphaproteobacteria; order Acetobacterales; family Acetobacteraceae; genus JANPPS01. The sequence goes on along the minus strand of JANONC010000034.1, from coordinate 3,479 downwards.
GCTTTGCCACCACCCGCTCGAAAAACTCCGGTGAGCTATCGAGCAGATAGTCCAACACCTGGTCCTGCAGCGCCCGGTCTATCTCCGCCACCGCGCGATCGATCCGCTCGATTGGGGTATCGGTGCCCGGGGCCGGGGCCGGTTCCGCCATCACGGCCGCACCGTTCGGAGCAGGGGTAGCAAAGGCCCGGAAAGCGGGGGAAAGACCGAGCAGTATCTGCCGGGTCAGTCCGGCCGGATTGGCCTGCAGCGCAGCCCGGCCTGCCTCGGTCGCCACAACGTGCCCCAGGGCGGGCTGTGTCACCAGCTCCGCCTTTTTTAGATAGGTCTTGGCCCAATGTACGCGGCTGGCGATCACGGTCGTACTGCCGCCGGGCAAGAGCACCTGCCGCTCCTCCGCCGAAAGGCCAAGCTCATCCGCAATCCGGCCGATCAGATCGCGCATCCGCCACACCCGGTCTGCCGCGTGCTGCAACACCGCGATAAGAAGCTGTTCGTAGCTTGGGATGTCGCGTGCCATACCATGCACATCGCATTCACGCCTGGCGATGAAAAGCCCACTTTGTACCGGAGCACCCGCATGATCCTCCATAGCTTCTGGCGCTCGCTGGCCACCTACCGCGTCCGCATCGCCCTCAACCTCAAGGGCCTAACCGTGCAGGACCACCCGATCGATCTTGACCGCGGCGATCAGCATGACCCGGCATATCGCGCCATCAACCCCATGGGGGCAGTGCCCGCGCTGGTGCTGGACGACGGCACCGTGCTCACACAGTCGCTCGCAATCCTCGAATGGATCGAGGAGACGCACCCCGCCCCACCGCTCCTGCCGCAAGACCCGGCCGCCCGCGCCCGCATCCGCGCGCTATGCGCCATAACCGCTGCCGACACCCACCCGCTGGTCGTACCCCGCGTGCAAAAGGCCCTCGCCGCCCACGGCCTGACGGAGCCGCAACGCATCGCCTGGAACGCTAACTGGTTCACGCTGGGCCTGCAGGCGTACGAGGTACAGGTCGGCCCCGGCCCGTTCTGCGCTGGTACCGCGCCCACGCTGGCCGATGCCTGCCTCGCCAGCCACGTCGCCGGAGCCGAGCGCTTTGGCGTGGACCTGGCACCCTTCCAGGCCGTCCGCGCCATTCAAGCCGCCTGCATGGCCCTACCCGCCTTCGCCACCGCCCACCCACTCCGGCAGACGGGTGCGCCGAAGTAATTGTAGATCCGTTATCGATACGCGACGCGGATGCCACGACAATGACGATTAGCAAGTAGGGCAACGGCCGGCGGTGGTCTTGGCGAAGGCGTCCTACAACGCACACTCATGCCTGCTAATCTGTTGTCCAACAACAGCCAAGGCCAAAGACTATCCCTTCGAAGTCAGACTGCTCGGTGAGCCATCGAGCGTCGCGCTGGTCGATCGCGTCCGGTCCTTAAATTGGCAGGCGCGTGGCGCCCGGCCAAAGGGCAGAGTGACGCAGGAGGGACTTGCGGACATCCGCTCCAAGCCGGCAGCCTTGACCCTCTAACCCCCACCCGCCATCTCCGCTACCAAAGGAGAAACCACCCATGGAACAAGCGACCCTCGGCGGCGGATGCTTCTGGTGTCTGGAGCCGATATTTACCGCACTGCGCGGCGTCCAATCCAGCGTCTCGGGCTACGCCGGCGGCCACACGGCCAACCCCACCTACGACCAGGTCTGCGGCAAGCGCACCGGCCACGCCGAAGTCGTCCAGCTCACGTTCGACCCGGCGCAGATCACCTATGCCGACATCCTGCGCGTCTTCTTCACCCTGCACGACCCGACGACGCCCGATCAGCAAGGGGCCGACGTCGGCCCGCAATACCGCAGCATCATCCTCACCCAGTCGGACGAACAAGCCGAAACCGCCCGCGCCGTGCTGGCCGAAATCGACGCGACCAAGGTCTGGCCCCGCCCGATCGTGACGCAGATCGTGCCGCTCGAAACCTTCTGGCGCGCCGAGGACGAGCATCAGGACTACTTCGCCCGCAACCCGTGGTCTGGCTACTGCCGCGCCGTCATCACGCCCAAAGTCGCCAAGCTGCGTAAGCTGTTCCAGGACCGGCTCAAGGTCAAAGCCGCTTGAGACAACACCTGGCCCAGGCCTATCGCGACCTGGGCCAGACCCTCATCCAAGGCTCCGCCGGCAATATCAGCGTACGCGACGAGGCGGGCATGCTCATCAGCCCCACCCGCACCACGCCGCAGGCCATCACACCCGGCGGCTTCATCGCCATGGGCTTAGACGCGCCGGTGCCGGGCGCCAGCAGCGAATGGGCGCTGCACGCCGCCCTGTACCAAGCCCGGCCCGAGTTCGGTGCCATCGTCCACACCCACAGCGACCACTGCACCGCCCTCGCCTGCCTGAACGAGCCCCTGCCGGCGTTCCACTACATGGTCCTGCAGTTCGGTGGGCCAGACGTGCGGTGCGCGTCCTACGTCACGTTCGGTACGCCCGAACTGGCCACCGTATCAATCGCCGCCATGGCCGGCCGGACCGCCTGCCTCCTCGCCAACCACGGCATGATCGCCGCCGGCCCAGACCTGGACGCCGCCGTTGCCGCCGCGCATTTGCTGGAGCAGCTCGCCCGGCAATATCTGCTGGCGCGCGCCGCCGGGGTGCCGCGCATCCTTTCTGCGGCAGAATGCACGGCGGCACAAAGGCGCTTCACGACCTATTAAATTACCACTGCCCTGCGGCCTGGCCCATCGCAGAAGCCCCGCGCGACGCCACCATCACCCGCAAGATGAACGAGTTTACCGGCGTCCACGACAGCATCGCCGCGTTCTACAAGTTTGAGCGTGACCTGGCCGGCGGCAAAGTCCCGTCCGATACGCGCTTCGCCATAACGCCCGCCCCGGTACGGACTGCACGCAACACGCCACCCGCGTTGGCGAGCTGACCGGTAAGGGCCGCGACCTGCTACGCGATTTGCGCACCGGGTCCGACCCGGCCCGCACCTCGAGCAGCTTCATCGGGGCCTACAACGGCGCGCTGTCGAGCCTCAATGGCCGCAAGCGGGACGAGGCGCGGGGCAGCCGCTAAAAGACGGCCACTAACGAGCTGTCAGAATAGCCCGTCCAATCATCGCCGCCACGCCTGGCACCGCCGCGTTACCCAACGCGGTCAGCCGCCGGCGCCGGTCCAGCCCGGCGGAAAGCCCATCATCCACTCGGCATACTGCGGGTGGAGCCGGCCACCCACCGCGTCGTTCAGCTGGCAGGCCCGGCGACGCTCCCGCTGCGCCGCCGACCCAGCCTTCCAGTCCCGCGCCACCACCGTCGGCAAATACGGCTTGCGCCACCACCCACACCCGTGCCCGGCGATGGGGCGCGCCGGCATGGGCAGCACCCACCACGAGTGGCCAGCTGGCGTAGCCGAAAGCCGCCAGGTCGCCCAGAACCCGGTCCGCGCCCCGGCCTCGCAGGCCAGGGACGTTCTCAACCACCACCCAACCCGGC
>JANONC010000033.1:0-5912 GCA_031420655.1 Rhodospirillales bacterium | reverse complement strand
CGTAGCCCGCCCAGTAATTGGCGGTCACCAGCCGGGTGTGCAGCCGGTCCGTGTCGCGGAAGAAGGCGTAGTTGGTCGCGAAGTTGGTGCGATCGAGATAGCGGCCCGGCACCGTCAGCATCGAGGCGGGTAGCTTGATCTCATCCAGCGTGCGGACGCTCATGCCTGGCGGCACCAGAGGGGCGATGCGCGCCTGCACGCGGCCAGCGTCGAATGCGGCAATCAGCAGCGTGCGCGCCGTGCTGGCGGGTAATGCGACCAGGGGTGTCACGACACGCCCGGCGCGGGTCTGGCCCAGATGCGCCACGTCATGCACGTACGCCTCGGCCGGCGCTGGCATGGCGGGGTGCAGCGCCCACAGCGCGTCGGCTACCCCGTCCGGATCGTAGATAGCGAGCGGCCCTTCGATGCTGTTGGCAAGCGTCGCCACCGCTTCGGCCACCACCGGATGGGCCAGCGCTTTGTACAGCACGTTGCCGCCCGCCCGGGCGTCAAAGGTTTGAATGTTCAACATCTTACAATCCCAACCGGTGCCGCATCTCGTCTGCCGCGGCCTGCGTGTCGTCAAGGGGCGCCACCGGCCAGGGATCGTACACGCCGGTAAAGTCGCGCACGCGCCGGTCCTCGATCAGGTATTGCGTAAACTGGCGGATACGCCGGCTGCGCCCGGGTAGGCGCGCGACGTAGACCGGCGCGTGCGTGGCGCAGGCTTCTGACAACATGGACACGCTGTCCTCGGTCACGACGATGGCGTCGGCGAGGGCCAGCAGGCCGAAATACGGGTTCTCGCCAGTACCGTCCCACACCCAGCCGCCGCCGGGTTCTATGGCTGCTTTCAGCGTGGCAATGGCGGCAGCGTCCGTGCGGCGGGACGGGGTGAGCGCGATGCCGGTGCCCAGCGACGCGAGCTGTGCGCCAAGAGCCGCTGCCTCCGCTACGCCGAATGAGAACCGGCCATTGCTGCCGCCCACCAGTGCGCTGACCAGCGGGCGCGGTAGGTGGGCGAGCCGGCTGGCCCAGGCCTCACCCGCGAGCCAGAGCCGTTCCGCAGTTGCCCGATGTAGCGCGGTACGGGTGACGATGATGTTGGGACCGGTTAGGCCATCATGGCGGTTGACAACCACGACGTCGAACGCGGCGGGGTTGGTGCGGGGGTGCTGGATCTGCACGGTACGCAGACCGGGGCGGCGCAGGGCGCGGGCAAGTACGGCGGCGGTACCGCCGGCGCTGAACAGTAAGCCGTCCGGGATGGGCGGCAGCGGGGCGGCACGCAGTGGAGCGGGCCAGAGGCGGGCGCTGAAGTGATGCCAGGGCGAGCGAATGGCGATCGGGACCGGCTGCGGCTCAAGCCCGGCGGCTTCGGCCAGGCCGAGCGCCTGGGCCTGCAGGCCGGCGTAAGGTTCGGTAAGGAGAGTGGCGTGCATGGCGGCGTTTTGGTGCCGGTTCGGCGCTGGCGTCAATCTGGCTTGAGGGCCGACTGTCTTTCATAAGGCCGATAGCCCGCAAGCGGCAGCCATCGCGTGGACGTAGGCAGCAGCCTGTATCCCGGCCAGCGTCGCAAACTCCGAAGAACGGCCTTGCGCCAAGGTACCGAACGCGATTAGCACCATGTCCGGCTCAGGCGTAAGCGTCAGTTAGGCTACCGAGAATACTGCAAGGGTCTGAAAGTCCGTGACTCGAGCAACTAAGCCGGTTCCGTATCCAGCGCATACCCCGCCGCGCGCACGGTGCGCACGACGTCCAGCTCCCCCTCGCCGTTGATGCTTTTGCGCAGGCGGCGGATGTGGACGTCGACGGTGCGGGGTTCGACGTGGATGTCCGGACCCCAGACGCTGTTCAGCAGTTCTTCGCGCGAAAACACCCGGCGCGGGTGCTGCATCAGGAACTCCAGCAGGCGGAACTCGGTCGGTCCCAGGTGGATGCTGCGGCCGCGGCGGTGCACGCGGTGCGCCGTCAGGTCCATGGTGATGTCGTGAAACACATGCTGGCCCCGCACCGGCACGGCACCCGACCGCCGCAGCAGCGCCCGCATGCGCGCTAGCAGCGCCTCCATGCTGAACGGCTTGGTGATGTAATCGTCGGCGCCGGTATTCAGCCCGCGCACGGCGTCCTGGTCCTCAGTCCGCGCCGTCACCATGATGACCGGCAGGTCGCGCGTGGCCGGGCGGCGGCGGATTTGGCGGCAGACCTCTATCCCGCTCATCACCGGCAGCATCCAGTCCAGCAACACGATGTCCGGCACCGTTTCCGCCATCCGGGTCAGCGCCTCCTGCCCGTCCACCGCTTCCTCGACGCGAAAGCCCTGTTTTTCGAGGTTGTAGCGCAGCATGGTCGCCAGCGCGGCCTCGTCCTCCACCACCAGGACCAGCGGCTTATTGAGGTTGACGGGCCCGGACAGCATCAGATGCCCTGCTCGCCGGGGACACGGACAACGGCGTAGGCGGAGGCATCACCCTTCGGCCGCTCCTCCGTCAATTGCTCACCCGTGACGGCATAGTATGTGGTCTCAGCGATATTGGTCGCGTGGTCGCCAATGCGCTCGAGGTTCTTTGCGATGAACAGCAAATGCGTGCAGGGCGTGATGCTGCGCGCGTCTTCCATCATGTAGGTAATCAACTCGCGGAATATCGAGTTGTATAAATCGTCGATTGCCTCATCCGCCTTCCAGGCTTTTAGTGCCTTGCTCGCGTCATTCTCGCCAATGGCGTCGATCACCAATTTTAGGTTTTCCTGCACCAGCCGGGACATCGCGGCCAGTCCCGTCAGGCTGAACGGCAGCCGGAACTGGCTCAGGACAATGCTGCGCTTGGCCACGTTCTTGGCGTAATCGCCGATCCGCTCCATGGCCGAGGTGATTTTCATGGCCGCGATGATCTGCCGCAGGTCACCCGCCATCGGCTGGCGCAGCGCCAGCATCTGGATCACCAGTTGCTCCGTCCGCAACTGGATCGCATCGACGGCTGCATCCTGCATGACGGCCTGGGTGGCGAGGTCGGCAGCCTGGGTCGTCACGGCCTCCGTCGCCAGCGCCACCTGGTTTTCTACCAGCCCTCCCATCTCTGCCATCAGGCTGCGCAGTTGCTGCAGTTCCTGGCCGAAGGATTTTACGATGTGCTGCGCTTCAGACATGCTCGGGCGCTCCTAGCCAAACCGGCCGGTGATGTACTCTTGCGTACGCTTCTGCTTGGGCGCCGTGAACAGCTGCGCCGCCGGGGCAACCTCGATCATTTCACCCAGGTAGAAAAACGCGACCTGATCGGCGCAGCGGGCGGCCTGCTGCATGTTGTGGGTCACGATCGCGATCGTAAAATCGCGTTTCAACTCGTCGATCAACTCTTCCACTTTCAACGTGCTGATGGGGTCGAGCGCGCTGGTCGGTTCGTCCAGCAGGATCACTTCCGGACGTACCGCGATCGTGCGGGCGATGCACAGGCGCTGCTGCTGCCCACCCGACAGGCCGGCGGCGGACGTTTTCAGCCGGTCCTTGACCTCTTCCCAGAGGGCGGCGCGGGTGAGCGACCATTCGACCCGCTCATCCATTTCGGACCGCGGCAGCTTTTCGTGCAGCTTCACGCCAAAGGCGATGTTCTCGTAGATCGACATCGGGAACGGCGTCGGCTTCTGGAACACCATGCCGACCCGGCTTCGCAGGCTGTTCAGGTCCACGTCTGGGTCGATGATGTTGACGCCGTCCATCATCACCCGCCCCTCCGCCCGCTGGCCGGGGTAGAGGTCGTACATGCGGTTCAGCACGCGCAGCAGCGTGGACTTGCCGCACCCGGACGGACCGATCATGCCCGTCACCTGGCGTTCCGGCAGATCTAGCACGATACCTTTCAGTGCCTTGTTGGTCCCGTAATAAAAATCCAGGTCGCTGATTGCGATCCGCGCCGGGTTCATGGCGGCGCCAGAGCGTACCTGCATCGCGTGCATCTCGCGACCGGTTGGAACCTGCATCTGCGTGTTATCGGCCATGGTCAGCTCCGCTTCCGTAGCGCGATCCGCGCCGAGATATTGATGGCCAGCACGCCCATGGTGATGATCAGCGCCCCCACCCAGGCTAGCTGGACCCAGTCCGCAAACGAAGCGCCGGCGTAATTATAGATTGTGACCGGCAAGCTGCTCATCGGCTGGCTCAGGTTGGCCGACCAATTCAGGTTGCCCAGCGATGTGAACAGCAGCGGTGCCGTCTCACCCGCCACCCGGGCGATAGCGAGCAGCACGCCGGTCAGAATACCATCGAGTGCCGCGCGGTAGCAGATGAATACGATCGACTTCCACTTGGGCGCACCCAGCGCAACCGCCGCTTCCCGCAGCGCCGTCGGAATCAGACGCAGCATGTCCTCCGTCGTGCGAACCACGATCGGGATCACGATAACCGCCAGTGCGATGCAGCCGGCCCAGCCGCTAAAGCCACCGAACGGCTTCACCGCAATCTGGTACACGAACAGGCCGATGAGGATGCTGGGCGCCGACAGCAGCACGTCCGACACGAACCGCACCGCCCCACCCAGCCGTGACCCGGCCGAATACTCGGACAGGTACGTGCCGACCAACAGCCCGATCGGCGTGCCGATGGCGGTACCGATGCCAGTCTGGATCAGGCTGCCGACAATCGCGTTCAGCAATCCGCCGCCCGAGCCTGGCGGCTTAGTCACCTCGGTAAACACTGACAGGCTGATCCCGGCAAAGCCGCGGTAAAGCAGGGTGAGCAGGATGCTCGCCAAGAAAAATAGCCCGATGGCGGTCGCAACCCAGCCGAACGCCCGCATTGCGCGGTCCGACCGCTGCCGCCCCCGGCCGAGGGCGATGGCCACGGCCGGGTCGCGCGCGGGAAAAGTGAGAGTGACGCTCATAGCCATCAACCCTTGGACCGGGACCGCAGCAGCACGCGGCTGATGGCGAGCACGATGAACGAGATCACGAACAGGATGAAGCCCAACGCCAGCAGCGCCGATAATTTCAACGACCCGGCCGGGCTTTCTGGAAACTCGAGCGCCACGATCGATGCGATGGTGTTGCCCGGCCCGAACAGGCTGCCAGAGATACGGTTCGTGTTGCCGATGACGAAGGTGACGGCCATCGTCTCACCCAGCGCACGCCCCAGCCCCAGCATGACGCCGCCCACAACCGACACGCGGGTATAGGGCAGCACGATGGAACGCATGACCTCCCATGTCGTGCAGCCGACGCCGTAGGCACTTTCCTTGAACACGGCGGGCACGGTTAGGAACACGTCGCGCATCGTGGCGGCGACGAACGGGATGATCATGATGGCCAAGATGAGTGCTGCGGTGGCGATGCCTGTGCCGAAGGGCGGACCCCGGAACAGCATGCCGATGCCGGGGATTTGGCCGATGCTACCGATCATGGCCGGTTCCACGTACTCGGCCATGACCGGCACGATGACGAAGAAACCCCACATGCCGTAGATGATGCTGGGCACGGCGGCGAGCAACTCGATGGCAGTGCCGACCGGGCGGCGCAGCCAATCGGGGGCCAGTTCGGTCAGGAAGAATGCGATGCCGAAGGCGACCGGCACGGCAATGACGAGCGCCAGGAGGGACGTGACGATCGTGCCATAGATTGGTACGGCACCGCCAAACACCTCCTGCACCGGGTCCCAATCCGGGTTGAAGACAAAGCCTGGCCCGTATGTCTGGAACGCAGGCAAGGCGCCGATGAACAACGTGACGATGATGGCACCCAGCAGCACCAGCACCAGGACGCCCGCCGCCCGGGTAAGGCCGGCAAAGAGTGCGTCGCCAAGCGCGCCGCCCGGCTTACGTCGTGGTGTAGACATTGTTGCTGACAGACACCCTCCGATCGCAAAGTCCGGACAGGCCGCGCGACCGGTCCGAACTTGCGGTTACTTGTGGAGCTTTTACTTGTAGACCGGCTCGCCGCCCGCC
>JANONC010000032.1:0-20543 GCA_031420655.1 Rhodospirillales bacterium | reverse complement strand
GGATGGCGCAGGGCGCAGGTTTGGCACCTCGCCGCCCCAGCAGCGAGACTACCGATGCGCGCGATTTTTTACAGCCTCTCGCCATGCTACCCGAATGAAGAGCAGGCCGCTCGCCCGCTCGTTGGCGATGGCCATCGCCAGGCCAGTCTATGAACTGGTTGACAACCCTCACCCAACCCTCTCCCAAGCTAGGGAGAAGGCTTTTGGGGGCGGTTATGAATCAGTTGGATTTGGCGGGGCGGGTGGCCGTGGTAACGGGCGGGGCGCGGGGGATTGGGGCGGCGATCGTGCGGCGGTTGCTGGCGTCGGGTGCCACGGTCAGCGTGTGGGACGCGGATGCGGCGGCGCTGGCGGCGTGCGCGGGCGTCCACACGGCGGTAATGGACCAGACGGACGAGGGCTCGGTCCGTGCGGCGGCGGAAGCGACGGTCGCGGCGCTGGGCCGGGTGGATGTGCTGGTCAACAACGCCGGCATCACGGGCGGTAACGCGCCGGTCGTTAGCCTCGACCCGGCCACCTGGCGGCGGGTGCTGGACGTTAACCTGACCGGGCCGTTCCTGGTGTGCGCGGCGCTGCTGCCCGGCATGGTGGCGGCAGGCTATGGCCGGGTGGTGAACATCGCGTCCGTCGCGGGCAAGGAGGGTAATCCCAACGCGGCGCATTACAGCGCCAGCAAAGCCGGGCTGATCGCGCTCACGAAGTCGCTCGGCAAGGAACTGGCGGGCACCGGCGTGCTGGTCAACTGCGTCACCCCGGCGGCGGCGCAGACCGAGTTGTTCGCGCAAATGACAGAGGCGCAGATCGCCTACATGCTGGGCAAGATCCCCATGGCGCGGTTCGTGGAGGTGGACGAGATCGCGGCCTTGGTGGCCTGGCTGTGTACCGCGGATTGCTCGTTCAGCACCGGCGCCGTGTTCGATATCAGCGGCGGGCGGGCCACGTATTAAGGACAGGCTACGCCAGCCAACCCCGGATCCGGATCAGCTCACCCAACGACCACGCCTGCGCCGGGCAGCCGCCTGGGGTGTGTGGGGCGGTGCCGTTCGCGACTTCGCAGACATGGCCGCAGTTCGCGTCCAAATGCGCCAGCAACGGGGCCAGGCATTGCGCGCGCAGGTCAGCGATGGCCGACGGCCCACGCACGCGGAGCGCGGCCTGCACGTAGGCACCCATCAGCCACGGCCAGACAGTGCCCTGATGGTACGCGCTGTCCCGCTGCACAACGTCACCCTCGTAGCGTGGGCAATAGGCCGGGTCGGCTGGGTCGAGCGTACGCAGGCCCATCGGGGTCAGCAAGCGTGCTTCCATCAGGTCCACGATCGCCGCCGCCGCCGGGCCGTGCACGACCTGGAACGGCAGGCCGCCCACGGCAAAGATCTGGTTGGGGCGAACGCTGCGGTCCTGTGTGCCACCGGGGCGCAACACGTCCGCCAGACCGCCCGTTGCCGGGTCATGGAACTGGGCCAGGCTGGCCGTGGCGGTGCGTTCCAGCGAGGCAAACCGGTCTGTCCACTGCCCGGCACTTCGCAGCGCGTTGATCCACAGTGCCTGTATTTCGACCGGCTTACCGTGCCGGGGGGTGACGACGGTGTCGCCGTACTTGGCGTCCATCCACGTCAGCTGCTGGCCCGGCGCGCCGGCATGCACCAGCCCGTCCGCATCGACGCCGATGCCGTAGCGGGTACCTGCGATATGGCCATCGATCACGCGCTCGACTGCATCGCGCAGCGCCGGGCCGCCCGCGCCTGCCGCCAGCACATCGTGAACGGCCACGCAGAACCACAGCGCGCCATCGACGGTGTTGTACTCGGGCGCGCCGCCATCGTCCGGAAAGCGGTTCGGCACCATCCCGCCATCGATCAGCCCGGCCCAGGTGTGCAGGATCGCCACCGCCGCCGCCACGTGCCCGGTGCCGAGCAACAAGCCGCGCAGACTGATGAATGTGTCCCGGCCCCAATCGGTGAACCATGGGAACCCGGCCAGGATGGTGCGTCCGGAACCGCGCGCGACCAGGTAACTGCGGGCAGAACGCGCCAGCCTGTCCGGCACCGCACGCCGGGTGCGCTCCGCCGCTTCCAGCACGGCCGCGTGGGCCAGCGCATCCGCGGCCAGACTGTCGCCCTGGCGGAAAATCAGCACGGCGTCGCGCTCGGCCAAATCGAAGGTGAACACGCCGGGGCTGGCGACGTCTTCCACGCAGTCCATGCCGCGCGCCTGTTCAGTCGTATAGAGCACGTTACGAAACCACATCGGGTCGTGCGCATACGCGCCGTTGCTGAGCGCGCCGATCGCAATCCCGTCCGGCCGCCAGCTGACGTTCTGACCCATGCCGGTGGGCGTCAGGTCGATCGGCCCCTCGTGTCGCAACGCATGATAGTCGCGCACGGCGAGCAGCGGGCGGACTGTCAGCGATGCCGCCACGCCGGACAGCACACGCCAGCGCAGCACGGTGGCACCGCCCGTTGGTTCCACAAACAGGCTGTGCTCGATCGTGACGCCGTCGCCTTCAAACACCCAAATGGGCCAGGGTTCGGCCGTGAACGCACTCAGCCGATCCTGGCCGCCGGGGTAGGTGACGCCGGGGGCGTAGCGGGCGGCCGACAGCGGAAACCCGGCCCAGGCCTCAACGCCGCTTATCAGCACCATGCGACCCGTGGGTGGCACGCGCGCCGTGGTTAAGAGGCCGTGATAGCGACGGGTGCGGACCAGCCCGGCGGTGCCCATCGCAAAGCCGCCTTGGCCGTCTGCCTCCAGCCACTCGGCGTTCAGGTCAACCTTCATTTTCCAATCGCGCGATGTCGGCGTCGCTGAAGCCAAAATGGTGCGCGATCTCGTGGATCAGCACGTTGCGGACCAACCGGAACAGGTCCTCGCCGCTCTCGATCCATTCCAGCAGAATCGGCTCGCGATACAGGATGATCATGTCGGGCGCGTGCGGTACCGCGCCCACCGCCTGGCCGAACGGGATGCCGCGATAGAGGCCTGTCAGCTCCCACGCATTGTCGATCTCCAGCTCAAGCAGGGTCTCGTCATCGGCCACCTCTTCGATCAAGATGGAGACGTGGCGGACATGGGCGCGGAGCGGCGCGGGAATGGCGGCAAGCGCCCGGTCAGCCAGCTCGGCCAGGTCTTCCGGGGCGGGCGGCAAGGAATACGTCATACGTCAGCACGGGACGGGATTGGCGGCGGGAGGTCAAGGATCTTGAAGCAGTTGGACGACGACGAACGCGCCACCCTGGCGCAGCTATTGCCGGACTGGGTGCTGGTGCCCGGCCGCGACGCCCTCACGCGCGAATGGAAGTTCCGCGACTTCAGCGCCGCCTGGGGCTTCATGAGCCGGGTGGCGCTGCTGGCCGAAACGCAGGGCCATCACCCCGAATGGTCCAACGTCTATAGCCGGGTCACGATCGTACTGACGACCCACGACGCGGGCGGGCTGTCGGCGCGGGACGTCCGGCTGGCGCGGGCCATCGACCGCCTGTGATGGAGGCGCTGCCGGCCGTGGCCGCCCGGGTGCGCCGGGCCGTCGCCCGGCTGTGCCTGATGCAGGGTTGGGCGCCGGTGCATGAGGTGCCATTGCCCAATAGCCGCCGGGCGGACGTGCTGGCACTCGCCCCGGACGGCCGTGTGCTGTGTATCGAGGTGAAGTCCGGTACCCGCGACTACCTGACGGACCAGAAATGGCCGGAGTACCTGGACTATGCCGACGCGCTGTACTTTGCCGTCGACGCCAGCTTTCCCCGCGCCCTGCTGCCGGACGCGGCCGGGTGGATCATGGTGCATGGGCTTGAGGCTGAGATTGTCCGTGATGCCCCGGTCACGCCGCTGGCCCCAGCACGGCGTCGTGTGTTGACGGTGCGGTTGGCGTCGCTGGCCGCCACCCGGCTCGCGCTGCTGGAGGATCCGGACGCCGCGGCGCTGGTGTGGGGCGCACTTAGGGCGGAATAGGGTGGGAACCGAAACTACGGTTGCGTGTTGTGGCCTGACTACCGCCGCAACCTATGAGGAAACCAGATATGCGTAAGCTCATCATCGCCGCCGTGCTGCTCTCCGTTGCCGCGCCGTTGCTGACCGCCTGCAACACGACCGCTGGCGCCGGCCAGGATTTGAGCGCCACAGGCCGTGCCGTGACGCGCGGTGCCAACGACGTGAAGTCCGGCCTGTAAGGTTACACCGGCAGCGGGTTGGCGCTAACGTCTTCGCACAACTCGGGGGGACGGCATGGATTTCGATCTGACGGACGAGCAGCGGTTGTTGTCCGATAGCACCAACCGGCTGCTGGGCGACCGCTATGGTTTCGAGGCGCGCAAGGGCTTTCGTGCCGGGCCAGAGGGTTGGAGCCGGGACATGTACGCGCAGTTTGCGGAGCTTGGTCTGTTGGGCCTGCCCTTCAGCGAAGCCGATGGCGGCTTTGGTGGTGGCCCGGTCGACACGCAATTGGTGATGGAAGCATTCGGCCGTTCGCTGGTGGTAGAGCCCTATTTTGCGACCATCGTCCTGTGCGGAGGCTTACTACGCCATTTGGGGTCAGACGAGCAGCGTGCCCGGCTGGTGCCGGCGATCGCCGCGGGGGAAACGGTGTTGGCCTATGCGCAAGCCGAGCGCCAGTCGCGCTATAGCCTGAACGACATCACCACCACTGCCACACACGACGGCACCGGATGGCGCGTGACGGGTGAAAAGTCCCTGGTCTTGCACGGTGACAGTGCCGACCAGCTGCTTGTGACCGCCCGCACGGCCGGCACCCATCGTGAGCGGCACGGTATTGGCGTGTTCCTCGTCGGTGCCGAAACGGCCGGCGTGACGCGGCGCGGCTACCCCACCCAGGACGGGTTGCGCGCGGCCGAAATCAGCTTCAACGGTGCCAGTGCAGAGGCACTAGGCGATCCGGGGGAGGCCCTGCCGGCGCTGGAGGCGGTCAACGACCTGGCGCTGGCCGCGTTGTGCGCGGAAGCCGTGGGCGTCATGCAAGCGATGCACGACCTGACCATCGACTATATGAAGACCCGCACCCAGTTTGGCCGCCCGATCGGTGACAATCAGGCGCTCCAGCACCGGGCCGTCGACATGTACGTGTCGCTGGAACAGGCGCGCAGCATGGCGTTATACGCGACCGTCATGGCGGCGGATCCCGACCCGGTCGAACGGACGCGCGCACTGCATGCGGCCAAGGTGCAAATCGGCCGCAGCGGCCGGCATATCGGGCAGGAGGCGGTGCAACTGCATGGCGGTATTGGCGTCACGATGGAATACGTGGTCGGCCACCACTTCAAGCGCATCACGATGATCGAGCGGCTGTTTGGCGATACCGACAGCCATTTGGCCGCGCTGGCCCGGTTGGGGGGTCTGATCGCGGCGTGAAACGTCTGCTGTGCGCGCTGCTGCTGCTTTGGCCCGTTTCCGTCAGGGCGGCGGACGACTATGCGTTGTGCGAACAGGCGATTGCCGAAACTGAAAAGGCCGCGCGCCTGCCATCCAGGCTGTTTGGCGCCATCGCCCGGGCAGAAAGTGGGCGCGCCGACGAGGCAGGCCGGGTGCGTCCTTGGCCGTGGACGATCAACTTGGAGGGAGCCGGCGTTTTCTTCCCGACCAAGGCCGAAGCGGTTGCGGCTGTGATGATCCTGCAGGCCGGGCGTCCCCGCTCGGTCGACGTAGGGTGCATGCAGGTCAGCCTACTGCATCACCCGCGCGCCTTCGCAACGCTGGAGGAAGCGTTCGATCCGGCCACTAACGCGGCCTACGCCGCCGGCTTCCTCGGTGGGCTTTACCGCACGATGCGGGACTGGCCGCTGGCCGTTGCAGCCTATCACTCGCAAAACGCGGAAAAGGGCGAGGCGTATCAAAAGCTGGTCTATGGCCGGGTCATGACACCCCAGGTGGCGCGCGCTGCCCCGCCCACGGCGCTGACCCCACCACCGACTGCAACGTTCGGCGCATTTCTGCCACGAGAGGCCCTGTTCGGCGCGTTTAGAGGTAAGTGACGGGCCTCCGGTTTAACGGAGCCCTGTGAGAAACACGCGCAGCTGTTCAGCCCAGAACTTGGCCAGGCCGGTCGTGCCGTGGCCGCGTGTCTCGGCACTGGCGGGAATGATCATAAGCTGGCCGTGTGGCACGCGAGCCATATCCCGCTGCATGAGTCCGGTCTGCGGCGGGTTACGCTCGTCGTCTTCGGAGTTGATCGCGAGCACGGCAGCGGTGATGCGTTCCAGGCCGGGTGCAGCGTCGTAATCGCGCGATGCGTCCCATTGCCAGACGTAATCGTTGGCGTCGGCCGGCGGTGGCGCGGCCAGCATCGTGTCAACCAGCGCATCGGCCTGCGCGCTGGTGGGGGCCTGCGCCTGCCAGGCTAGCGTGCCGCCGTTGGTGCCGATGCCAAACAGGACGTTGACCAGGCGGAGCGACGGCGGTTGCGCAAGGTAGGCCCCCCCCTGGTAGGCCGGGTCTTGCCGGATTGCCTCGATCATTGCCCGGCGCATCATCCAGTTCCGGCTGGCCATGGCGGACGGCTGTGACGCCATCGGCACCAGCGCGTCCGCGAAGCCCGGATACGTCGTGCCCCACAGCCACGCATTCATGCCACCCATGGAGTTGCCGAGTACGAGCCGCAGGTGCTGCACGCCCAGGCATTCTGTCACGAGCCGGTACTGCGCTTGCACCATGTCCGTGTAGTTGTAGCGCGGAAAGTGCGGCCCGAGTCCGTCCGACGGCTTGGCCGACTGCCCGGCCCCGAGCGAGTCAGGCAGGATCAGAAAGTAGCGCGCAGCGTCCAGCGCCTGCCCCGGCCCGAACAGCACGCCCCCGAAGCCGGGCGTGAGCAGCCCAGTGCCAGACCCGACCGTGCCATGCAGCACCAGCACCGGCTGGCCCGTGGGTGCGCCTACGGTCGTGTAGTGCAGGTGCAACTCCGGCGGGGTCTCGCCGGTGTGGAAGCGGAAGTCCCGGAGCGTGCAGTCGGCTTGGACGGGTGCGGGGTAGTCGGCAGCGTGGGCTGCGGTCGCGGCCAGGGCGAGCAGGGCGATGGCGAAAGTAAGTTTCGACGAGGTCATAGTGTGGGCCTTCACGGGCGGGATGGGCACAGTAAAAGGGTAAAAAGAGACTTGCCAGCATCGTAAGGCTTTCGGAGTACCTTCATTGCTGCATCAGCCTTTGGACTTGAATTTGTATGTCTGAACTCCGGAACTCTTTAACCAGGTCATAATCTGCATAATGACGCTTCTGCTACAATCTAACAAACACTGAGCCGAAAGCTTTCAGGTCGTTCGAAAAACGGCCTCCTTGCAGCCGAAATACCGAAACGGTTGATACTCTCTTGATCAAGCATGACGGTCATTATTGACTTGCTTCGATTGTCAGCACGATCTTCCCCACATGGGCGCTGCTCTCCATTAGTGCATGAGCGGCGGCCGCTTCGGCGAGCGGGAAAGTCGCATAGATCACGGGCTCGCACCGCCCGGCGTCAAGCAGTGGCCAGACGCGGTCCCGCAGCTCTTGCGCAATGGCCGCTTTCTGCGCCGCCGTCCGCGGGCGCATGGTGCTGCCAGTGACGTGCAAGCGCCGGGTCATGATGGTCGTGAGGTCGACCGGGGCCTTCGCACCCTCCAAAAACGCGATCAATACCAGGCGGCCATCCATGGACAGGCAGCGCAGATTTTGCTGGAAATACGGTGCGCCGACCATGTCCAGAACAACGTTCACGCCAGCACCGTTGGTAAAGGTATGGACGCTGTCGGCAAAATCCGACTGCTTGTAATTGATTGCGCCATCGGCTCCCAATTTGACACACGCCTCGCACTTTTCCGCGCTGCCCGCCGTCACGTACACGCGCGCACCGAACGCCTTCGCGAGCTGTATTGCCGTGGTGCCGATGCCGCTGCTGCCGCCATGGATCAGCACGCTTTCACCGGCAGTTAGCCCGCCGATCATGAACAAGTTGGCCCAGACGGTGAAGAACGTCTCTGGCAAGGCCGCCGCCTGCACCGCGCTATATCCGGCCGGCCACCGCAGGCACTGGCCGCCAGGCGCCACAGCGTACTCCGCATACCCTCCGCCGTTGGTTAGCGCGCATACCCGGTCACCCACGGCCCAGCCCGCATCGGGTGCCGCCGCGCTCACGACGCCCGCGACCTCCAGCCCCAGCACCGGGCTGGCGCCGGGCGGCGGGGGATAGCTGCCGCGCCGCTGCGATACGTCCGGCCGGTTCACGCCCGCGGCTTGCACGTGGATCAAGACCTCACCGGGGCCGGGTACGGGCGCTGGACCCTCCGCCAGCACCAGAGTCTCCGGCCCGCCAACTGTGTGTGCGACGTACTGCATCATGACGGGTCGAACACCGGCTCGATCGGTGCTCCCCCGGCTTCGATCGCAGCTCCGGCCGCAAGCAACAGGTCCTCGCGATAGCGTGCCCCAATCAGCTGCACGCCCACCGGGGTCCGCCCGTGCCGCCCAGTGGCCACCGCCAGGCCCGGCAGGCCCATCAGCGGCAGGGCCGTTTGCGTCAGCTGCGCCGCCCACACCCGGGCGAAGTCGGTCACATCCAGATCGTCGGCAAACGGCAGCTCGCCAGAGCTTGGCACCAGGAGCACCGGGTGCTGGTCCAGGAACATGGTCCAGCGCCGGGTGATGGTCGCGCGGGCAATTAGGGCGCGGGCGATGGCGTCCTGTGGCAGGGCGGTGGCCATGGGTCCGAAATGCCGGATGACGGTCAGCGCGCCCACGTCGCCCTCGCGCTCCGCCGCAGCCAACAGCGCGGGATAGCCTTCACCGAGCCAGAGCGTCACTTGCAGGTCCGTCGCCTCCTGCCAGGGCGGCGTGTCGGTCACTTCCGTCACGTCGTACCCGGCGGCGCGCAGGCGCTGGGCGGCGGCGGTCAGTGCGGCGTCTACTTCCGGCACCGTGGCCATGCCGCCCGGGTTGCGGCACAGCGCGACCCGGGCCGGCACCGGCGGACCCTCCAGCGGGGCCGGCACGTACCACGGGTCGCGCGCATCCGGGGCGGCCATGGTATGAAATGCAAGCCGGACGTCGGCGATGCTACGGGCCAGTGGGCCCGACACGGCCATCAGCTGCGGGCCGATCCCACGCTCGGGCAAGCTGCTGTTCCACGCCGGCACCCGGCCCAGCGACGGCCGCAGCCCGTGCAGCCCGCACGCATAGGCCGGGTAGCGGACCGAGCCACCGATATCCGTCCCATGCGCCAACGCGCCGATGCCGGACGCGACCGCACTGGCCGCTCCACCGCTCGAGCCACCCGGCGTCAACCGCGGATCGTGGGGATTGCGCGTCGCCCCATGCAGCGCGTTATTCGTGAACCAGCGGATCGAGAAAGCGGGTGCGTTGGTCCGCCCGATCACGATCGCCCCGGCGCGGCGGAGATTGGCGATAACCGGGTTGTCGGCCGTCGCCATCAGATGCTGTTGCGCGAACAGCCCGTTGGTGGTCGCGTATCCGGCCATGTCGGCATTTATTTTCACGGTGATGGGTACGCCCGCCATCGGACCCGCTTCACCCCGGGCGACGGCCGCGTCAATCGCCGCCGCCTCCGCCAACGCCTGCTCATGGCGTGCCTCCACGACGGCGTTCAGGGTGGGGTTCACGCGATCTAGCCGGTGCAGCGCGCTCTGCACCGCCTCGGTCGCGCTCAGCCGCCGGCTGCGAACGGCTTCGGCTATGGCGGTGGCCGTCATCTGCCAGGGTTCGGTTTGGTTCGGTTCGGTCATGGCCGTACGCTGGCGCATGAGCTCAAGTGAGGCAAGGACTACCGTTTAGCGTTGTCCGGAACCGCTGGCGCGTGAGTAGTTTCCGAGTCTGCCCAGCCAGACGAGTAAGCTTTTTAACTCCTTCCCAATAATAACGCCGGGGTTAGGGAGAATCCTCCAATGAGTTCTGGCCGGCTTGACGAGCCTTTGCGTGCATCAGGCTCCACTACGGCATACGACCACGCCCGCGCCGACGACCTTCGCTTCATGCAGGCTTGGGATCTGGGCCTTTACTCCGCGGTTTGTTCAGCCGTACGGGTCCGGCAGATCCGCCGGGCTGCGGCAGCATCGCACGAAGGCGTAGTGCCCTATGGCGAAAGGGCTACGCCGCAAAAGCTCTAGCGGCTCCGCGGCCTACCAGCCCAGAATAGCCCGGCGCAGTTGCTCCTCGATGCCGAGCGACGCCCCGTGCACGGCAGACCATACCAAAGCAGTCATAGCCAGCGCGGGCCAGGCCCGTCCGGCCAAGGGCACGACCTGCGTCAACCATACTAGCCCGGCTGTGCCGATCGCTGCCCCAGCCGCAACTTCGGCCACCGAATGCGCACCCAGCGCCAGCCTGGTCCACCCGATGCCAGCGGTGACGCAGGCAGCGAGCACGCCAGGCAACACACGGCCCGCACGGGGCCGCAACAATACCCACGCCAGCCCGCCATACACGATTGCGGCCGAGGCCGTGTGGCCGCTGGGTGAAAACGGCCACGGCGCCGTCAGGCGGAAGCTGATGGCCTTCAGCACCAGTATCGCGCCCAGCGTGCCGGCACACGCCATCGCCCAGCGCGTGCCGCGTGGCCCCAGCACCATCCACACGAGGCCCACCAGCGGCAGCACCACCGCCGCATCGGCGAAGTCCGACGCGAACCGCACGGGCTGAGAGGCTACGCCCAGACCTCCGCCGCCAAGTCCACGATCATGGACAGCTTCGCCCATTGCTCGGTTTCGGCCAGCGTGTTGCCCTCTTGCGTGGAGGCAAAGCCGCATTGTGGCGACAGGCACAGCTGATCCAGCGGCGCAAACTTCGCTGCGTCCTCGATCCGGCGCTGCACGGCGTTCCGGTCTTCCAGCACGCCCGTCTTGGATGTGACCAGCCCCAGCACGACCCGCTTGCCCTTTGGCAGAAAGCGCAGCGGCTCGAACCCGCCCGCGCGATCGGTGTCCCATTCCATGAAGTAGCCGTCGATCGGCATGGTGTTGAACAACAGCTCCGCCACCGGCTCGTACCCGCCGGACGCGATAAAGGTGCTGCGGAAATTGCCGCGGCAGAGGTGCATGGTGACAACAAGGTCGGTCGGCTTGTCCGCCAGCGCGGCGCGCACGAGGCCCGCGTAGATTTCTGGCTGGCGCGCCGGGTCATCGCCACGCGCACGCAGCATCTCTTGCTGATCCGGGTCGCATAGATAGGCGAATGAGATGTCGTCCAGCTGCAAGTAACGGCAGCCTGCGTCATAGAACGCGTGGACGGCCTTGTTATACGCCGCACCCAGATCGGCATAGAACTGGTCCATGTCGCTATAGGCACCGACGTTCATCATCTGCCGCCCGCCGCGGTAGTGCAGCATGGATGGGCCGGGGATCGTCATCTTGGCCGTGCGCGACGTGTGAGCGGCCAGGAACTTGAAATGATCCAGCATCGGGTGGCCCTCGAATGCCACCTTGCCCGTGATGCGGAGCGCCTTGTTGATGCTGAAATTACCCTTGAAGTTCATCCCGCTGTCGAGGTCGACGGCGGTGACGCCCTGCAGGTGCTCCAGAAAGTCGAAGTGCCAGTACGCCCGCCGGGCCTCGCCATCGGTGATCGAATGCAGACCGATCGCCTCCTGATGACGGATCAGCTCGATGATCGCTGCATCCTCCACGGCTTTTAACCCGGCGGCGTCCAGTGTTCCGGCGCGCACCTGGTCGCGGGCGGCCTTGACGGTTGCGGGGCGCAACAGGCTTCCCACGTGGTCGGCACGGAATGGCGGCGTCTCCATGACTGCGTCCCCTTTGAGCAAGCTCTAGCGCCGGATGAAGCGCGCGGCAAAGAACCCGTCCATCCCCATGCCGGGATGGCTCCGGAACCAGCCTTCTTGCGTACGGGCCTGCGGCAGCTCGGCCAGCTCGTCTGCGCTGAAGGGCAGCGGGCGCAGGCTGGGCGGCACGGTGCCGAGCTGACCCGGGCCTTCCTCGGGCTGTAACGAACACACGGCGTACACAAGCCGCCCGCCAGACCGCAGCATACCTGCGGCCGACGCCAGTAACCGGGTCTGGTTGGCCGCAAGCTCCGCCACGTCGCGCGGCCGCTTCAGGCGCATCACGTCCGGATGGCGGCGGATGGTGCCCGTGGCACTACAGGGCGCATCGAGCAGCACCGCGTCCAGCTTGTCCGGCGGCACCCAATCCAGCGCGTCAGCCTGCACGATCTCAACCGGCAGGCGGAGCCGGGCGAGGTTTTCGTGCAACCGCCGGAGCCGGGTGGCGTCCCGTTCAATGGCATAGACAGTGGCCCCGGCGGCGGCCAGTTGCGCCGTCTTACCACCCGGTGCGGCGCAAAGATCGGCGACACGCTCACCAGCCGTGACACCGAGCAGGCGGGCGGGCCAGCCCGCGGCCTCGTCCTGAACCCAGAACGACCCTTCGGCAAAGCCCGGCAGTTCCGCCACCCGCGTGCCCGGCGGCCAGCGGCGTCCACCGCCGGGCAGGGGGTCGCCGCCTGGATCCGCTCCGTCCCCGCGTAAGGTGAGGTCGATCGGTGCCTCCTGCTCATGGGCCGTCGCAATCGCACGCGCGTCTGGCCCCCAGCTGGTCCAGAGCCAGGCAGGCGTGTCGAGCCGGGGCCCGTCCAGCCCGTCCAGTGTAGCCGGGCCTGCCGCCGCAACCTTGCGCAGCACCGCGTTGACCAAACCCGCAAACGGAGCCAGTCCGCGCGCCCGCACCAGCGCCACGGCCGTACCCACCGCCGCATGGGCGGGTGTATCGAGCAGCAACACGCCGGCCGCGCCTAGCCGGAGCGCGTGACGTACCCCCTCTGGCGGTGCGCGGTTCAGGAATGGCTCCAGCACCGCGTCGATGGAGCCCAGGCGGCGCAGCACGGCGGCGGCCAGGCGGTGCGCGGCGGCGCGGTCACGCGGTTCGAAGCCGGTTTGCGCGTCCAGTGCATCGTCCAGCGGGCGGCGCATATCGAGCACCGCATGCAGCAGCTCCCACGCAATCGCGCGGGTGGGGTCGGTCATGTTCGCCATCGGCGGTTCATGGCGCGGTTTTGCCGCGCATGATAGGGCCGGGCCATGCTGGACCACCTGATCCTGACCCGGCGGCCACGCCTCGTGCTGACTCTGCTGTGCCTGCTGCTCTGGGCACCCGGCTTTTTTACCCTGCCGCCGGGCGACCGGGACGAAAGCCGGTTCGTGCAGGCCACCAAGCAGATGCTGGAGACGGGCGACTACGTCCGCATCATGAACGGTACGGAGGCACGCAACCGCAAGCCGATCGGTATCCATTGGTTGCAGGCACCGTTCGCCGCCGCCGCCCACGCCGCCGGGCTGGCGCAGTCAAACCCAGTCTGGCCGTACCGCATCCCCTCCGCCCTGGGCGCATGGATAGCTGTGCTGGCGACGTTCAGCCTGGGCACCACGTTGTTTACCCGGCGCGAGGGACTGCTGGCGGCGGCCATGCTGGCCGCATGCGCGCTGACTGTGACAGAGGTGCACATCGCCAAGACCGACGCGGCGTTGCTGGGGGCGGTCACGGTTGCGATGGCCGTGCTGGCGCGGCCGGTCATCAGCGCCCGGGCGGCGGCCACGTTCTGGGTGGCGCTGGGCGTATCCGTGCTGTTGAAGGGGCCAGTCGGGCCCATGGTGGTCGGGCTGGCCGCGATCACGCTGTCGATTGCCAACCGGCGCTGGCGCTGGTTGCTGGCACTGCGCCCGGCCTGGGGGGTGCCGCTGCTGCTGGCCATGGTTCTACCCTGGTTCGTGGCGATCGGCGTCGCGACGGACGGACGGTTCTTTTCCGACGCGGTCGGCGGCGATTTGGGTCGCAAGCTATCGAGCGGGGATGACGCGCATGGCGGCTGGCCCGGCCTGCACGCGCTGCTGGCGCCGGCACTGCTGTTCCCCACCACTGCCGCCCTGCCGGGTGCCGCGCTGTTGGCCTGGCGCGAACGGACGACGCCCGCCATCCGCTTCCTGCTGGCCTGGATCGTTCCCGCCTGGCTGGTGTTTGAAGCCGTCCCGACCAAGCTGCCGCATTATACGCTGCCCCTGTATCCCGCGCTGTGCCTGCTGGGAGCTGCGGCGCTGGTGCGGGCGGTGCATGGGCCACGCTGGCTTGCGATGGGTTTGCCGGCGCTGGTGGGGGGTACGCTGGCGGTTGCGGCGGCCGCGGTGCCACTGGCACTGGGCGGGCCACCGTTCATTCCGGGGCTGCTGCTCGTAGCTGCCGGCACGGTGCTGGCCGTTCGCGCTTACACGCCCGGACGCATGCTGCTGGCCGCCGCCGGGTCCGTGCTGATCTATGGAACCGTGCTTGGCTATGAGCTGCCGCGGTTGCGGGCGTTGTGGCTGGCCCCGGCCGTTGTCGCGACGCTGCCGCCGGGCACGACCCTGGGTGCGGTGGGCTTTGCCGAGCCGAGCCTCATGGTCCTGGCCGGCACCGGCACGCGCTGGCTGGACCCGGCCGGCGCGACACACGCGCTCATGACGCACGAGGTGGGCGCGCTGGCCGTCAGCGACCGGGACCTGGCGGCCGTGCAGGCGGCTCTGTTACAGAGCGGCGTTGCCGTCCGAATACTGGACGCCGTGCGGGGTTACAACATCTCACGCGGGCGGTGGGTGACCCTCACCGTTCTGGTTTTGGAGTAGGCATGTCGATCACGACGCTGTTGCTGGGCCGTCCACTGGCGAACCGGGAGGCGGAGGGCCGTAAGATCGGCCTGTTCGCGGCATTGCCGGCGCTTGGCCTGGATGGGCTGGCGTCCGCCGCCTACGGACCCGAAGCGATGCTGGCCGTGCTGGTCGTGGCCGGCGCGGCGGGGCCGGGCGTGGTGCTACCGATTACCTGGGCGATCCTGGCGCTGCTGGCCATGCTGTGCGTGTCCTACTGGCAAACCATCGCTGCCTACCCGAGCAATGGCGGCAGCTACACCGTTGCGCGTGAGAATTTGGGCCCCAAGGCTGGCTTGCTCGCCGCGGCGGCGCTGATGCTGGATTACATGCTGAACGTGGCGGTCGGTATCTCGGCAGGCGTGGCCGCGCTGGTGTCCGCCGTTCCTGTTTTGGCACCGCACACGCTGACGGCCTGCCTGACCATCCTGGCGGTGCTGACCCTGGTCAACCTACGCGGCACGCGAGAGACGGGGTTGCTGCTGGCGGTGCCGACGTACCTATTCATCGGCTCGTTGCTGGCGGTGCTGGCGGCGGCCTTGTGGGAAGTGCCGGCGCCCGTGGTGCCGCAGCCCGGCGGGGCGGTGGGCGTGTGGCTCGTGCTGCGCGCGTTTGCCGCCGGGTGCACGGCCATGACGGGGGTAGAGGCCGTCAGCAACGGCGTCGGCATCTTCCGCGACCCGGCCGTCAAACGTGCCCAGCAGACGCTGGTGGTGATCTGCGTCGTGCTGGGTGTGCTGCTGCTCGGGATCGGCCACGTGGTGGCCGGGCGCGGCATTCAGGCGATGGACCAGTTGGCGCCGGATTATCAAAGCGTGCTGTCGCAATTGGTGTCGGGGGTCGTGGGGCGGGGGGTGCTGTATAACGTGACGATCGGCGCCGTGCTGTTCGTGCTGTGCCTGTCGGCCAATACGAGCTTTGTCGGCTTCCCCCGCCTGTGCCGGCTGGTGGCCGCCGACGGGTATCTGCCGCACGCGTTCGCCTTGTCAGGGCGGCGGCTGGTGTACACGGCCGGGGTCGGCTTTCTGGCGGGTGGCGCGGGGCTGCTGCTGGTGGGATTTGGCGGCATTACCGACCGGTTGATCCCACTATTCGCCGTGGGCGCGTTCCTGTCCTTTACCCTCAGCCAGGCCGGTATGGCGGCGCATTGGCTGCGGGAGCGGTCCGGCCACGTCGACCATCTGCGCCTGGCCGCCAACGGGCTGGGTGCGATTGCGACGGGCGCGGCGCTGGCCATCATTCTGGTGGCCAAGTTCACCGAGGGCGCCTGGCTGACCGTGTTGATCATTCCCGCTACGCTGGGCGCGTTGCTGATGGTGCGGCGCTATTACCGCCAGATCGAGCGCCAGATGCTGGTCGGCAGCCGCCGCGCCGTCGATTTGTCCAGCCATGCGCCGCCCGTCGTGCTCGTGCTCGCCGAGCGCTGGGACCGCCGGATGCAGAATGCGCTGACCCTCGCCGCCCGGCTGTCACCCGATGTGGTGGCGCTGCATCTGACCGACCTGGAAGGCCCGGACGCCGAGGCGCATGAAGGCAGGCTGCAGCAGGAGTGGACGCGCTTCGTCTCAGACCCGGCCGCTGCCGCCGGGCTGCCCGCGCCGGTGCTGCATGTGCAATCCTCGCCCTACCGCAGCGTGCTGGCCCCGCTGCTGCGCGAAGTGGCGGCGCTGCAAGATCATTTCCCCGGCCGCCCCGCGATCGTGGTGTTGACCGAACTAGCCGGCGCACGCTGGTGGGAGGCGCTGCTGCACACGGGCCGCATCCACCGCCTGCGCCGGCAGTTGCTGGACTGCCCCGGCGTTTCGGTGCTCGTCGTACCCTGGTACCTGGACCCACCTACTGCTGCGCGAGAGACAGCGGCCGCGCTGGCGGAGGAGGAGCCGGCTCAATGATGGAACATCCGCAGGCACCGTTCACGTCGGATGCCGCGCTGGTGTCCCGCCACAGTATCCGGACCGTGGCGGGTTAGGGATAGCGCAGCGTGATCGCAATCGTGGCGGGCCGGTTCGGCATCGTGAACGCAGCGGCGTCGAAGCCGGGCGGGCCGAAGCGGGCGGTGGGGTCGTTGCTGGCACCGACGCCGCTCCGGGGAATGCCGAGGAAGTTGGTTTCGACATGGCCGCTTTGCTTTTCGTCGTGAAAGACGGTGACGGCATAAACGCCGGGCGGCACGTCGAACGTCGTACGAACAGTGCCAAGTGCGGCCGGAAGGCGGCGGCGCTGGACACCGGGATTGCCGGCGCAGTCGGGAAAGCCGGCCGGGCTGGCGAATAGGCAGACCTGAACCAACCCCTCGGTGTTACGCACCGGGCCGATGGTCACCGTCAACGTCTCGGCATGCACCGGTACGGCGATCATCATCCAGGCCAGCACCGCACGGCCCGTCAATCCGCCGCCTCCGACACCTGGTGGGGTGCCATCAGCCGGTCGTAAGTGGCCAGCGCCTGCGCCACGACCTGATCCATGTTGTAGTATTTGTACGTGGCCAGGCGGCCCACGAACGTCACGTCCGGCGTGGCGTCCGCCAGCGCCTGGTACTTGCGATACAGCGCTGCATTTTCTGGCCGGGGGATCGGGTAGTACGGGTCGCCTTCGGCCGCCGGATATTCGGTACACAGGCTGGTCTGCGGATGTCCCTGCCCGGTCAAATGCTTGAACTCTGTGATGCGGGTGTGGGGCACGGCTGGATCGGGATAGTTGATGACCGCCACATCCTGCACTTGGGCCTGACCGATCGTCGCGTGTTCGAAGCGCAGGGACCGGTAGGGCAGCCTGCCATAGCGGTAGCCGAAATAGGCGTCGACCGGGCCGGTATAGATAAGGCTGCGATACGTGGCGGGATCGACATCGTCATAATCGCACAACAGGCGCACGGTGATGTTTGAGTGGTCGAGCATACGCCCGAACATGCGGGTGTAGCCCTCGGCCGGCATGACTTGGTGCTCGTCCAGGAAGTACCGGTCGTCATCGGTGATGCGGGTGGGGACGCGGGCGGTTACGGATTTGTCGAGCTCGCTCGGGTCCAGGCCCCATTGCTTTTGCGTGTAGCCCTGAAAGAACGTGCGGTACAGCGCTGGACCCACGGCACCCAGCACGACATCGGCCGACGTCCGGACCGGTTGCACGGGCTGCGCTTGGCTAGCGAGGAAGCCGCCCACCTCCGGCTCGGACAGGTTAAGCCCGAAGAAGCCATTGACTGTCGTGCGGTTGATGGGAACTGGGAGCTGCGCGGGCCTTCCCTGCGCCGTCCGCACCTGGGCGCGGACCCGGTGTTCATAAGGCCGCCAGGCCGTGAAACGCGACAAATACTCCAGGACGCGGGCGGAGTTGGTATGGAAAATATGCGGGCCATAGGGGTGGATCAGTACGCCCGCCGCGTCATGGCAGTCATAGGCATTACCGCCGACATGCGGGCGCCGGTCGACGAGTAGCACGCGCTGTCCGGCGTCAGCGGCCAGCCGTTCGGCGAGCACGGCACCGGCGAACCCGGCACCCACGATCAGCACGTCATATACCGGGGCTGGCACCGCCATCAGGGCGGCCATGCGCGACCAGATGCCATCCCAGCCCATGCCGGCCAGCACATGATCCGCGTGATCGCGCCAGCCGGGCGGCATGGCCAGGGCGCGGTCGAGCGCCATAGCGAACGCCTGCGGACCATCGGCAATCTGGACAGCGTCGATCGCCGCGTATTGCGCCACCACGTCCCGGATGGGCGTGCTGACCACCGGAAGGCCCGCGGCCAGATATTCGGGCGTTTTGGTCGGGCTGATATGCATCGTGCTGGCGTTCAGCGCGAACGGCATCAGGCCCACCTGCCAGTGCGCGGCATAGGCGGGCAGGTCCTGATATGCCTTCGGGCCGAGGTAATGCAGGTTGGGCGCATGCGGCAGGGTGGCCGGGTCGATCTTGGCCGTCGGGCCGATCATGACGAAGTGCACACCGGGGCGGCTGGCAGCGGTGGCGGCGAGCAGCGGCAAGTCGATCCGTTCGTCGATCACGCCAAAGAACCCGGCCCGCGGGTGTG
This sequence comes from Rhodospirillales bacterium, assembly GCA_031420655.1. Classification (GTDB taxonomy): domain Bacteria; phylum Pseudomonadota; class Alphaproteobacteria; order Acetobacterales; family Acetobacteraceae; genus JANPPS01. The sequence continues at coordinate 1,899 of JANONC010000032.1, read as the reverse complement.
GAATGGCGGCCTGGTCCGCCGGTTCCGTAAGGCCAGTGCGGGCGGGTGCGAAATGGGCGGTGTCGACCCCTGATGGAAAGAGGTGAACGTTGGCATGCAGCGCCTGCTTGGTGGCAAACAAGCTTGCTCCGCCCGTGAACACCACATCGGCGCGGGCGAGTAAGGCCTGTTCCTGTGCGGGTAGCGCCGGGTCGGCCATGGCGAAGGCCGACAGTTCGTCCATGCAATCATAGACAGTGAGATGCCCCCGCAGGTGCCCGGCGAAGGCCAGCGCCGACGGCGTGTAGAACCATAACAGGGGCTGGCGCACATGCAGCTCGGTCAGCAGGCCGTCCAGCAACGCGCGTAGCCGGGCATTGTCGACGGCGACGTCAGGTTCCAGCGGCAGCAGGGGCTGGATCACCCACACCCCTTCCGGCGTCTGGCGGCGGGCCAGCGCGGGAGGCCCCCCGGTCAAAACCGGCTCCTCCCAAAACACCACTTGATGCGTGCGCGCCGCCCGGGTCAGCAAGTGCTGGGGCCGCTGGAAGACGAAATCCCAGCGCAGGTGCGAAAAGCAGATGAGCGTCCCACTGTCCTGCACCATTAAAACCTCATGATCCCCGGTCGTTTCGAATGCAACGCAAGCCGGGCAAGGTGGTTTGTCGCCGTATGAAACTACGGCCGCCGCCCGCGTGCGGCGCGATGACGAATGGCATTTCATCGACACCGGTGGCAGCGTGATCACCGATCCCGACACGAGCGCGCGCACCAAAAAACGGGCCATTCCTCCCGCCTAGACCGACGTTTGGATCTGCCACGCTCGCCCTAGCGCATATGGAGCGGTTCGACAGCTAGGTCAGAACTAGGCACGCCATGATGACGACGGTCGCGCATGTGGCCCAGCAGCAAGCTGAGTGAGGTCCTGCACAAAGAGCAAAACCTCTGTGGTGGTGCACAGGGCCTTGGTTCCGTGCGTGCGCTCAGCGGCGGCGCGCGTACCGGTAAGCAGCGTACCCTGCCGCGGCGATCGCCATTCCCAGCAGCACTGGACGTACCGTCGCCATCATCGCTGGGCGGGACGGCACGTAAGCCATGGCTCGCTTTCGCGTCGGCATCGCATCCTGCATAGCACCCGTCGCGCGCTCTGCGGCATGGACGGACCGGGTTCGGAAGGTGGCGATGATGTCCAGAACGGTCGGGAGGTAATCGAGTATGCGGCGGACCGGATCGGTGACGGCGGTTTGGACATCGGCCGCCGTATCGCGCGCTGCCTTGGCTGCGCCGGTCACCGCCGGGCGGGCGGCACCCATGACCGACTCTGCCTGCTCCCGCAGGGCGCGCAGCTGGTCGGAGTGGGACAAACGATCGGCGAGACGGGACATGCGTTTGTACCTTCAAGGAACAAACCCGGCCAGCACGATGCTGGCCGGGTCAGCATATTACTAGATGGAGCCGATACGGCGGTTCCGCTCGGCCAATACCTGTTCCGATGTGTACGGCGTCGCACTCGTGTCGTGCGCCGTCCAACCTTCGGCCTGGTACTCGTTCCGGCGGGCAACGATGTCGACCGGCGTACGCGCGTCCAGCACGGATTCTACACGTCCGACCTGCGCATCGTCCGCCCGCACCGTGACGAGCGTGCCGCCACGGCGTACGCCTTCGACATGGACGTGCGCATCCGCTTCGTCGACCCCGGCACCCGTCAATGAGCCGAGCAGACCGCCAGCGGCCGCACCGACACCGGCGCCGGTCAGCGCGGCGACGAGCCAGCCTGCGGCAACAATCGGGCCCACGCCGGGAATGGCCAACGCGCCGATCCCTGCCAGCAGGCCGGCACCGCCGCCCAGAACGGTTCCGATCGACGCGCCCGTGCCGGCACCTTCGGCCGATGCATCGCCATCGACCACACGGCCGTCG
>JANONC010000031.1:0-10228 GCA_031420655.1 Rhodospirillales bacterium | reverse complement strand
CTCGCTGGCGCACAGGCCCAGTTGCGGCAGTCGCAAATTAACCTGGATTATACCGAGATCAAGGCCCCGATCGACGGCCGTATCAGCCGGACGGCGGTGACGGAGGGCAATGTGGTAAGTCCCAGCAGCGGCGTGCTGGCGACGATCGTGAGCCAGGATCCGATGTACGTGATTTTTCCCGTCAGCGTCCGCGCCGTGCTGGATTTGCGGGAACGCTATGGCGACAAAGGCGGGCTTGCGGCCGTGTCGGTCAAGATCCGCTTGCCCAATGGCCGCGAGTACGCGCCAACCGGCGCGCTCGACTATGTGGACCCGGTCGTGGCCCCCAACACCGACACGCTCAACCTGCGCGCCCGTATACCCAACCCGGTCCGCCTTAGCAGCAAGGCGGGCGAGCTCGGTAACCGGGACCTGACGGACGGCATGTTTGTGACGGTCACGCTGCAGGGCGTCACCCCGGTGCAGGCCATGGCGATCCCACGCCAAAGCGTGCTGTCGGACCAGCAAGGAAGCTACGTCTGGGTGATCGGCGAGGGTAACAAGGCGGAGCGGCGGCGAATCCAGCTGGGCCAGAGTACGCCTGGCACCGCGATCGTGACGGACGGCCTAAAGGCGGGTGAGACGATTGTGGCCGATGGTATGCAGCGCGTGCGCGCCGGCGGCGTGGTCGCCCCAGCGCCGGTCAGTGCGCCCCCCACCCTACCCGCCCAAGCCCCCCGGACGTGAGCACGCCATGATCTCTGCCGTCTTCGTCGACCGGCCGCGCCTGGCGATCGTCATTGCGATCATCACCGTGATCGCCGGGCTGATCGCGCTGACGGTGATCCCCGTCAGCCAGTTCCCGGACATCGTGCCGCCGCAGGTGCAGGTGACCGCCCGCTACCCCGGCGCATCCGCCGCAGTCGTGGAGGCTACGGTGGCGCAGCCGCTGGAGGCGCAAGTCAACGGCGCGGACCAGATGCTGTATATGAAGTCCAACAGCGGCAACGATGGCAGCTATACACTGACCGTCAGCTTCAACCTGGGCAGCAACCCGGACATCAACACCGTCAACGTCAACAACCGGGTGCAGGCCGCCCTGTCCCGCCTGCCGGCCGAGGTGCAGCGGGGCGGGGTGACGGTGCAAAAGCGCTCGTCGGCCATCCTCGAATTCCTGGCGTTCAGCAGCGACAAGCACGACACGCTGTTCATCAGCAACTACGTGACGATCAATGTGCTCGACCGCCTGAGCCGCGTATCCGGCGTCGGCTCCGCCGCGTTGTTCGGGGCACTCGACTACTCGATGCGCATCTGGTTCGAAACCGACCGCCTGATCAGCCTGAACCTGGCCCCGTCCGACATCATCCTCGCCATTCAGCAACAGAACGTGCAGGCCCCCGTGGGCCGCATCGGGGCGCGGCCGACGGACGATTCGACGCAATTCCAGATCAATTTGCAGACCAAGGGGCGCCTGACGACCACCGAAGAGTTCGGCAACATCATCGTCCGCGCCAATCCGGACGGCTCGGTATTGCGGGTGCGCGACGTGGCCCGGCTGGAGCTCGGCGCCGCCACGCGCGATAGCGAGAGCCGGCTGAACGGCAACCCGGCCGTCACCATGGGCGTGTACCTGGCCCCGGGCGCCAATGCCGTCCAGACCGCCGCCCGGGTGCAGGACGCGCTGAACGAGCTCAGCACCCGCTATCCCGAGGGCCTGAAATCCGTCGTGTTCTACAACAGCTCGACCTTCGTCAGCGACACGATCGACGAGGTGAAGCGTACGTTGATCGAGGCGTTCGCCCTGGTCGTGGTGGTCGTGTTCCTATTCCTGGGCAATTTCCGCGCAACACTCATTCCCACCATCGCCGTGCCTGTCAGCCTGGTCGGCACCTTCGCCGTGCTGCTGGCGCTGGGATACTCGGCCAACACGGTATCGCTGCTGGCGCTCGTGCTCGCCATCGGCATCGTGGTCGATGATGCGATCGTCGTCGTGGAAAACGTGGAGCGCGTGCTGGACGAGGAGCCGGATCTCAGCCCGCAAGAGGCGACCAAGAAAGCGATGCGCCAGATTACGGCACCCATAATCGCCATCACTTTGGTGCTGCTGAGCGTGTTCGTGCCGATCGGCTTCATCCCCGGCATCTCCGGCACGCTGTTCAAGCAGTTTGCGGTCACGATCTCGGTCGCGATGCTGATTTCGGCTGTGAACGCGCTGACGCTTTCGCCCGCCCTGTGCGGCGTATTCCTGCGCCACACGGGCGAGCGCCGGGGCGTCATGGGACGGGTTGGGCGCGCAATCGACTGGGTGCGCGACCGGTACACGGCGGCGGTGACGCGGCTGGTCCGGGTTGCGATCGTGGCTGTCGTCGTGGTCGTCGCCTGCGGGGGCGGCATCTATGGCCTAAGTAAGGTCACGCCCACCGGGTTCCTGCCCGAAGAAGACCAGGGCGCGTTCTTCACCGTCGTGCAATTGCCCGATGGGGCGAGCGTCACACGCACCCGGGCCGTGGTGGAGCGGGTGGAGGGCGTGGCCAAGAGTATCCCGCAAATCCAGAACGTGCTGTCGATCGTCGGCTTCTCGTTCCTGGATGGCGGGGCGCAGTCCAATGCGGCCTTCCTCGTCATGCGCCTCAAGCCGTTTGCGGACCGCAAGGACGCGAGCGACAAGGTGCAGGTGCTGATCGGCAAGATGTTCAGCGGCGTGCAAGGCATCCGTTCGGCCACGATCTTTCCGCTCAACCTGCCTCCCATCATCGGGTTGTCCACCGGCGGCGGTTTCGAATACCAGCTGCAAAACCTGGAAGGGCTGGAGCCGGCTGCGATGGGCCCCGTGCTGGGCGGGTTGCTGGCCGGCGCCAATCAGGACCCGCGGCTGAACCGTGTGTTCAGCACATTCAGCCCGACGACACCCTCGATCTACCTCGACATCGACCGGGACAAGGCGCAGGCGCTGGGGGTTGCGACGAGCGACGTGTTTACCGCGCTGCAGGCAACGCTGGGCGGCATCTACGTTAACGACTTCAACCTGTTCGGTCGCACCTGGCAGGTCATTATCCAGGGTGAGGCGGCCGACCGCACCGATATCCCTGCCATCTGGCGTATCCACGTGCGCAACCGGGCCGGGACGATGGTGCCGCTGCGGTCCATCGCCGACGCGCGGATCGTGCTGGGGCCGCAAACCATCAGCCGCTACAACAACTACCGCTCCATCACGATCCAGGGCGCGCCCAAGGCCGGCGTGTCGTCCAGCGACGCGCTGATTGCGATGGAGGCCGTGAGCGCCAAGACGCTGCCGCCCGGTTATTCGTACGAATGGACGGGCACGGCGTACCAGGAGCGCACAGCGTCCGGCCAGACCGGCAAGATCCTGGGACTGGCGGTGCTGTTCGCCTACCTGTTCCTGGTGGCGCTGTACGAAAGCTGGGTTATCCCAGTGCCGGTGCTGCTGTCGGTCACCGTGGGCGTGCTGGGCTCGTTTGGCGGACTGTACCTGGCCAAACTGTCGCTCGATCTTTATGCGCAAATCGGGCTTGTGGTGCTGATCGCGCTGGCGGCCAAGAACGGCATCCTGATCGTGGAGTTCGCCAAGGATCAGCGGGAGCAGGGCCGCAGCATTGCGGAGGCGGCGCAGCTGGGTGCCAAGACCCGGTTCCGCGCGGTGATGATGACGTCGATCGCTTTTGTGCTCGGCCTCTATCCGCTCGTATTCGCCGACGGTGCGGCTGCCATCAGCCGCCGGGCGGTGGGCACGCCGGTGTTCGCTGGCATGATCGCCGCCAGCACCATCGGCATTTTTCTCATTCCAATGCTATACGTGGTCTTCCAGACCGGGCGTGAGCGGGTAAAGACCTGGTTCGGCCGTCAAACCGGAGCCCGCGCCCCCGCACCTGCCGAATAGACCCTTGGCGTCCAGCACGCCCGCCATAGTTAAGACTGTAACCATCGGAGAGCCTCCACAATGACCAAGTTCGGCCTGGCCCAAAACGTTCGCCGTGTGGAAGATCCCCGCTTGCTGACCGGCGCAGGCCGCTATACGGACGATATTGCGCTCCCGAACGAAGCCGTGGCCACTGTCCTACGCAGCCCGCACGCCGCTGCCCGCATCACCACCATGGATGTCGAGGCGGCCCGGGCGCTACCCGGCGTGCTCGCCATCTATACGGGGGCCGACCTTACCGCGGACGGCATCGGCGGCATTCCCTGCGGCGTGCCGATCACCAACCGCGACGGCAGCAAGCGCGCCGAGGTGCCGCACCATGCGTTGGCCAGCGGCGCCGTTCGCCACGTGGGTGACCCGGTCGCGTTCATTGTGGCCGAAACCCACCAGGCCGCGCGGGATGCGGCAGAAGCGGTGTTTGTCGAATACGAGATTCTGCCCAGCGTAACCGACCTGGGCGCCACGCTCGATGCAGGCGCGCCGGCCGTATGGGACGACGTACCGGGCAACATGGCGTTCGATTGGGAGATCGGCGACAAGGCCAAGGTCGACGCGCTTTTCGCCCAGGCCGCACACGTTACGCGCTTGACGGTCGTGAACAACCGCATCGTCGTCGCCTCGCTTGAAACGCGGGCGGCGGCGGCGCAGTTCGAGGATGGACGCTTCACGCTCTACACCAACACGCAGGGCGGCTGGAGCATCCGTACCCAACTGGCGAAGACGATCTTCAACCTGCCCGAAGACCGGTTCCGTGTCGTGACGCCCGACGTGGGCGGCGGGTTCGGTATGAAGCTGTTCCTCTACCCGGAGCAAATCCTAGTTTGTTACGCCGCCCGCAAGCTTGGCCGCCCCGTCAAGTGGACCAGCGAGCGAAGTGAGGCCTTCGTGTCCGACAGCCACGGCCGCGACAATATCACCCGGGGTGAGATGGCGCTGGACAAGGACGGCCGGTTCCTGGCCATGCGCACCCGCAACGTCGCCAACATGGGCGCCTATTATTCCAATTACGGCCCGTTCATCCCGACCATGGCCGGTACGAAGGTGCTGGCCAGCGTTTATGGGTTCCAGGCCATCTATGCCAACGTCGTAGGCGCGTTCACCAATACGGTTCCTGTCGATGCCTACCGCGGTGCCGGCCGGCCGGAGAGCAATTATCTGGTCGAGCGCCTGATCGACGCCGCCGCGCACGACATCGGCATGGACCGGATCGAGATCCGCCGGCTCAACATGGTCCCGCCCAGCGCCATGCCGTACCGGTCGGCCATGAACCAGATGTATGACAGCGGCGACTTCCAGCGCGTGCTGGATGCGGCGTTGGAAAAGATCGACTGGGCCGGGTTCGAAGGCCGCCGGAAGGCCGCTGCCGCCCGTGGCAAGCTGCGCGGTATCGGCATGGGCTATTACCTCGAAGCGACCGGCGGCGCACCGACCGAACGCGCCGAAATCAAGTTTGCCGAGGATGGGTTTGTCGACGTCTATGTCGGCACGCAGAGCACGGGTCAGGGGCATGAGACGGCCTATGTTCAGCTGACGGTTGATCAGCTCGGCATCGATGGCGAGAAGATCCGCATTCGCCAGGGGGACACGGACGCCATCCCCGTCGGTGGCGGCACCGGCGGCGCGCGGAGCCTGTACTCCGAGGGTCAGGCAATCCTGCTGACGTCGGCCAGCGTGATCGCCAAGGGCAAGCAGGCCGCGTCCGAAGCGCTGGAAGCGGCGGCGGACGATATCGAGTTTAGCGGCGGGCGGTTCACGGTTGCGGGCACGGATCGTGGCGTCGATATCTTGGCGCTCGCCGCCCAGCAACGGGGCCGGCCGGGCGCGACACAGCTCGACGCGGCGGAGATCGCCAAGATCGAAACCCACACCTTCCCCAACGGCTGCCACATGGCGGAGGTCGAAGTCGATCCGGACACCGGCACCATCGCCGTCGTGCGCTACATTGTGTGCGACGACGTGGGCCGGGCGGTGAACCCCATGATCGTCAAGGGTCAGGTGCATGGCGGCGTGGCGCAGGGCGTCGGCCAGGCTTTGATGGAGCGCACGAGCTACGATGCCGAAAGCGGCCAGTTGCTATCCGGCAGCTTCATGGACTATGCTCTGCCGCGCGCTTCGGACCTGCCGGATGTGGAGGTCGATCTGATCGAAGTGCCCTGCACCAGCAATCCATTGGGCGTGAAGGGCGCAGGCGAAGCGGGAGCCGTCGGCTCGCCACCCGCGGTCATGAATGCGCTGGTGGATGCGCTCCGCACCCGCGGCGTGGACAGCATCGACATGCCCGCTACGCCGGAGAAGGTTTGGCGGGCGATACACCTGGCCGCATAACGCAATAACCCCTCCCCCGTTTAGGGGGAGGGAGCGGCGGACTATCAGGCTTTGCTAGGGCGCTTTCCTGGGCTACCGTCACCTATGATTACCCGTCGAACGCTCACCGCACTGGCCGCAGCAGTCCCTTTGGCCGCTCGCGCCAGCGCACCAACGATGCTAACCCCGCTCGCCTTCACGCCGCCGCGTGGAGCGGCCGACTGTCACACACATGTCTTCCCCGATCCGGCGCAGTTCCCGTTCTGGCCGGGCCGCGTCTATACGCCACCGATCGCGACTGCGGCCGATCTGCTGGCCCTGCAACGGGCGCAGGGGTTCGACCACGTTGTGATCGTCACGCCCAGCGTTTATGGCACCGATAATTCCGCCACGCTGGATGGCATCCGGCAACTCGGCCTACAACGGGCCCGGGGCGTCGCCGTCATTGGACCAGACACACAGCCGGCCGAACTGGACGCCATGCACGAGGCGGGCATACGCGGCGTGCGCATCAATTTGGAACAGGCGGGCGTGTTCGACCCGGTCGTCTCCGCCCAGCGGCTGGCGGAGACGGCGCGTCAGATCGCAGGCCGGCCGTGGCACATCCAGATCTACTCCCGCCTGCCGGTCATCGCCCCGTTGCACGACCAGTTCGCCGCCATAGGGGTGCCTATCGTGTTCGACCATTTCGCAGGGGCCCGCGCCGCGGCGGGGGTCGGCCAGACGGGATGGAACGCGGTGCTCGACCTGGTGCAGACTGGCCGCGCCTACGTGAAGCTCTCGGGTGCCTACCGCAGCTCCACCATGTTTCCGTATTATACCGACGTGAACCCGCTGGCCCGGTCGCTGGTTGCCGCCAACCCGGACCGTTTGCTGTGGGGCAGCGATTGGCCGCATCCGGCCAGTACGCCTGTGCAAGGCCGTAAGCCGACCGACATCGCGCCCGCGCAGGAGGTGGATGACGGCAGGCTGCTGAACCAGTTGGCGGACTGGATCCCAGACGAGTCGATCCGCCGCCACGTGCTGGTGGACAACCCGCGCCGGCTGTACGGCTTTAGCTGAACGCCCGCAGCCGGTCCGCCGCGGCGCGCATGTCGGCCTCTGGCCCGCAATAGCTGAACCGTACCGTGCCGTGGCCACGGGCCGCATCGAAATCTAAGCCCGCAGCCGCTGCCACGCCCGCTTCGGCCAGCAGGCGCGCGCAGAAGCCCAGGCTGTCCTGCGTGCGTCCGCCGATGTCCGCATAAAGATAGAACGCCCCATCCGCGGCCGCCACGTCCGGAAACCCGGCCCCCGGCAACGCGGCCAGCAGGTGGTCGCGTGAGCGGCGGTAGGCGGCGACGTTGGCATCCAGCTCGGCGGTGCATTCGAACGCTGCCTCGGCCGCAATCTGGCCGATATGCGGGGCGGCGATGAACAGGTTGGCGGCTAGGCACTGCACCGGGCGGCGCAGCTCTTCGGGCAGGACCATCCAGCCGACGCGCCAGCCGGTCATGCAGAAGTACTTGGAAAAGCTGTTCACCACGATCGCGTGCGGGCTGAACGCCGCCGCCGTCGCGACCGGCCGGCCATAGTGCAGCCCGTGATAGATCTCGTCCGACACCAGCCGCACGCCGCGGGCGTCGCACCAGGCAGCGATGGCGGCCAACTCGTCCGGCAGGAGCATCGTGCCGGCCGGGTTGCTGGGGCTGGCGACGATCAGCCCGTCCGGCACCGGATCCAGGGCATCCAGCATGGCGATCGTGGGCTGATACCGCGTGGCGGCGGTGGATTGCATCACGACCGGCACGAGGCCCAAAGCCTGCAGGATGTTGACGTAGGGCGGGTAGTACGGAGACGTCAGCGCCACGCGGTCGCCAGGGTCGAACGCAGCCAGAAATGCTAGCGGGAACGCCGCGCTGGCACCCATCGTGATCGCGATGGCGGCTGCGGGTACGTCCAGGCCGTAGCAATCCTGGTAGTGCTGGCCGATACGGGCCCGCAGCGACAGACGGCCGAATATGTCGGTGTAACCCAGTGCGTTACCGCCCTGCAGCGCCGCCACCACGGCTGCCACGGCGCCGGCCGGTGCCCCGGTGCCGGGCTGCCCGACCTCCATCCGGATCACGTGCGGGTCGGTGGGCGCCAGCGCCGCCTGCCGGGCGTTGGCAGCGGCCACCATGTCCATCACGCGGAAGGGCGGGGCGTGTGCGCCGCGTCCGATCTTGATCAATTGCCGCCCGCCGCCAACCCCGCGCCGCGCGGGTCGGTGGCCCAGCTACACTCGTTCTCCCGGCCCGGCAGGTAGCGTGCGCACGCCACCACGTTGGCGCGCCCCGGCTCTGGCACCACGGCCGGCATGGCCCGCGTGCTGTGCAGCGTATTGAACAGCCCGGACGCCACCGCCAGCGCCGCACCCTCCTGGCCAGACCCGGCGGCGGCGGCGCGGAACTGGCTCGTGTTCCGGTTCCACACGATGCCAGCCGCCAGCATCGGCGGTGTCGCCACCGCCGGTGAGGCCGCGAGCAACAGGCCGGTGCCCGGTGCAACCCGCCCGGTACCAAATAGATTGTTCATCGTCAGCGCACACGCGACCGCGCCGCCGTTACGATCCAGCACGACAAAGCCGGTGGATGCGGGCAGCGCGGGCATCGTGCCCCGTCCGCCGGACGCAAGCACCGCCATCGGGTCACCGCCGCCGGCCCGCCAGCGCGACAGCACCGCCGCCGCTCGCCCCTGGGCGCCCGCAACGTCGCCGGGTTGCCCGTCGAGCGCCTGCAGCGCCGCCGCTGCCGCCAGCCCGCCATCGGCCGGGGGCGGCACGAACGCCACGCTGTCATTGCCGCTGCGGATCACCAGGGGTCCGCCCGTCCGCGGCAGCGCAGCGCGCAGATCGGCCACCGTAATGCCGCCACCTGCAACGCGCGACGCGTCCTCGATCCGGCGGGCATACCCACCCTGGTAAAAATCACCGACGCCGGCGGTGCGTAGGCTCGAGAGCGTGGTGGCCAAATCCACCTGCGTCAGGACGCCAGCTTCGGTCAGCGGCTGACCATTGGCGGCAAAGATCGCCCGCGCGTTCGGGTCCGCCAGCAACGGCCCGGCCACGACGGCCAGGTCCCGCAGCAGCGCACGCGACGGCGGCGCGCCGAACCGGGCCAGTTGCTCGGCCGGTGTCACCAGTGTCTCGAACGGCTTGGTGCCATAGCGGGCGTGCAGGGCGAACAGGCCGCGGGCCAGCATAGGCACCGCCGCCGGACGGTCCGCACCGGCGCCGGTGCTGGCTGGCGGGACGAAAACGACCGCCTCCGGCACGCCGCGGCCGACGCTGTCCGTTGCGGGCTGATACGCAACGCACGCGCCGCCGCCGCCCAGCCCGGCGCGGGACGGCAAGGTGACCGACAGCATGAAACCCACCGCCACCGCCGCATCGGCCGCTGTGCCGCCGGTGGCCAGCACCTCACGCCCTGCCAGCGCCGCCCGCGGCTCGTCCGCCGCGACGCCGCCGATGAAGCCCTCGAGCCGCGGGGGCTCACCGGGCAACGACGCGCCACCCAGGAATGTCTCCTTGACGCCGTTTAGCGTCGAGCACGCCCCCTGCGCCAGCAGCACCGCTGCCAGCAGCCCGGTCCGCACCCGCATGATCGTAATACTATCCATGGCGCATCGATTACTGGCGTTCGGCCGAGGCGGCAATGGCATGCAGCCGCGCGCGGGCGCTTGACCGCCCGGCCCCGATTGATCAGACCCAGCACTATGCGTTTCCTTATCGCCGCCCTGCTCCTCGCATCCCCCGCCCACGCCGCGTTCACGCCCGATCAGCGGGCGGAGGTCATGGCAATCGTGCGCGACGCGCTGCAGCAGGATCCAGGCATCCTGCGCGACGCGCTACGGGCGCTGGAGACCGACGATCAACGCCAGCTTCAGGCCACCAGCCGCGCCGCGCTGACCGCCGTCGGCCCCCGGCTCATCGACCCGCGGGACCCGGTGCGCGGCAATCCGCTGGGCGACGTCACGATCGTCAATTTC
>JANONC010000030.1:0-3311 GCA_031420655.1 Rhodospirillales bacterium | reverse complement strand
CCGATAAAGCCGCTGCCACCGAACACCGCCGCCACGCTACGTGTCGCCATACGCCGATCTCCGCCTGAGAGCGCTGTAGTATGGGCGGAACCGGGCTGGCTCAAGGGGGGATCGACGGGGTTGGCCAAAACCGATCACGAGTTGGAAAAGGGCGGGAGCAGAACCGGACCGCGTCGATTATTCTGCAACCCAGTAAATGGGGACGCCACGAACACCGATGGCGAAAGAGACCGCATGAATGGACAACAGATCAGGAGAGCATGACCGGGCGCGGCCGCGATCACTGACCGGAGGGTGCGGTGTGCTGCGCCAGCCAGTAGTCCGGCCTTTATGTGGCGTTCGCCCAAAGCCGATCGAAGCGCATGCCGTTGGGCTGTCCTTCGACAAGCTGAGGAGAGCCGGGATCAGCGACGCGGTTTCCAGTTGACGCGCCCGCCGCCGCCCGCTAGGTCCGCCTCTCTGCACCGGCGCCCAGGTGGCGGAATTGGTAGACGCGCAGGTTTCAGGTACCTGTGACCGCAAGGTTGTGAAAGTTCGAGTCTTTTCCTGGGCACCACTCTTTACTGACGGATCGCCGTGACCTTCTCCCAACAAATCGGCGGCCCGGTTCACCTGCACCGGCATGATTTGCCCGACGGGCTCAGCCTCGGCCCCGTTGTCGCTGTCGATACCGAAACAATGGGCCTTAACCCGCATCGCGACCGCCTTTGCCTCGTGCAGCTTTCGGCGGGCGATGGGGTGGCGCACCTGGTACAGATCATTCCCACGCGGGATGGGGGACAGCCCGCGCCCAACCTTGCCCGCATGATGGCCGACCCGGGTACGACGAAGCTGATGCACTTCGCACGCTTCGACGTGGCCGTGCTGCAGCATGCCCTCGGCGTGACTGTCAGCCCCGTGAAATGCACCAAGATCGCGGCCAAGCTCGTCCGCACCTTCACCGACCGCCACGGCCTACGGGATCTGTGCCGGGAACTGGTGGGGGTCGAGATCAGCAAGGCGCAGCAAACCTCGGACTGGGGCGCGCCGAAGCTCACGCCAGAGCAACTCACCTATGCCGCGTCCGACGTGCTGTACCTGCATGCGCTGTGGCAAAAGCTGGAAGCGCTGCTGGTGCGCGAGCAGCGGCTGCAACTGGCGCAGGACTGCTTCGATTTCCTACCCACGCGCTGCCGGCTAGACCTGCTGGGCTACGAAACGCCGGACATTTTCGCGCATTAATCGTAGCGTTCGGTTACATGGTCTTGGTTGACCCGGTTGCCCCGTCCGCCCATACCTTTGGCGTCATGACCGCGGTATTATCCCTTCCGGCGCCCTCCGATATTGCCGTGGCGCGCGGCGTTCTTGCTGCCGAGGCCGCGGGGCTGCGCGCATTGTCGGCCGGGCTCGATGGCTCGTTCGGCGATGCGGTCGACTGCCTGGCCGCCTGCTCCGGCCGGGTCGTGGTGACGGGCATGGGCAAGTCCGGGCTGGTTGGGCGCAAGATCGCCGCCACCCTTGCTTCGACCGGTACGCCGTCGCTGTTCGTGCATCCGGCGGAGGCGTCGCATGGCGACCTTGGCATGATCGTGACGGGCGATGTCGTGCTGGCAATGTCCAACTCGGGCGAAACGGCGGAGCTGGCGTTCATTATCGCTCATGCGCACCGGTTCGGGCTGCCCGTGGTGGCGATGACGGCGCAGGCGGGCTCGGCGCTGGCGCAGGCGGCGCAGGTTGTGCTGCTGCTGCCCGCCGCGGCGGAGGCGTGTCCGATGGGCCTGGCACCCACCACCAGCACGATCATGCAACTGGCGCTGGGCGATGCGCTCGCCGTGGCCCTGCTGACGCGGCGCGGCTTCACCGCCATCGATTTCAGCGTCAACCACCCCGGCGGCAAGCTGGGTGCGCAGCTGCGGCGCGTGCGGTCCCTCATGCACGAGGGTGATTCGTTGCCGCTGGCCGCCCCCGGTTTGCCAATGGATCAGGCGTTGCTGATCATGACTGGCAAGGGCTTCGGCTGCCTTGGCGTCGTCACGGACGGGCGTTTGGCCGGTGTGCTGACCGACGGCGATTTACGCCGGGCCATGGGGCCGGGGCTGCTGGACCGTAGCGTGCAGGACGTGATGCACCGCAGCCCCCGCACGATCGGACCAGACGCGCTGGCGGCTGATGCGCTGCGGGCCATGAATGGCGGGGAGCGTCCGGTTACCAGCCTGTTCGTAACCGAGCATGGGCGGCCGATCGGCTTGCTGCACATCCATGACTTGTTGCGGGCCGGCGTAGCGTGAGCATCGATCCGGGCCGCCCCCGCCTGATCCAGCGGCAGATGTCGGAGCCGCCGCCGCGTGCGATACCGTCCGCGGCCGGTCTGGCGCGACGCCGTTTTATCGTCACCGGGACCAAATGGGTTCTGCCGGGTGCGGCCGTGGTGCTGCTGCTATCGATCGCCCTTTGGCCCGAACTAAGCCGGCTGCAGCAGCGGGAGCAGACCGTGGCGCGCGCCTTGTTGCAGACCAATAGCTCGCGCATGCGGGCACCGCATTTCCGTGGCGTCGACGAACGCGGACGCCCGTACACGGTGACAGCGGACTCCGCCTTGCAGGCTGCGCCGCAACGGATCGAGCTCGAAACACCCAAGGCCGACCTGGTGGCCGGCAGCGACTGGCTGTTCGTGACGGCGCTGGACGGCGTTTATGTCCAGCACGCGGGGCAGCTCGACCTGTCGCGCCATGTTTGGCTGTACCGCTCGGACGGAATGATTTTGCGGACCGAGAGCGCGGCGGTCGACATGAAGGCCGGAGCGGCGGCAGGTAATCAGATGACGCATATCGAAGGCCCATTCGGCACGATCGACGCGCAGGGTTTTGCCCTGCTGGACAAGGGGGCCGTCATCCAGTTCACCGGACCGGCCCGGCTGATCGTCAACCAGTCCAAATGAACCGTGCCGGCACAGTTGCCGCCCTGCTCTGGGCTACTGCGCTTTGGGCCACTGCGCATAGCGCGGCGGCGCAGGGGCTCGACCTGTCAAAGGGCGGGGCCATCGACGTTACGGCCGATAACGGGATCGAGCTGCGGCAAAACGAGCAGAAGGCCATCGCCCGCGGCAATGCCCGCGCGGTGCGGGGTGATGTGACGGTCGATGCGGACGTGCTCACCGCCTTTTACCGTCGCAAGGGGGGTGCTGCGGCCAAGACCGCAACCGGGGCGACGCCAGGCCCGGACACCGGGAGTAACGAGGTCTACCGGCTGGAGGCAACTGGCCATGTCCGCATCTACACCGCGACCGACTTGGCCGTGGGCGACCGGGCGATCTATGACATCGATCAGGCCGT
>JANONC010000029.1:0-12568 GCA_031420655.1 Rhodospirillales bacterium | reverse complement strand
GTTTGATCAAGCCGCTGATCCCTCCGGCCAAGCGTGGCGGTAACAAGCGGACGGTGGATGAGCGCGAGGTGGTCAACGGCCTGATGTTCATCCTCAGCACGGGTTGCCAGTGGCGCTCCTTGCCGAAAGACTTGCCGCCCCGGAGCACGGTCAATACGTATTTCTGCCGTTGGAACCACGACCGGACATTGGACCGCATCCATCACGCGCTTTACGTGCAGTGCCGCGCGTTGGTCGACAGCGAAGCCAGCCCGACGGTGGCGATCATTGATAGCCAGAGCGTCAAGAGTGCCGAAAAAGGGGGGCCTCGGACCCGCATGGTTTTGATGCCGGCAAGAAGATCAAAGGTAAGAAGCGACATGTCCTCGTCGATACGCAAGGCTTGTTGATGCACGGCATTGTCCACTCGGCAGCGGTGCAGGACCGTGACGGCGGCGTGCTGCTCATGGCGTCATTGTTCGGGCTGTTCCCGTTTTTGTTGAAGCTCTACGCCGATAGCGGCTACACGGGGCCGAAATTCAGGGATGGGTTGAGCAAGGTGTGCCGGCAGGTGAACGTCGAAATCGTCAAGCGTTCGGATGCAGGCAAATTCGTAGTGTTGCCGAAGCGCTGGATCGTCGAGCGTACGATCGGCTGGCTCAATCGATGCCGCCGACTGGCCAAGGATTGGGAATGCCTCAGCGCCAATGGGCTGGCTTTCCTGCGCTGGGCATCAATCAGGCTAATGGTGCGTAAGCTCTGTCAGCATACACTTTTATATGGGACAGACTCTTAATGTCAGACTCTGCTGATCCGTTCGCCGAACCAAGCTCGCCAACACCGACCGGAGCGCCGACGATCTCCGTTATCGTGTGCACGAGGAATAGAGCGGCCTCGCTAAACAATACGCTTAATGCGTTCAAGACATTGGATATGACAGGTGTCCTACCAATTGAAGTCATCGTGGTAGACAATGGGTCGACGGACAATACAGCCGCGGTAGTAGAAGGACATGTGACTAACGGAGGTCTACCGCTCCGGCGCGTGTGGGAACCCGCTCCCGGGTTGAGCCGGGCCCGGAACACGGGGATCGAAGCGTCACGCGGCACGATCATCGCCTTCACCGACGACGACTGCCTCGTGTCGCCGGACTGGCTGCAAGCAGCTACGAAAGCCTTCGCCTCCGGATTGCGCCAAGTCATTGCAGGTCGGGTTGACATCCACGATCCAGAGCACTTACCGATCTCGATCCGGCTCGGCACAGACACCGAAGTGCTTACACGCGCAGACCAAGTCGGCGGGTTCCTGATCGGCGCTAACATGGCGTTCGGTCGCCGCGTCTGGGACGAGATCGGGCCATTCGACACGATGCTCGGGGCTGGCACTCCGCTTCGGGCCGCTGAGGACACCGAGTTCGCCTACCGCGCCATGACGCATGGGATCACCGTGCGTTACGAGCCAGCGTTTGGCGGCAGCCACAACCACGGGCGCAAAGACCCGGCGGAGCTATCGGCGCTGATTTATGGGCACGCGATGGGAATCGGGGCAATGACGATGAAATACGCCATCGAAGGCAATCGCAGACTGATCAAGCCACTCTACTGGGACCTGCGATCGGCGATGAGGAACACGTGGCGACAGCCATCGACCTGGCTAGAACTCTACGGGCGACGCGGGTTCGCGACTGGCGCGCTCAGATACTATCGCGCCTGGCACCGCAAGGAGATAACGCTATGAGGCGGGTTACCGTCATCGTCCCAACTTATAACGGGGCACGGCACCTACGCGAGACCCTGGACGCCATTGGCGCGCAGACGCGCCCGGCGGACGAGGTCATGGTCGTCGACGACCGCTCGACCGACAACAGCCTCGCGATTGCACAGGGTCACCCAGTCGTCACCAAGGCGATCCCGTCGGCCGAGAACGTGGGAGTGTGCGCTGCCCGCAACAAGGGAATCAACGCCTCGACCGGCGACCTGATCGCGTTCTGCGACCAAGATGATTTATGGGATCCGACCAAGCTCGAAGCGCAGGTCCGCGCCATGGAGGTGCATCCAGACGTCGACTACCTGTTCACCAACTTCGTGCACATGCGCGACGGTATCGTCGAGAAGCAAGACAAGTTCTCACAGGCTCGAAAGGGATGGTGGCGGGACGCAGCCTCCACGGCGGAGACGGGAATGCTCATACTCCACAGGCCCGCGCTGCCGCGCCTGCTTGAGTTCCAGCCAGCGTTCCCCTCGACTATGATGGTTCGCCGGTCTTTGCTTGAACGCTCCGGACTATTCGACGAAGCACTCGGCCGGGAACGATCAGAAGATTTGGAATTCTTGCTGCGATGCGACGACGTAGGCGTGATTGCTACCCTCTCTTGGCCGCTGGTCACCATCCGGAAGCACGATGGTAATTACTCAACGGATACGACGAAGACCACACTCAGCCAGATCCGCATCCTGAAAGCGATGACAATGCCTGGTAGCCGCTACGAGGAGCACCGGGACCTGATCGAGCGCGAGATAGCACGACGGAGCATCGACGCGATTGACGGTTTGTTCGCCGCCGGCGACATGAGCACTTGCCTAGAGCTGGCGAAACAGTTCCCCTCTGTCAGTCGGCCGGGGAAGCAGCGAGCCAAGATCGCCATCGCGTCGCTTCCGACGCTCATGGCAAGACGGCTCGCAGCTCTGCTCACGCGATAACCGCGTGACCGACGGCACGATCGAAGCACCGCGGAAACGACCGACGCTCGAGAATGACGAAACACCAAATGAATGCGGGTATGCTGTGGCAACGAAGATAACAGCAGAAACGACGGCGGAGCCCGGAGACATCCAGCGCAAAGTCATGATCGGGACGTTATGGCTGACAGGCTGGCGGATGCTGACGCGCGCCCTCGGGTTCGTCAGCCTTCTGGCGCTGACGCAATTGCTGGTGCCCGCGGATTTTGGACTGGTAGCGCTCGCATCAGCAGTGTCAGCTGCGATCGAGAGTTTATCGCAACTCGGCGTGCGGGACGCACTCGTGCGGCTACGCGAAAACGCCGAGGACCATTTCGATGCCGCGTTCACCTTCCAGGCCGGTCGAGGGCTGCTCACCGGGCTCGCGCTGGCCGCAAGCAGCGCTACGGCAGCCAAATGGATGGGCGACGCACGGCTGCAGCCGATCCTGGTCGTGCTCGGCGTCTTGACGTTCATCGGCGGGCTCGAGAACATCGGCACTGTTACTCTGGCTCGCCGCCTGGATTTCCGCAGCCAGGTGCTGTTGCAGGCCGGGCCGCGGATGCTGAGCGTCATCGTCACTATCCTGCTCGCGCTATGGCTGCGCAGCTACTGGGCCCTGATCGCTGGCCTCGCATTCTCGCGCGTCCTCACGACGGCCTGCAGCTACGCGGTCGCACCGCACCGGCCGCGACTGCGGCTGCAAGGTTGGCGCTACCTGCTACACTTCTCGGCCTGGAGTTGGGCCGGGAGCGTGGCAATCCTAATCTGGTCTCGGTCCGACCCGTTCCTGATCGGCCCTGCTGTCGGGCCCGCCGTCCTCGGTGTTTACGTTATCGCCGCTGAAGTTGCCTTGCTTCCCGTCACGGAACTGATAGAGCCCGTGAGCTCCGCACTCTACGTCGGCTTCGCCATGGCGCACCGGACTGGGACCATGGCGCGCGACGTGGCGACGCGTGTCGCAATGGCTATTGCCATCTGCATGGCACCCATTGCCCTTGGACTATCGGCGACCTCGGGGTATCTCGCCCAGACCTTGCTAGGATCGAAGTGGGCCGGCGCCCAACCCGTCATAGCAATACTTGCCCTCCTCTGCGTTTTCTCGCCATTTAGCTACGTCTGTGGGACGACGCTCTCGGCACAAGGGCATATCCGGCGCGCCTTCTACTGCAACGGCCTAGCCGCAGCGCTCAAGGTCACCACACTTCTCACCACGCTTCACCTCACGCATGACCTACAAGTCATCGCCGCGATCACGCTGGCCGTCGTCTTCGTCGAGGCATGCCTATTCATCTGGCAAATCCAGATCGTCACCCCGCAACGCCTGCATGACCTCGCCGGCCCAGCGCTACGGACCCTCGTCGCGGGCACGGCCACCATGCTAGCCCTACTGTTCGCACCGGGCACGTGGGCCCCCACCGAACTACCGCGGCTGCATGCAGTACTAATCGGCGCAATAATCGGGATAGCCGCTGTCGCTGCGCAAACCGCATTGCACGCCGCACTATGGACCGCCGCAGGACGCCCGGACGGGCCGGAACGCAACCTCGCCGAGCTTGCATCCCGCGCCAGTGCCAAAATCGCCTCAAGGCTTTCCATGCTACGCCGCGCAACGTGAATGAGAGGCCAGATTAGAACAGGCAGGGACAGCATGCGAAAACGAATGAAAGCTGGAGGCCAGCGCCGGATTGCTTGGCTTGCGCCATTTCGGACGGTTCCGCTCAAGCAGGCCGATTCGCGTAGGTAAACACAAGGAACCATGATGCTTGACGGGTTACGCAAGAAGTTCGACGGTCACGTCAAGAAACCGTTCTGGAACGGTGCTCGATTGATCCGCCAGATCATCCGTCACCTCGAGACAATCGAGCGACGCTCGCACACGATGGCCGTCATAGAGCGTGAACTCTACGTGCGCGACATCCTAGCCGACCGCCGGTACGACACTCCTGGCCGTATTATCCGCCAGGGCTTCAAAGTGTACTCGCAGAACGACGAAGACGGTATCATTCAAGAGATCTTCCGTCGCATCGGCACCACAAACAAAACGTTTATTGAGTTCGGTGTCGAAGGCGGGCTCGAGAATAACTCACTGAAGCTGCTGCTTGAGGGATGGAGCGGCCTTTGGCTTGAAGGCTCACCGGAACACGTCGAAACCATCAGAGGGCGGTTTACCGACTTGCTCGCCGAGAACCGACTGAAGGTGCGGGAAGCGTTCATCGACCGCGACAACATTAACGTCCTGATCGGCGAGCACTACCAAGGCGAGATCGACATGATCTCAATCGACATCGACGGTAACGCCATCTATATTCTCGAAGCTTTGGAAGTCGTAAACCCGCGGCTTGTCGTGATCGAGTACAACGGTAAGTTCCCACCATCGATGAGCGTCGCGCAAGAATATAACCCGACGCATCGCTGGCATGGGACTGACTACGGTGGTTCGTCCTTGACCGCGATCACGAAGGTGGCGGCCAAAAAGGGCTACTCGCTGGTCGGATGCAACGTCACCGGCGTCAATTCCTTCTTTGTACGAAACGACCTGCTGGTCGGCAGCTCTCCGGCATTGGACCAACCGCAAGTCCTTCCGGATCAGCACCGGTTTTGCCAAAACACCTCGCCGGATAACCACTACGAGCTTGCGCGCTACTTTCTCTGGCAGACTTACATATCTGGGCACGGCTCCGCATGGGGCCCGTATCTACAGTTCTCGCGTGGATATACCAACGCAAGGTGCCGCCTCGCGCAAGACCATAGGACGAACTATCGAAACTACCGACAGGACCGACATGAGCCGTATCCCGAAAACAGTGCATTTCATCTTCGGCATGGCGCCGGATTTCGGCGGCAAGCCGTGGGGGATGACGCACCACTGCTGCGTGATGTCCGCCATCAAGCACATCAAGCCTGACAAGGTTCTATTCCACTACGGGACGGAGCCGACAGGCGCCTGGTGGAAGCAGACGAGGCCGCACGTGACGCCCGTCCAGGCGATCGTACCGACCGAGATATTCGGTAACCCGGTGCCCCACGTCGCTCACCGGACCGGTGTGCTACGCCTGCGAACGCTTATCGCCTACGGCGGAATCTATCTTGATGCCGACGTCCTCGTGCAACGCTCGTTCGACGACCTCCTCGAGTGTTCTGCAGTGCTGGGCCGAGAAGGCGAGCATGGCGAGTATGGGATGGCCGACGCTGTGATCCTTGCAGAGAAGGACTCGCCGTTCCTGAAGCGCTGGCTTGATACATACCGAACCTGCCGCAGCAAGGGTCGCGACGAGTACTGGGCCGAGCATGCCGTGGCAATACCAGCCAAACTGGCGGCCGAGCACCCCGACGAAGTCGAAGTGCTACCCTACACGGCGTTCTTCTGGCCTACCTGGACGAGCGAACACCTGCGCTGGATATTTGAATCGAACCGGCCCATCGACAATGAAGCCGCCTATGCACACCACCTCTGGGAAGCTTTAGCATGGGAATACTTCGACGGCCTGAGCCCCGGCCGGGCAAGGCTGTTCGACACAAATTTCCATCGGTGGATGCGCCCATACGTCGAGCACCTCCCGGCCTGGTACGGAATCACGCCGGCACACACCGTCCGAACCGCCAAACGGGACGCACGCCGCGCGCTCGGACATATGCGCCGAATGGTCAGCGGCACGAAGCAATGACCGTGTGGGGGACCATGAGGAAGTGTGTGGTGCCCGCGACGGGGTAGGGCCGCCCGTGGTATGCTGGTCTTGTGCCCCAACCTGCGAAGCAGCCCGAACCAGCCGCTGACCCTGGTGCCGAACCGCCCAGCCCAGACGCGGTCGGCGCCGTGAAGTTCAAGGTGTGGCTGTTCGGGATCAGCCCGATGGTGAGGCGCCGGTTGCTGGTGCCGGACACCTGCACCTTGCATGACCCCAGGCGGGGTTGGGGTCAGTGCGCCCCTACCCCTGATCCATGCACCGCGCTACCGTGAGGACGAGTTGAACGGCCTAGTGGTGAGCAGCCAGTCCGTCGATGTGGCGGCGGCTTCGACTTGGCGGGTGTGAACGGCGTTGTCCTTGCACGTATGCGGTGGATGCTGAAGGACCATGTGATGCGACCACGGCGATAGACTGTTCTGCCGGACCACCCTGTCTGGGTCGAGGTGGCCCGCTACGTAGCCACCGGTAGCCGATGGCTGCTATGGATTTTCGGCTGTCGCACATTCCCGTGCGGCCTGAAGGATGTGCCATGCACTTAGAGCGCCGTGTTTTGGTCACAGGCGGTGCTGGTTTCCTGGGCTCGCATTTGTGCGAGCGCCTGTTGGCGTCTGGGTGCCACGTGTTGTGCGTGGACAACTTCTTCACCGGCACGCCGCGCAACATCGCCCACCTGCACGGGCATCCGCAGTTCGAGCTGGTGCGGCACGACATCACGCACCCGCTGTTCGTCGAGGTGGACGAGATCTACAACCTCGCCTGCCCGGCGTCCCCGGTGCACTACCAGCGCGACCCCGTGCAGACGACGAAGACGAGCGTCTTGGGCGCGATCAACATGCTGGGCCTGGCCAAGCGGCTCGGGGCCAAGGTGTTCCAGGCCAGCACGAGCGAGGTGTATGGCGACCCGGACGTGCACCCGCAGCCGGAGGGCTACTGGGGGCACGTGAACCCGATCGGCCCGCGCTCGTGCTACGACGAGGGCAAGCGCTGCGCGGAGACGGTGTTCTTCGACTACCGCCGCCAGCACCGGCTGCGGATCAAGGTTGCACGCATCTTCAACACCTATGGCCCGCGCACGCACCCGCGCGACGGGCGTGTCGTGTCGAGCTTCATCGTGCAGGCGTTGACCGGCCAGGACATCACGGTGTTCGGCGAGGGCCAGCAGACCCGGTCGTTCTGCTACGTCGACGACCTGATCGAGGGCTTCATGCGGCTGATGGACAGCCCTGACGGGGTTGTGGGCCCGGTGAACCTGGGCAACCCCGGGGAGTTCACGATCCTGGAGCTGGCGCGGCTGGTGATCGACCTCACAGGGTCGCGGTCGCGTATCGTGCACCGCGCGTTGCCCGAGGACGACCCGCGGCAGCGCCGCCCGGACATTGCGCTGGCGCAAGCGCAGCTGGGCTGGACGCCGCAGGTGTCCCTGGAGGAGGGGCTGCGGCGCACCATCCCCTACTTCGACCAGCTGCTCGCCACGCTGCCGCCTGGGCTGCTGGTGCATGGAGGGTAGGGGTGGAAGGGTCGGCCAGGCTGATGGCGCCGGAAGTGCCATTACGGGGGGACGTGCTTTGAACAGTGACGTCTCGGTCATCATCCCTGTTTATAATGGAGCAAGGTTTACCGAGAGGACGATTGAGTCGGTTCTGCGCCAAACGCTGGCACCCAAGGAGATCATCATCGTCGATGACGCGTCCACCGACGAGACCAGGCGTTGCATCGAGCGCGTGGCGGCTGATCATACCTTCATTCAGGTTCCTGAAAACCGAGGTGTCTGCCACTCCCGCAACGCCGGCATCCGTGCGTCCACATCCCCCCTTATTGCGCTGTCGGACCAGGATGACCTTTGGCATCCGGAAAAGCTCGCGCGGCAGGTAGCCGCGTTTGAAGCGCATCCGTCAATCGAGCTTCTGTTCACGAATTTTCAATATCTGCGGAATGAGGTATTTGACGAAAGCGATAAATCTGCAGAAGCCCCGCCTGGGTTCTGGCAGGATGCAGTCGAACGCAAGGAGGGGGACGCAGCCATGCTCAAGCGCCCGGCTTTGCCTTATCTTTTGATGTTTCAGCCGGTGTTCCCTTCAACCATGATGTTCCGGCGGACACTTCTGGACAAGGCCAGCCTGTTTGACGAGCCTGTCAAACGCGAGCAGTCAGAGAATCTTGAGTTCCTGCTGAGGTGCGACCTCAATTGCCGCATGGCAGCCCTTCTGACGCCCTTGGCGACGATCCGCAAGCATGGCCAAAACTATTCCGGCAACACGGCGCGGACAATCCTGAGCCGGGTTCGGATACTCACACGCATGGTGCAGGGACAGGGACCGTATGAGCCGTTCCGCGCCGCAATCACCGCGCAGATACGGCATCGGACCCTGCTGGCGTTCAATCCGTTGTTTGCTGAAGGCGATCTTGCCGCCGCCCGACTGGTCTTGCGGGACGTGGCGCACAGGTCGCGCGACCTGCGGGTTGTCGTGAAAGGCGCGGTTGTGGCGATGCCGGGTCTGCTCGGAAAGGCAGCCTGGAGGGTATTATCATCCCGGTAACCGAGTCCGGCGCGGCAGCGTTGCAGCCGGCGTCCTATGCCCGGTTACCCGTCCAACCCCTGGGCCGGTGCCCGGCAGCATGAGCCAGCGTGTGCTTGCTTGCGTCACCTTCCACTATGCTGCGGCGCGGCTGGGATGGCTGAAGCAAACCCTGAACTGCTTTGCGGCATACCCTTTCCCCGTTCATCTCATCATCCTGACGAATGCCCACGTGGCGGACGAGGCCAGCGCCATCGAGCGCGCTATTCCGCCGGGCCGGTTCACGCAGGCAGAGGTGCGGCACGTCGGCGGCCTGCAGCATCCATTCGAGCTGACATGGGCGCACAAACCGATCATCGCCAATGAGTTCTCGCACAACGGCGACACGCATTTCATCTATGTCGAGGATGACATCCTGATCCCGCCGGAGGCCTTTGGTTACTGGGTCAAGCACCGTCCGGCGCTGGATAGGCGCGGGCTGATCCCTGGCTTCGTCCGGGTCGAGCGTGCACACGCCAGCGGCGTCCTGTTCACAACCGACCAGATGGGACTAACGCAACTGGACTATGCACGCATGGTCCGGGTGGGCGGCTGGACATTCACCAACCTGAACAGCTCATACGTCGGCTCGTTCATACTTGATCGCGCGCTTGCGGACGAATACGTCGCCAGCCGTTCCTTCAGCCTGGCGGGCAGCGCCGCCGTGAAGACAAACTGGGGTGTGCGGGAGCGCGCAGCGATGGGATTGTGCTTCGAGAACGTGCCGCGGTTCTTCTGGTCCCGCCTGGTTGTGCCGTTCCATCGAAAGACGTTGCAGGTGCCGGGCTTCGCACACGTGACCCATGCGCCGGCGAACTATGCGAACGACCCGGCGTCCGACCTCGCACGCATCCGGGTTGACGGCATGTTGCTGCCGCCAAGCTTGCAGCACTACGCCCGGGAGCGGGGCCGAACGGTCCGGCGACTGCTCGGCTCCTCAGTCGCACGCTTCTCGGGCCGGCCTGAGGTCTGACCGACGCGGCGCCCCGGAACCGGTCAACGACTTTGAGACGTGTTTCCGTTCAGTTTAGGCTTGCTGTTCTGGCTTAGGGTGGATTGACCCAGGCGGCGGTGGGTTTGTGGGGCGGTGTGGGCGGTTGCTTGACGAAGCGCTCGGGATATTCGGCGAACGCGCGGTCGAGGGTGGCTTGGCGGGCAGCATGGATGGCGTCGGCCTGTCCATAGTGGACCTGGTCTGGGGTCATCAGGCCCAGGCCGGTATGATGGTGGGCTTGGTTGTACCAGAGCGAGATGACATTACGTCCTTCGTAGCCTGAGTTGGTTAGGTAGTTCTCGCATTAGTGGGGTGTGAAACCGCGCCTAACGTTGACCCCACCTGGGAAATAATCACCGAGATTGAAGCTACTGAAGAGTTTCAGGATTAAAGGTCGCTGTCTTTGCGTCCAAGCGTGGCCCTACCAAAAGAGAGAATTCATCAGCTAAATCAATAAGATGCTTTGATCCTGGGTGGGGTCAATGTTGGGTGCGATTTCACAGCTTGCGAACGGCCCGCCGAGCCACGACACGTTCAGCCGCCTGTTCCGCCAGCTTGTTAATCAGTGTTGGTATTGGATCCAGGAGAAATGTGTGAGTTCAGTGCCTTACGGCGCTGATCAGCGTCGAGACCCACCTCTGATTTACAATCATGCCCTCTGGACGGCCCTGAGAGTGCCTTTCGAAGTCAGGCGGCGTGCAAGCTCCATGCCCGGACGCTCGATCCATGTATGAGCGAGTGAAGCGGCCGCGAACGTCGTGGGCACCACTACTGCCCATAGCAGGACGAGGTTCGCAATTGCTACATAGCCGGTCGCCTTGGTGTTAATCCAGCCCTCTGACCAGGCCGGGAAGCTGTGAATAAAAAGAAAGTGTAGGACATAGGCACTAAATGATAAAACGCCCATTTTCCTGATTAGGGGGCTGGTCAGCAGCAGGTCGGGTTGGCGGGCAAGGACGAATATGAATATTGTAAAACCGAGCGACGCGAGGAGGATGGGAGGGGTAGGAGTAGACAATAGAAACCGGTGGCCCGAAGCTGGAAATTCCGCCACTGATATGAGGGCAGCGGCAACACAGGCCAGCAACATGCAGGCGGGCCATTTCCCCAGCGTCGGCACGCGGTAGCTTTTGATGGTGAAATAGAGAACGAAGCCCAGGGCGAATACCGGCACTTGGTTAGGAAACCAGAAATAGAGGAAGTTGCCGACAGCGTCCGCCGGATACCCGGCAAGCCATGTCGCACCGAGATGGTTTGCCCCGCAGGCAAAGGCGAAAGCCGCTGCGAAAAACGCCAGAGCCCGGGGCAGTGAAGTGACTAAGGCGGCGAGCAAGGGAAACAGCGCATAGAACGTGAACTCGACGCCAATGCTCCAGCCGCCGGGTACGACCATCCAGCCAGGAGTCGTCGGTATCCACTCAGGCCGCCATGTGTTCAGGAAAGTGAAACTGATCAACATTTGCGGCAAGCTGAAACCCGAGACCGGCGGCTCCGCGATGAAATAGATCGCTGCGCCCGCATAGTACATGGGTGCGATGCGTAGAAAGCGGCGAATGAAGAACGAGCGGACGAAAACGCCATCATGGACACGGACACGATGCCAGGACATCATCAGCGTCAGCGCGCTGGCGAGGAAAAAAAGCTGCACTCCATGCCACCCAAAATTAGTCAGCTTTTTGATCGGATACGGCATCTCCGAGAACATACCGCCAACGTGACAAGTGATGACTAAAAGGATTGCCCAGCCTCGGACTGCGTCGATGTAGTCCAACTTCTGCGCTTCCACGGATACCCCACCAAATGGTACGCTTATGGTAGATCAAACCATACCTTTGCAACAATCCCCTGCGGGCATTGAGGATCTAAGGTCTCCCCCAAAACCGGAACAGGGATTGCCATTCGTCAAGCCCAAGGTGGCTAAAGCCGCTCGCAGTCATTCAGACCCCTACCTATCGAGCACTTGGAAATAGGGCTTGTCGCACTCCAGGATAGAATGGGCCCACGCGGGATTCGATCCACCCGGCCCGGCTGGGGATCAGAGGTGCGGATCGTCACGGTACGCCCGGCGGTCACGCTAGCGTTCCGCCCGCTGCGGCATCGTCCAGCTTGGCGACCAGTGCCGCCACGTCCACGCGCCCGATCAGGTCGTCCAGTGCCAAGGGGGACGATGAGGAAGTGTGTGGTGTTGGCGACGGCATAGGGCCGGGCGCGGTATGTTTGGCTGGTGCCCAGACCTTCGAAGCAGTCGAAAGCCAGCGCTGACGCCGACCCCGCATCGCCCGTCCCCGACGCGATTGGCGTCGTGCAGGTCAAAGTCTAGCTGCTTGGGATCAGCCCGATGGTGTGGCGCCGGTTTCTGGTGCTCGACACCTGCACCGTGCGCGAGCTGGGGTCTGGGGAGCAAGCGAACGGAAAACCACCAGTAATACCAAGACTCACGGCATATGACCTGGCACCCATTTCCGCAGCCCGATGCTCATGACGCGCCAGGGCTGGTCGGCCAGTCTGTTCCAAGCGTC
This sequence comes from Rhodospirillales bacterium, assembly GCA_031420655.1. GTDB lineage: Bacteria > Pseudomonadota > Alphaproteobacteria > Acetobacterales > Acetobacteraceae > JANPPS01. The sequence goes on along the minus strand of JANONC010000029.1, from coordinate 115 downwards.
GCAGCAGTGATCGACGATTGCCGTGTATGACCCGAACACTCGGTTCGAGAGCCAGTTGTCGCGCATGAACTGCCAGATGTTCTCGACCGGCTTGAGCAGCGAAGCTGGTCAAGGC
>JANONC010000028.1:0-3076 GCA_031420655.1 Rhodospirillales bacterium | reverse complement strand
CGCGGCTCGTCCGGGAAGTACATGCGCGTATGCAGGCCCATGTTGAGCCCGCGGGACGCGAGCCAGAACGAAACGAACGGCGCACCCTGTGTGGCACCGGGTCTTACGGTCTCGAACCGGTACAAACCGGTGGTGAAGTCCGTGCCCGTCCGGGCCCAGCCGCGGAAGGCGCCCGCGTATGACCCACCGGCGTACGCCCCGTCCGGATCGGCCTGCCACAGCTCGACCAGCATGTCGCGGCACGGTGAGCCGAGGCCGTCCAGCACCCGGCCCTCGATCGTGATGGACGGCCCAGCGGGTGCCTGACGCGTGAAGCCGAGCGGGGACGCGGCCAGTGCGCTGCTGCCAAGCGGGCGATAGGTCACCCCGGCCTGCGCCGGAAGCAGGCCGATATGCAAATAGGGTCCGGCTGTTTGCGACGGCGTTTCACGCAGCATGTTGACCCTCCTCGAAGAACGTCTGGCGGCGGCCGCGCAGGACGATGTCGAACCGGTAGGCAAGGCTGTCGAGCGGAATGGCTGCACTCAGGTCGAGGCTGGCGATCAGCATCGCGCGCGCGGCCGGGTCGGGAATGGTGTTCAGGATGTCGCAGCCGGGTATGAGCGGGTCGCCCTCGAAGTACATCTGCGTGATCAGCCGCTGGGCAAAGCCGATGCCGAACAACGAGAAATGGACGTGCGCCGGCCGCCAGGAGTTGGTGTGGTTGGGGTATGGATACGCGCCGGGTTTGATGGTGCGAAAGGCATAGCGGCCCTCCGCATCCGTGAGCGTCCGTCCGCCGCCGCCGAAATTGGGATCGAGTGCGGCCACGTAGTTATCCGTCGGGTGGCGATAGCGCCCGCCCGCATTAGCCTGCCAGATCTCGATCATCGTATGCGGTACGGGACGCCCATGCTCGTCCAGCACCCGGCCGTGCAGGATGGTGCGCTCGCCAATCGCATCGCCCGTGGTGGCGTAATTCCGGATCAGGTCATTATCGAGCGGCCCCAGATCCGGGTGGCCGAACACAGGGCCGGCCTGCTCAGCGGCTGGCGTGCGCAGCGCCACCAGCGGCAAGCGGGGCGCCCGCAATACGGTTGATTTGTAGCCGGGCGTCAGCGCCGGCGGATGGTGGCCGTGGACCCGGCCGATAAATTCCGCCATTCGTTACTCCCTGGCCCGGAGCCTAGTGCCTTAGCGGCGGACAGGCCAGGGTCACTGCCAGGAGGCCACCCCATGCTGACCCGTATCCAGGACGGTGCCGTTGCGATCCTGACCCTCGACTATCCCGCGCGGCGTAACGCCTTGGCGCTGCCGATGCGCGACGCCCTGCTCGCGGCCCTGCACGAGATCGACGCCGATGGCATGACGCGCGCAATCGTGCTGACCGGGGCCGGCACCACGTTCTGCGCCGGCGGCGACATCAGCGGCATGAACGCTGCGGACCTCGGCGCCGGGCGGGCGCGGTTTCGCGTGGCCCACGCCATCGTGCAATCGCTGATCGGCGGCCGGCTGCCGGTCGTGGCCGCGGTCGAGGGTGCCTGCGTCGGCGCGGGCCTGGCGTTGGCGCTGTGCTGCGACACGATCGTGGCCGCGACCGATGCAAAGCTTGCGGCCGGCTTCGGCGCGATCGGCCTCGTGGGGGATTTCGGCCTGCTGCACACACTGCCCGCCCGCGTCGGCCTGGGGCGCGCCCGGCAGATCTTGTTCTATGGCGAACGGATCGACCCGGCAGCGGCGCTCGCCATGGGGCTTGTCGACCAACTGGCCACGCCGGGCACCGTACTGGCGGTCGCTCGCGCCCGCGCTCAGACCCTGGCGCAGGGCGCACCGCTTCCGGTCGCGCTGACGAAGCAGTTCTTGGCACAGGCGCTTTACGCGACGCTGGATTGGGAACGGGACACCCAGGCCGCCCTGTTCCAGACCACGGACCATCACGAGGGCCGGACCGCGTTCCTGGCCAAGCGTACGCCGGTGTTTCGCGGTGTCTGATCTGGCGCCCAGAACCCGCATCGACGGTGCGGCGATAGCGCTCATGCTGCTGCTGTGCAGCATCTGGGGCATTCAGCAGGTTGCGAGCAAGGTCGGCATCAGCGAGGGAATGCCGCCGTTCTTTCAGGCGTTCGTACGCTCGGTTGTGGCCGGTGGGTTACTCGTTGGATGGATCCGGGTCCGCCAGGGTCCAGTCGCACTGCGCCATCTGCTGACCCCGCATCCGTCCTGGTGGCCCGGACTGCTGACGGCCATTTTGTTTGCCAGCGAGTTCATGCTGCTGTTTCCTGGCATACAGCGCACGACGGCTTCGCGCGCGGTCGTGTTGTTGTTCACCGGCCCGTTTTTTACCGCTATCGGCGCGCATCTGTTTTTGCCGGCCGAGCGATTGCGGCCCGTGCACTGGGCCGGTCTCGGGCTGGCCTTCCTGGGGGTCGTGCTGACCTTGGTGGACGCCGCCCCCGGCGGGTCATTGCTGGGTGACGGCCTGGTGCTCGGTGCCGCGGCCGCGTGGGGCATGACCGCGGTCGTTATCAAGGCAAGCCCAAGCCTGTCGCGGCTCGATGCAGCGCACATACTCACCTATCAAACCGTTGGTGCGCTGCCAATTCTGGCGGTGGCGACGCTGATCGCTGGGCAGATGAGCCTGCCGGACGCGAGCGGCCGGGCATGGGCGGCACTGGCCTACCAATGCATCGTCGTGGCCTTCGCAAGCTATCTGGCCTGGTACTGGCTCGTCACCCGCTACCCGGCCGGACGGCTCTCTGCGTTCACATTCCTGACCCCACTATTTGGCGTCGTCGCTGGCTGGGCCTTACTGGGCGATCCGCTTGGCTGGCCAATCGCGCTCGGGCTCGCCTGCGTGGTGGGCGGGCTGGTGCTCGTTAACCGGCGCTGATGCGCTACTTGCCGAGCGGCGGCGTGCCCGCCTCCGTACTGCCCGGCGTGTCGCGTGAGGCGGGGCTGGTCTGCCCGCCCTGCCCGCTGCCTGTCGTGGACGACGGGGGCGCTGCGCTGAACGGCGTGCCGCTGACCGGCCCTGCCCCCTCACTCCCGCCATTACCGGCACGATCGGCAGGTGCCACGCCGGTGGGTGAAACTGTAG
>JANONC010000027.1:0-2564 GCA_031420655.1 Rhodospirillales bacterium | reverse complement strand
ATGACGGCTGCGACCACGCGCTGACGAAGATCTTGGGAAAGGGGACGGCCCATACGTGCTGGCCTCCTGCCCAGCACACATGATGAATCAGATCACGGTCGAGCCGCGCAAGAGCGAACCAGCGTCAAGTCATCCCGCTCTAATCCGCGGCTATGTCGATCGCGTGGTGATCTCCTGCGGTGCCGAGGTCGTTGCCCGGCATGTGCGCTCCTACGAGCGAGAAGATTTTGTCTTCGACCCGCTGCATTATCTGGCACTGCTGGAGCGCAGGATCGGTGCGCTTGACCAGGCCGCCCCCTTGGCGGGTTGGAACCTGCCGGAGGCGTTCACGGTGCTGCGGCGCCTGCTAGAGGCGCGCATGGGCAAGCATGGCAAGCGCGAGTTTGTGCAGGTGCTGCGGTTGATGGAGGTATTCACCCCCGAGGACGTCGCGGCTGGCGTGCGTGCCGCCATCGAGCGCGGTGCGATCGGCTTTGAAGCGGTGAAGCATCTGGTGCTGTGCCGGATCGAGCGCCGTCCAGCACGGCTCGACATGACGGTGTATCCGTATCTCCCACACACCAACGTGGCGATGACCTCGCCGCGAACCTATCTGGATTTACTCAGTGGTGCCGCGTCATGACCGATATGTCTGTCGCCACGCCAGCAGGCATGCCGCAGGTCCTGCTCACGCATCACCTGAAGGCGCTGAAGCTGCCGACCTTTTTGCGCGAGCACGAAAAGCTGGCGCGGCAGTGCGCCAGCGAGGGTGTCGATCATGTTCGCTACCTGTTTCGGCTGGCGGAACTTGAGCTGATCGACAGGGAGCGCCGGATGGTCGAGCGCCGCATCAGGGAGGCGCGGTTCACATCGGTCAAAAGTCTCGACAGCTTCGACTTCCTGGCGTTGCCGTCGCTGAACAAAGCGTTGGTCCTGGAACTGGCCCGCTCGGAATATGTGCTGCGGCGAGAGAACGTGATCGCGGTCGGCAATAGCGGCACCGGCAAGACGCATGTGGCCCTCGGCCTGGGACTGGCGGCCTGCCAGAGAGGATTATCCGTCGGCTTCACCACGGCGGCGGCCCTGGTCCATGAGTTGATCGAGGCGCGCGACGAGAAGCGGCTGCTGCGCCTGCAACGCCAGATGTCCGCCTACAACCTGTTGGTGATCGATGAACTTGGGTACGTGCCACTGTCGCAGACCGGCGCCGAACTTCTGTTCGAGGTGTTCAGCCAACGCTATAAGCGGGGCTCGACGATCGTCACCAGCAACCTGCCGTTTGACGAATGGACCGGCGTGTTTGCCTCGGAGCGCCTCACCGGCGCGCTACTCGATCGCCTTACCCACCACGTCCACATCCTGGAAATGAACGGCGAAAGCGATCGGCTAGAGCGGGATGACGTCACGCTGATTCGTGCTTGCGCGGCTCGACCGTGATCTGATTCACCCTGTGTGCTGGACAGGAGGCCAGCACCTATGGGCCGTCCGCTTTCCCAAGACCTTCGCCAGCGTGTCGTCGCCGCCGTTCTGGAAGGTGGCCTGTCGAACAACAAAGCTGCAGCCCGGTTCGGCATCGCCATCAGCACGGCCAACCTCTGGGTCCGGAAGTTCAAAGCCACCGGCAGCCTCGCTCATGGGAAGATCGGCGGCCACAAGCCGGCCACGCTGTCGGGCCCGCACCGGGACTGGCTGATCGAGCGCTGCCGTAGCGGCGTCGACTTCACCCTGCGTGGCCTGGTCGCCGAGCTGGCCCAGGTCAGGGCGCTCAAGGTCGACTACGTGTCGGTCTGGCGCTTCGTGCACGCCGAAGGTCTGACGCATAAAAAAAGACCATCCACGCGAGCGAACAAGCCCGCCCCGACGTAACCCGGCGGCGCGAGCAATGGCGCCGCCACCAGGGCCGCATCGACCCGGCCCGCCTGGTGTTCATCGACGAGACCTGGACCAAGACCAATATGTCGCCGCTGCGGGGCTGGGCGCAGAAGGGGCAGCGTTTGCTGGGCCGGGCGCCCTACGGACACTGGAATACGATGACGTTTATGGCCGCGCTCCGGCACGACCGGATCGACGCGCCGTTCCTGCTGGATGGTCCGATCAACAAGACGAGCTTCATGGCCTACATCGAGCAGGTGCTGGCACCGACGCTGAGACCGGGCGACGTGGTGATGGCCGACAACCTGGGCTGCCACAAAAGCAAGGAAGTCCGGGCGGCACTGCGGGCCGCCGGCGCACGGCTAGTGCTGCTGCCGAAGTACTCGCCCGACCTGAACCCGATCGAGCAGGTGTTTGCCAAGCTCAAGCACCTGCTGCGCAAGGCGCAGGCCCGAAGCCGAGACGCGGTATGCACCACGATCGGCGCACTGCTGCACACGTACACACCGCAGGAGTGCGCAAACTATCTGACCAACTCAGGCTATGACGGACGTAATGTCATCCCGCTCTAGGGCCGCTAGTGTCCGTGGCAGGGGCTGCGCCGGATATCGTGCCCGCCCCTAGCGGAATGACCTCGAATGGCGACACGGAAGTGCTCGGTAACAATGCGACTTGAGGCAACACGCTGGATGGGTTTACCCTGTAGCCTGACA
>JANONC010000026.1:0-2319 GCA_031420655.1 Rhodospirillales bacterium | reverse complement strand
TAATTATTGACGCTGTTAGCCGCGATGCGCCAATCGAAAGATAAGCCCGTCACGCCGCTCAGCGGCATTAGATTGGTAAATCCGCCGTACTGGATGCCCAACTGAAATCGAGTACGGTCGCCGCTCAATTCCACGGAGCCATTACCATTTCGCGGCTGCGACGCCGTAATTACGGCAGAGGCACCGGCGCTGTTTTCGCCCGGGAGTACGCCCCAACTGCTCGCCGTGAGCGATCCGGTGCCGCCAGTAACCGTGACAACCGCCGCTTGCGTTCTTCCGGCCATCAACATCGCTGCCGTAGCCATCGCGAGTACATAATTAAACTGGGCCATGGTACCTCCGGCATTTGTTTTATTCTCGTTATATAAATCATAAAACTTTGGTAAAGGACACCCACGAAAGATCAGAAAATGAGCGTTTGGTCCGAATGGGATCAGGCAGTGTCTCGGGTCGTACGCGCGCCCAGCATCGCCGTCGTGTCCACAACGACGGGACGCTTATCGGTAATTACAGCGGCGGCTGACGGCGTTCCGCAGCGGTGTCGACCATCCGAACCGAAACCAGGTTATCCTTAAGCATGCGAATGAACCGCTTGCCGCAACCGCTGCCTTTCGCGCGCGTAAGACGGAAGGCAGTGATGCGCCCCTTCATGGGAATAGCACCGGTGCTGGCTGGATTGAGTCGTTCTACCAAGTTGCCCGGGCCGATCCCGCGGCACATCGACCTGTTCCCTGGCTGACAACCGGGAAGGGGAATCACGGGCCTTCTTACCTAGGAGAATATTTCCCAAATAGTAATCGGTATCGATAAGCCGTGATATCAAAGTTTGGCATTATCAGACCACGCGGCCTTAATCCGTAAGTCATACTCGTAAAATACATAATTACATATTGATTCTACTTATATCTTGATCTTGAGATCATAAAAAGAACTATCATTTTCCACTCATCGATATCGGCCCACATTCTCGTGAACTGGTGTACGCTATGCTTCTTGGTAGTGCCGACCGCACTTTAGCGACGCAGCCACGCCACAGCCGGGTGTTCCAAAGGACCACCCCTGAGCGCCGGTCGTCACCATGAGCGGTGACCTGGGGCCACGCGGGCCTGCGAAAATCGTGGCCATTGTCCTTGTTTCGATGGTCCTGCTCATCGGCACCAGCGGTGTGGCAGGCTGGTTTCTGCTCGGCCATATCGACCTGGGCGCCTTCATCGCCGGCCGCATCTCGGCCCGGATCGGCCGTCCCGTCACGATCGCCAGCGCGCACGTGATGCCCGGCCGCTGGGTGGCGATCGACCTCCAGGGCTTGTCCGTACCGAACCTGGACGGCGGAACCCAGCCCGTCATGACCGCAGCGCGGCACCTGGTTGCAGAGGTTCGGCTCTCCTCCCTGCTGCACGGCCACCTCGCGATCCGTGGTGCCTCGATCGAGGACCTGTCCGTGTTGCTGGAGCGCGTGAACGATGTACCGAACTGGTGGTTCGGACCGGGTCACACACCACTGCATTGGCAGCGGGCCACCTTTCCATGGCTACAGGAATTGCGGCTGCACAAGTCCTTGATCGTTTCGCTAAGCCAAAAAGGGAGCCGGCGTGTCGTGCGGCTGGACGACGCGCTCCTTCTGAGCCCGGCCGACGACCAGCCGGTCCGGCTGAGCGGCACCGGTGCCTATGATGACGTGCCCCTGCAACTCGAGGCGAAGCTGAAGTCCATCGGGGATTACCGAAATAACCTCGAGCCCTTCGGCACAAATCTCCACTTCCGTTCCGGCGATGCCTCGCTGGTGTTCGACGGGACGATGACCCATCCGCTGGACGTCGACGGGGCGATTGGCCACTTGACCCTGGACGCGCCGACTCTGACGCCGCTCCTCGCGCTGCTGGGCAAGCCCAGCACGCTGAACGTGTCGCTGCATCTTGCCGGCACGCTCGATCATGTGAACGATGTATGGTCGCTCGGCGCCGCAACGGGCGTGCTGGAGGAGCAGCCGTTCACCGGCGGTTCGGTGCGGCTGGCCGAGGGTACCAAGCAGCATGCCGACGACTTGGCAGTCCAGGTCGCGTTCGAGCACCTTGACCTCAACGAACTGCTGGGCACAGGTGCCCGGGGAAAGCGGTCGGGAGGGGACTTAAAGCTTGCCGTCGACAGCGCGCCGAGCACCGTGGGCGAGGCCAAGATTTCGGCCCGGCGACTGTCCTATGATGCCCTCTCGGCAACGGATGTCGTCGCCGCCGCGCGGCTATCGCCAGGCAAAGTGCTGGTCGAGCAGCTGTCCATGACCGCGTTTGGCACCCGCGTGCGGGGCAGTGGCCAAGTTGT
>JANONC010000025.1:0-29607 GCA_031420655.1 Rhodospirillales bacterium | reverse complement strand
CAACGGTCCCGGCCCCGCCATCGAGGAAACCGGCATGAAAGACGCCCCCCGTCACCGCCTTGACCGCACGGAACGCGGTAGCGTCGTCCCGGCTCCGGCCGTGCCACCGGGTGTAGAAACACCCACGCGCCTGCGCCCGATACGCAGCGGCGTCTTTGGCGTGCTGGACGTTGGCAGCACCAAAGTCGCCTGCATGATCGGCCGTCTCGACAGTGACGGGCAGATGCGCGTGCTGGGCTTTGGCTGGCACCAGTCGCGCGGCGTGAAGGCGGGCGGCATCATCGATCTGGACGGGGCCGAGCGCGCCATCCGCAAGGCCGTCGGTGACGCCGAAAGGATGGCCGACCATCGCCTGCGCACCGTGCTGGTCAACCTCGGCTGCGGCCACCCGGAATCGCGGTTGTTCAACGTGCAATGGCCCGTGGGCGGGCGCGCCGTGTCCGACCAGGACCTACGCCGCGTGATCCATGAGGGCCGCCATCGCGCGGTGGCAGACGGCCGGGACACGATCCACGTCCTGCCGCTCGCCTTCGCCGTCGACGATACGCCCGGCGTCGCCGACCCGCGCGGCCTGCATTGCGATACGCTCTCGGCTCGGCTGCACGTGGTCGACGCCGGCACGACGGCGCTGCGTAACCTGGTTCTGACCCTGGAACGGTGCGAGCTGACGTTGGGTGAGCTTGTCAGCGCGCCGCTGGCTGCTGGGTTGAGCACGCTGGTGGACGATGAGCAGCAATTGGGTGTGACCGTCATCGACATGGGCGGCGGAACCACCGGCATGGCGGTGTTCAGCGAGGGGCACGTGATCCACACCGCGCTGCTGCCCGTGGGCGGCCAGCATGTGACGAACGACATCGCCCGCATCCTGAGCACCCCAGTCGCGCACGCCGAACGGCTCAAAACCCTCTACGGTAGCGCGGTCGCCAGCCCCGATGACGAGCGGGAGATGCTACCCCTGCCGCTGGTGGGCGAGAATGACGACCACGTGGGCCGCGTGCCGCGGAGCCAGGTGGTCAACGTGATCCGCCCCAGGCTGGAGGAGACGTTCGAACTGGTGCGCGACCGCCTGAACGCGGCCGGCGTCGCGCGGGAGGCTGGCAACCGCGTCGTCCTGACGGGCGGGGCGAGCCAGCTTTCAGGTGCGCGCGAGATGGCGGGGCGGATCCTGGACCGGCAGGTGCGTCTGGGTAGTCCGCACGCGCTGCGCGGCCTGCCGGATGACCACGCAGGGCCGGCGTTTGCCACGGCCGCCGGGCTGCTCGCCTGGGCTAGCGGCGCGGGCCGCTCGCTGCCGGATATCGACGCGTTCGAGGAACAATCGACAGGCTGGCTAAAGCGGCTGGCCAACTACCTGCGGGACCGGGTTTAGGTCCACACCGCAAGATATGGTGTGAAACCGACGCCCGGCCCGAAACCAATGTGCAACCACTACAGCGTCTGACGCCCCAGGAGACTTCACCATGGTACTACGTCTCGAAATCCCGCCCCACTCCCCCACCACGGACTTCACCCCACGGATTACCGTGATCGGCGTGGGCGGCGGTGGCGGCAACGCGGTGGACAATATGATCGCGCTCAATTTGCAGGGCGTCGATTTCGTGGTCGCCAACACGGATGCGCAGCAGCTGCAACATAGCCGCGCCGACCGCCGCGTGCAGCTCGGCCCGCATTTGACGCAGGGTTTGGGTGCCGGGGCGAAGCCGGAAATCGGCCGGGCGGCGGCGGAAGAGGCCGCCGACGAGTTGGCACGGCATCTGGACGGGGCGCACATGGTATTCATTACCGCTGGCTTGGGCGGCGGCACCGGCACGGGTGCCGCCCCGGTCATCGCCCGCATGGCGCGGGAGCGTGGCGTGGTCACGGTGGGTGTCGTTACAAAGCCCTTTACCTTCGAAGGTAGCCGGCGGGCGAAGGCGGCGGAGGCGGGCATTTACGAGCTGCAACAGCACGTCGACACGCTGATCGTGATCCCGAACCAGAATCTGTTTCGCGTAGCCAATGAGCGCACTGGCTTGCGAGAGGCGTTTAAGATGGCTGACGATGTGCTTTACATGGGCGTGCGCGGCATCACGGACCTCATGATGTCGCCGGGCGTCATCAACCTGGACTTCGCCGACATTCGCAGCGTGATGGCGGAGATGGGCAAGGCGGTCATGGGCACCGGTGAGGCGGAGGGTGAGAACCGGGCGGTGCGCGCGGCCGAGATGGCCATCAGCAACCCGCTGCTGGAAGATACCAACATGGCCGGCGCGCGCGGCCTACTGGTCAATATTTCCGGCAGCAGCGACCTTACGCTTTATGAAGTCGATCAGGCGACGACCCGTGTGCGTGAAGAGGTGGCGGAGGATGCACTGATCTTCTTTGGCACCTCGATCGACGAAAGCCTGTCCGGCCGCGTGCGCGTGAGCGTGGTCGCGACAGGCATCGATATGGGGTTGATCGAGGCGCAGAAGCCGCGGCTGGTTTCCGTCGCGGGGGCGCCCGTGGCGCAGGGCGCGGCCCAATTCGCGTCAAACTCTTTCGCATCCGCCCCGTTTGCGTCCGCCCCGTTTGCACCAGCGGCCCCGGCCAGCCCGTCGCCGGTGCCGGCCCAGCTGCTGCACCCGCGGCCAGACGTGGCACAAGCCCCCCAAATCGGTGCTGCCGAAATCGCCGCCGGGTTGCACGTGGCTCCCGAGCCGCGGACCGCGCCCCGCTTACAGGAACGCGCAGCCCGCCCCGCGCCACAACCGCCGCTGAGTGCGCTGCTAACCGACCGCTCGGCGACAGCCCCTGCCGCGTCGCGCAGCTTGCTCAATATTATGACGGGCGGTTTTCGCACCCGTCGGGCCGAGCCGGATGCAGAACCGAGCCGGACCGAGCCGCGCCAGCCAGCCCCGGAGCCCCGGGCAGAGCCCGAGCCCCGCATGGCCCACCCGGACGAGGCGCTCGAGATTCCAGCCTTTTTGCGCCGCCAGTCTTCCTGACGCTGCACCGCACCATGGCGGGCGGTGCATACCATCGTGCATCGCCCGGGTGCGTTGCGTCATAAGGCGTAAAAACAGTTACTTACATCGAAACACACCGTAATATTCATTGACTTGGTTGGAGCCTCGCACCTCGGTATTAAGGGTTATGGACGCTTCACTGGCGTCGTGAGGGCCCATAATGGACGGAACGACCCATCTAAATATGCCGGATCTGAACGCCCGTGACATCGCGGGCGGCGTGTCGCAGCGTACACTGCACTCGGCCATCTGCTGCGTAGGAACAGGCCTGCACTCCGGCCAGACCGTCCGGGTAACACTCCGCCCTGCCCCGGCCGATGCCGGTATCGTATTTTATCGTACGGATTTGGGCGTCTCCATCCCCGCCCGGTTCGACCAGGTGACCGACACCCGGCTGTGCACCGTGTTGTCCACCGGCAGCGCCCGCATCGGCACCGTCGAACACCTCATGGCCGCCCTGTCCGCCACTGGAATCACCAGCGCGACCGTCGACGTGGATGGGCCGGAGCTTCCGGTGCTCGATGGTTCCGCCAGCCCGTGGCTATTCCTGATCGACTGCGCCGGCACCGTGGCGCTAGCCGAGGCCGCACGGACGTTGCGTGTCGACCGCATCGTGCGCGTGACCAACGGGGATGCTTGGGCGGAACTGAGGCCTAACCCGTCCCACGCCGGGCTGGACCTGTCGCTATCGATCGACTTTCCCGCCACCGCAATCGGCCGGCAGGCCCTTACCATGACCCTGACCGGGCGCGGCTTCCGCAGCCAGTTGGCCGACTGCCGGACATTCGTCTTGGCGCACGAGATCGCCCGGCTGCGCGCAGCCGGGCTGGCGGTAGGTGGTAGCCTCGATAACGCTATCGTCGTCGACGGCGCGCGCATCCTGAACCCGGCCGGGCTGCGCTGCGCCGATGAATTTGTTCGCCACAAGATGCTGGACGCCGTCGGTGACCTGGCTTTGGCCGGGGCCGCGCTCAACGCGCGCTTCACGGGACATAAATCCGGCCACGCCCTGAACAACCAGGTGCTGCGCGCCCTACTGGTTAACCCGGCCAATTACAGCATCGAAACCGACGACGCCCACGCCGGCCAGCGCGTCTACGCCGCCGCGTGAGTCCAGCGTGCCGTGGTGCACGATGCGGTAATTTGCGCAGACCCCGCTTCAGCCTTTGGCGCGGCCTTCATCATGCTATATGAGGCGTGACATGACCTATCGCCGCGCCATCCTGATTTGCTTGCCGCTGCTGCTTGGCGGATGCGAGACGCTGAGTTCCATCGCGCCCTGGACCGGACGGAGCGAGGATATCGGCAAGAAGGCGGACAACTCCGCCCTGACGGTTGAGGAATTATACAATAACGGCGTCGATGCGCTGAACCAAAAGCGCTATAACGCCGCCGTTGGCCAGTTCGACGCGGTCGAGCAGAACTACCCGTACTCCAGCTGGGCCGTGAACGCGCAGTTGATGCATGGTTACGCGGAGTACCTGCAGAACCACTATACCGAGGCTGTCGGTGCACTCGACCGGTACATCCAGTTGCATCCGACCAACACCAACGCGCCCTATGCTTACTATCTGCGTGCGCTAGCCTATTACGAGCAGATCGCCGATATCCAGCGTGATCAAAAAGGCACGGAACAGGCCATGGCCGCGTTGCGCGATGTCGTGAACCGCTTTCCGGACAGCGCCTATGCGCGCGACAGCCGGCTTAAGATCGACCTGTGCCTTGACCACTTGGCCGGTAAGGAAATGGAGATCGGCCGCTGGTACGAGAGCCAGAAGCTGTATGCGGGTGCCATCGGCCGTTTTCAGCGCGTGATCGACGATTATCAAACCACCAATCATGCGCCCGAGGCTTTGCACCGCCTGACTGAGATCTACCTCACCCTTGGCCTGGTGGATCAGGCACGCCGCACCGCCGCCGTGCTGGGCCATAACTACCCCGGCAGCGAATGGTACTCGGACAGCTATAGCGCGCTGGCGGATAACAGCATCGTCCCCCCCGTTCCGCGGGAGCAACGGGCTGGCTTCCTCGCCCGGAACATCGGCAGCATTTTTTAGTCCTGTGCTGACGGGCCTCTCGATCCGCGAGGTCGTGCTGATCGAGCGGCTGGACCTGTCGTTTGGCCCAGGGCTGACAGTGCTGACCGGTGAGACTGGGGCGGGTAAGTCCATTCTTCTCGACAGTCTCGGCCTGGCATTGGGAGCCCGTGCCGAAAGCGGACTGGTCCGCACCGGGGCGGAGCAGGCCAGCGTCACCGCCAGCTTTGCGCCGCCCAGTGATCACCCCGTGCTGGCGCTGCTGACCGAACAAGGCATCGCGCTCGAAGACGAGATTATCATCCGCAGGGTCGTGACCCGCGATGGCCGGTCCCGCGCGACGGTAAACGATCAGGCCGTGGGTGTGGCGTTGTTGCGCCAGATCGGCGCGCATCTGGTCGAGATACAAGGCCAGGGCGACCAAATGGGCCTGGCGAACCCGGCGCAGCACGCGCCCCTGCTGGACCAGTTCGGGGTCACCCCGGCAGTGCGCGGGGCCGTCACCATCGCCTGGCGCCTCTGGCGCGATGCGGGACAGGCGCTGCAAGCGGCGCAGAATGCGATTGCGGAGGCGCAGCGCGAGGAAGAGTGGCTGCGTCATGCGGCCGACGAGCTGAACACCCTGGCTCCCCGCCCCGGCGAAGAAGACCAGCTCGCCACCGAACGCCAGCGGCTGCAGCAGAACGAGCGCCGGGTGGAGGCCATCACTGCGGCGTTGAGCGAAATAGCCCCCAAGGACCGCCGCAACGCCGGGCCTGCTGCGACACTCCGCAGCGCCGCCCGCGCCTTGCAAAAGCTGGCCGCACCCGAAGCCGACAACCCCGCCGCCCCGGCCATGGCCGCGCTGGATCGTGCCGAGGAAGCGCTGGCAGAGGCCGAGACGCTGCTGAGCCGCCTGGCGCATGACGCCGACTCCGACCCCCGCCAGCTGGAGGCTGCCGAGGAGCGGCTGTTTGCGCTCCGCGCTGCCGCCCGGAAATTCGCGGTGCCGGTCGTGGAACTGCCAGCGTTGCTGGCGACGTACAAGGCACGGCTTGCCGCACTCGATAGCGGGACCGCAGCGCTGGCGACGCTGGAGCAGGCGGCCGCCGCCGCGCGGACGGCCTACGTACAGTCCGCCGCCGCGCTCACTACCGCCCGGACATTAGCCGCTGGTGCCTTGGAAGAGGCGGTGACGGCCGAATTACCGCCGCTACGCCTGGACCGCGCCCGCTTCGTCGTGGCGCTTACCCCGCTCGAACCCGAGCGATGGGGTGCAGCAGGGGCCGAAACCGTGCGCTTCCTGATCGCCACCAACCCCGGCCAGGCGCCCGGAGCGCTCGACAAGATCGCCTCGGGCGGTGAGCTATCCCGGCTTATGCTGGCGCTGAAAGTCGTGCTGTCACGGGGCGGTACGGTGCCGACGCTGGTGTTCGACGAGGTCGATAGCGGCGTGGGTGGTGCGACCGCCGCGGCCGTGGGCGACCGGCTGGCCCGCGTGGCGGAGGGTGTGCAGGTCCTGGTCGTCACGCACAGCCCCCAGGTGGCGGCGCGCGGGGCACAGCATCTGCGCGTGCAAAAACAGGCTGGCTCCGGCCGGGCCGAGACGCAGGTCGTGCCGCTGGGCACCCAGGAACGGCGCGAGGAAATCGCCCGCATGCTGGCCGGTGAGACCGTGACGGAGGCGGCCCGCGCCGCCGCGGACTCGCTCCTGCTATGACGAAAGCCTACCGCGCCCTGCTGGGCCAAATCGAAGCCGCGGATCGCGCCTATCATCAGGATGACGCGCCAACGATAACGGATGCGGAGTACGACACGCTGGTCGCACAGCGCCGCGCGATGGAGGCGGCGGATCCGAAGCTCACCACCCCCGCTGGCGTGGGTGCGGCGCCCGCGCCGGGCTTTACCAAGGTGCGCCACCGGATCCCGATGCTATCGCTCGACAATGCCTTCGACCCGGCCGGATTCGACGCGTTCATCGCCAGCATCCGCCGCTTTCTGCTACTCGCCCCGAACGCGCCACTCCCGCTCGTGGCGGAGCCCAAGATCGATGGCCTGTCCATCTCGTTGCTGTACGAAGACGGGACGCTCACCCGCGCCGCCACCCGGGGCGACGGCACAGAGGGCGAGGACGTGACGGCCAATGTGCGCCAGGTGCCATCGATCCCGCAGCGCCTGCGGGGTGACGCCCCGGCGCTGATCGAAATTCGTGGCGAGGTCTACATGGCCCGCGCCGATTTCGTAGCGCTGAATGCGTCGCAGGAGCGGCAATTCGCCAACCCGCGTAACGCCGCCGCCGGGTCGCTCCGGCAACTGGATCCCACCATCACCGCGCAGCGCCCGGTGCAGCTGTTTGCCTACGCCATGGGCGACGCCAGCCAAGCCCCGGCGGACAGCCATGCCGGCTTTCTGGACCTGCTGCGCGGTTGGGGCTTTGCCGTGAACGAGCTGGACCGCCTGCTGGCCGGGCCGGAGGAGGCAGGCGCCTATCAGGCCGAGATCGCGGCGCTGCGGCCCACGCTGCCCTACGAGATCGACGGCGTCGTCTACAAAATCGACAACCTGGCCCTGCAACGCCGCCTGGGCTTTGCCGGCCGCGCGCCGCGCTGGGCCATCGCCTGGAAGTTCCCTGCCGAACAGGCGACCACGAAGCTAGAAAGCATCCACATCCAGGTCGGACGCACGGGCGCCCTCACCCCTGTCGCCTGGCTGGCGCCGGTGTTCGTGGGAGGCGTGAGTGTTACCCGCGCCACGCTGCATAACGAGGACGAGATCGCCCGCAAGGACATCCGCCCCGGCGACACCGTCATGCTGCAACGCGCGGGCGACGTGATCCCACAGGTGCTGGGCCCTGTGCTGACCGCCCTCCGCGGTACGCCCTACACCTACCCGGACACCTGCCCGGCCTGCGGATCGGCCGCCATCCGGCCGCCGGGTGAGGTGGTGCGCCGCTGCACCGGCGGCCTCACCTGCCCGGCGCAGGCCACCGAACGCCTGTCCCACTTCGTCAGCCGCGCCGCCTTCGATATCGAGGGGCTGGGCGACAAAACGATTGGCGAATTTTTCGAGCTCGGCTGGCTGCGTACCCCGGCTGACATATTCCGGCTGGCGCAGCACCGGGACGCTCTCCTGCAGCGGGAGGGCTGGAAGGCCAAATCCGTGGCGGCCTTGCTGGCTGCAATCGATCAGCGGCGCACGATCGGGCTCGACCGGTTCATCTATGCGCTGGGCATCCGCCGGGTGGGGGAGACGAACGCCCGCTTGCTCGCCCGGCAGTACACCAGCCTGTCGCACTGGCGCGCACAGATGCAGGAGGCGACGACCGTGGGCTCGGACGCACGGTTGGCGCTTGGCAGCATCATCGGTGTCGGCCCGGCGCTGGCGGACGAACTGGCGGCGTTCTTTGCCGAGCCGCGCAACCTGGCGGCGCTGGACGACCTGGCATCGCAATTGACGGTGCAGGACCTCGCCGCCCCAGTCGGCGGGGTGCTGGCCGGCCAAACAGTCGTGTTTACCGGCACGCTGACAACCATGAGCCGGCCCGAGGCAAAGGCGCGCGCCCTCGCCCTCGGCGCCCGCGTCAGCGATAACGTGAGTGCCCGAACCGACCTGGTCGTGCTGGGCACGGACGCGGGCAGCAAGGCCCGCCGCGCCGCGGAGTTGGGTGTGCGGACCATTACGGAGGCGGAGTGGCGTGAGTACGCGGTCTGACATCCTATGGCCGATCCTGGCCCATATGACGCTGGTCTTCGGCCTCTATGCGTGGCTTTCGGTGGAACGCACGATTGCCGTCCGGCGCGGCGATGTCACCTACGCCGCGTACGAGTTTGCGGGTCATGAGCCGCCGCACATCGCCCGCATCGCGCGCAACCTGTCAAATCAGTTCGAGCTTCCGGTCCTGTTCTATGCAGCACTGCTGTTGCTGGAGCAGTATAATGCCACGATGGCCTGGGATGTCTGGCTTGCGTGGCTTTTTGTCGCAGGGCGGGTACTCCATACGGCGGTGCAAACGCAATCCAGCAACGTCGTGCTGCGCGGGCGGGTTTTCACACTAAATGCGCTGGCCTGCATGGCACTTGTGGTGCACTTGGCTGTTGTGGCGTGGCAGGGGGCAACATGACGACGCTGTATAGTTTTACCGCTAAACTAGGTACTGGTGCCGAGCAGAACCTGTCCGACTATCGCGGCCGCACGCTGCTGGTCGTGAACGTTGCCTCCAAATGCGGGTTTACGTCGCAATATGCGGGCTTGCAGGAGTTGCAATCTGCGCTGGCCCCACGCGGCTTCACAGTGCTGGCCTTCCCGTGCGACCAGTTTGGCCATCAGGAACCCGGCTCGGACGCCGAGATCGCCACGTTTTGCGAGAGTCGGTTCGGCGTTACCTTTCCCGTTTTCGCCAAAACCGATGTCAATGGGAAACAGGCCCATCCGCTTTGGGCCTGGTTGCGGTCACAAAAAGGCGGGCTGCTGGGGAGCGCGATCAAGTGGAACTTCACCAAGTTCCTCATCGACCCGGCCGGGCGGGTGCAGGGCCGGTTTCCACCCACCACCACCCCGGCCGCCTTGGCTTCGCATATCGAGAAGCTGCTGCCGGCCTGACGCTGCTGTCTGCTCGAAACCATCACGATCGAAGTGCGGCGTTCGACCCGGCACCGGCGCTACGCCGCAAGGCCGGCTTTCTGCCCGGCCCAGCATTTGGCGGATACGATGCGTCTGCGTTCAATCAGTTCCCACACCTCAGCGTGTAGCCCAAGCTCCACACGCTGCAACCAGCCATGCTAACGCCGGGCCCTCCAGCAGCGGCCCGATCTCGGCCAGCACGCGGGCATGATACGCGGCCAGCCACGCGGCTTCGGCGGGTAACAGTAGCGCCGGATCCAGCAGACGGTGATCAAACGGGGCGAGCGTGAGGGTTTCGAACCGCAGGAACTTGGGCGCGGCCTCCTGTACCAGCATCAGGTTTTCGAGGCGTAAGCCGTACGCGCCCGGCAAGTAAAAGCCCGGCTCATTACTGAGGATCATGCCGGGCGCGAGCGGCACCATGCGCCCAGCACGTGAGATGCCGGCCGGACCCTCATGCACCGACAAAAAGCTGCCCACGCCATGCCCAGTGCCATGATCGTAATCCAGCCCCGCGTCCCATAACGGCCGCCGGGCGAACGCGTCCAGATGCGGGCCGGATACACCCACGGGGAACTGCACCGTCGCTAACGCCACGTGCCCGCGCAGCACCTGTGTGAACCGGGCCCGTATATCGTCCGGTGCCGCACCTGGTCCGGTCCAGACGGTGCGCGTCACGTCCGTCGTGCCCGCCGCGTACTGGCCGCCGCTGTCGACCAGGAATAGTTGATCAGGCGCCAGGACACGGTCCTGCCCCGGCTGCGCCCGGTAATGGATGACGGCCCCGTTTGGCCCGGCGCCGGCGATGGCGGGGAAGCTCTCGCCGCGGAACGCCGGGTCGGCCGTGCGAAAGGCACGCAGCCGGTCCGCCACCGCGCACTCGGTCTGACCCACGCCGGCGCTGTCCAGCCA
The DNA here is from genome assembly GCA_031420655.1 of Rhodospirillales bacterium. Classification (GTDB taxonomy): domain Bacteria; phylum Pseudomonadota; class Alphaproteobacteria; order Acetobacterales; family Acetobacteraceae; genus JANPPS01. The sequence continues at coordinate 19,073 of JANONC010000025.1, read as the reverse complement.
ATGTAGGAAACGGCACAGCGCCACGCCGTCTACCCGGTGCGCCGCGCGGGCACCCGCCTGCTCGACCGGGTTCTTGCATTCTTTTGGCAGGCCACATGGGTCCGGGCCATCCACCACAATCGCCCCGGCGGCGCGGAGGGTTTGCGCGAACCAGGCCGGGCTGGCCGTGCTGTCGACCCGTACGGTTTGCCCGGACAACGCCGCCAGCGCGCCCGGCAGCGCGTCTCGCTCCAACCCCTGCACATCCGGCCCGAGCCATTCGCCCAGCCCAGCGCGCTTGGCCGCGTCCATGAACAATGCCGCCGTGGCGTCCGCGTACAGAATAGCGAAACCCAGTACGCAGGGCGTGTACGGCAGATCGGCCCCGCGCAGGTTGAACAACCAGGCAACCGCGGCGGTGTCTGTAACCACCGCCGCACCCTGACGCGCCTCGCGCAGAGTCTGAGCCAGCTGCGCCCGCTTCTCCACCGAGGACAGCCCGGCATAGTCGAGCGAATGTGCCCAGGCCAGCGCGTTTGGATGGGGTGGCCGATCGGCCCAGATCGCGTCAATAAGATTGGGACCAGGCACCATCGTGATACCCGCCTCGCTATACCGGCCGACCGCTGCTTCGCTCATCAGCCACGGGTCGTACCCGATGCGCAGCCCGGCCGCGTGCAAGGCCAGCCAGGTGTGGGGCGGCACCTCGGCACTGTGGACCAGCTCGTATTGTCCAGCGTCGACCTCCTGCGTCAGTTGCAGCGTGTAGCGGCCATCGCTGAACACCGCCGCCCGGTCCGCCAACACGATCGCGAGCCCGGCCGAGCCGGTGAACCCAGTCAGCCACGCCAGCCGCTCCGCACAAGCCGGCACGTACTCTCCGAGTTGCTCGTCCGACCGTGGCACCAGGAACCCGTTGAGGCCGGCAGCGGCGATAGCGCGACGAATGGCGGCCAGATGCTCCGTCATCAAGCTGCCACATTTTCCACATGGACACAGCGATTGCCATGCGCAAACTGCATAGCAGCCGGGTTCAGGCGGCGTGCTGCAATGCAGCAAGCCGCGACCAAGTACCCTGTTACTCGACCCAGGAACTTAATAACCATGACCGCTCCCATCAACAACAGCCAACTTCGAATGATCACCGCCGAGACCATGAGCTTCCGTGCGCCGCTTTTGATGCCGGAACGTCCGTCTTTTCTGGCCCAATTTCGTGCGGTAATCGATAGTCTGCTGGCCCGCATTCAACGGCATAGTGTCATCAGCGAACTGAATACCTTGTCCGACCGCGAATTGGCGGATATTGGCCTTAACCGCAGTGATCTGGGCCGGGTGTTCGACCCGCGCTTTATCAATGACCGCCACTAAACATAGCGCTTTTGCAGCATCAGCGTCGCCCAGGGTCCTTCCCGCAGCACGCGCGCACGCATGAGCCCATGCCGCCGGTGTGCCGCAAGCACCATCGGGATCTGGCTGCCGAGTAAGCCTGCTAAAATCACTCGGCCGCCCGGGGCCACATGCAGGGCCAGGTCGCGCGCCATGCGGCAAAGCGGCCGTGCCAGAATGTTGGCCAGCACGAGGTCATAAGGCGCCCCGCGTCGCACGGCAGGGCTGCGCCAGCCATCCGCCAGCACCGGACGCACCAGCAGTCCCAGCCCGTTCGCCTTTGCATTCTGTCCGGCTACGCGCACGGACCACGGCTCAATATCCGTCGCCAGCACACGCACGTGCAGTAGCCTCGCCGCCGCCATCGCCAGGACGCCCGAGCCGGTACCCATATCCAACACCCGGCGGGGCCGCCCCACCCGTTCCAGCGCACGCAGGCAGCCGCGTGTGGATCCATGCTCGCCCGAGCCAAACGCCAGGCCAGCGTCCAGCACCAGCGTGATCCGGCCGGGCGCCGGGGGTCCACGTTCGTGGCTGCCGCGGATGGCAAGGCGCCGGCCCACCAGCTGCTCCGGAAACGAGGCTTGCGTGCGCAGGACCCAGCCCTCCGCCTCGGTCGCGGTGCGGTGCAGGGGCGCATCCACGCCGGAAACCAGCGCTGCCAGTGCCATAGCCCCCTCCGGCAGCGTATCCGATACGTCCCGCACACCTTCGATCCGCCACAGCCGCGCGTCCTCGTCGGTCAGGAAGAAGCCGACCGTGCTGCATGCCGTCGCCATCGCCGCTTCATACGCATCCAGTGCATGCTCCGGCACGTCGACCCACAGCGTCTCCAACGGACTTGCACGCCGTCTCATGCCTTTTCCACGTAGCGGTCCAGCAGGCGTTTTTGCCCGGCCTTTTCGAACGCGACCTCTAGCCGGTCATCGTCGACGGCCAGCACGTGGCCATAACCGAACTTCTCGTGGAACACGCGCGTGCCGACCGGCAGCGCCTCACCCCGTCGCGGACGCTCCGGCAGTTCCCATGCGGCCACCTGCTGCGCGCGCCGGACCATCAGCGGACCACCATTGAACACGCTAGGTGCGGCTTGCATCTTCTGCTCCCGTTGCATGGCGGCCGAACCCTGGCGCGTCACATGCGCCTCTGGCAGTTCTTCGACGAAGCGGCTCGGGATGCTGCTTTGCCAATTCGCATACAGGCGCCGGTTGGCGGCGTAACTGACGACGCAGCGCTTGCGTGCCCGGGTAAGACCCACGTAAGCGAGCCGCCGCTCCTCCTCCAGTCCCTTCTGTCCGCCCTCATCCAGCGTGCGCTGGCTGGGGAACAAGCCCTCCTCCCAGCCGGGCAGGAAGACGGTGTCGAACTCCAGCCCCTTGGCACCATGCAGGGTCATCATGGACAGCTTATCGTCGTCGCTATTCTGCTCGTTTTCCATCACCAGCGCGACGTGATCGAGAAACAGCGCCAGCGTGTCGAAGTCGGCCAGCGCACGAATGAGTTCTTTCAGGTTCTCGACCCGGCCCGGCGCATCGGGTGACTTATCTTGCCGCCACATTTCCATGTAGCCGCTTTCGTCCAGCAGCGTGGCAATCGTCAGCACGTGCCCGTCACGGCTCAATTGCTCCCGCCAGCGGCCAAAACCTTGGAACAAGTCGGCCAGCGCCACGCGCATTTTGCCCTTCAGCACGCCGGCCGCCGAAAGCTGTTCAGCCGCCAACGCCAGGGGGATTGCTTGTTCGCGCGACGACGCGACCATCGCCCGCAGCGCCACATCGCCCACGCCCCGGCGCGGCAGGTTCACAATGCGTTCGAACGCCAGGTCGTCGGCCGGCTGATGCAACACGCGCATGTACGCGATGGCGTCGCGTATCTCTTGCCGCTCATAGAACCGCAGCCCACCCACGACGCGATAGAGAATGCCGAGCGTGATCATCCGCTCCTCGAACGCGCGGGTCTGCGCGCTCGTGCGGACCAGGATGGCGATCTCAGCCAGCTTATGCCCGTCCCGCCGCAGCTCGGCCGAACGGTCACCGACCATCCGCGCCTCCTCGTCGCTGTCCCACAGGCTGATCACCTCGACCGGATCACCCGACGCATCGTCGCGCCCCGGCCGCAACGTCTTACCGAGCCGGCCCTCGTTGTGCGCTATCAACCCGGACGCAGCCCCCAGTATCGGCGCAGTCGAGCGATAGTTGCTTTCCAGTTTGACGATCACCGCGCCAGGAAAGTCCTTTTCGAAGCGAAGGATATTTTCGATTTCCGCGCCGCGCCACGAGTAGATCGACTGATCGTCATCGCCGACGCAGCAAATATTTTTGTGACCCTGCGCCAGTAGCCGGAGCCACAGGTATTGCACAAGATTGGTATCCTGGTACTCGTCCACCAGAATGTACCGGTACATGCGATGATACTGCGCCAGGATGTCCGGGTGGGTGCGCAGAATTTCGGTCATGTGCAGGATCAGGTCGCCGAAGTCGGCGGTGTTGAGCTGCGCAAGCCGCGCCTGGTACGCCGCGTACAGTGCACGGGACTGGCCGCCTGCGAAATCACCCTCATCGGCCGCCGTCACCCGGTCTGGCGTTTGCGCGCGGTCCTTCCAGCGCTGGATCATGCCCATCAGCACCGGGGGGGCCCAGCGCTTCTGATCCACATGCGCTGCGTCCATCACCTGCTTCAAAACGCGCAGCTGGTCGTCGCTATCGAGGATCGTGAAGCCAGAGGTAAGTCCCACGACCGGCGCATGCCGGCGCAGCATGCGGGCGCACAGGGCGTGGAAGGTGCCGAGCCAGAGCCCCTCGGCCGGGCGGCCCAGGATGCCGCTTACGCGCTCACGCATTTCGCGCGCGGCCTTGTTGGTGAACGTCACCGCCAGCACCTGGCCCGGCGCCGCCCGTCCTGTGAGCAGGATATGGGCAAAACGGGTGGTCAGCACCCGCGTCTTGCCTGTACCGGCACCCGCCAGCACCAGCACAGGGCCGTCCATGGCCTCGACCGCCGCCCGTTGCTCTGGATTGAGGCGGCTGAGGTACTCAGTCATTACAGCAGTCCTGGCATCTACGCAGGCCGCACCCGGACTCCCAGCAGGTGCGCGATGGCATAGGTCAGATCCGCCCGGTTCAGGGTGTAGAAGTGGAACTCGTCCACGCCATTGGCCTGCAACAGCCGGACCTGTTCCGCGGCTACGATGGCGCCGATCATGCGCCGGGTTTCGGGATCGTCCTCGGTGCCATGAAACAGCGGACCCATCCAATCCGGGATGCTGGTGCCGCACATGGCACTGAACTTGGCCGCCTGGGCAAAGTTCGACACCGGCATGATCCCCGGCACGATCGGCGCGGTAATGCCCGCCGCCAGCGCCCGGTCCAGGAAACGAAGGAATACGGTGCCGTCGAAGAAATACTGCGTGATCGCCCGTGTGGCCCCTGCGTCCAGCTTGCGCTTCAGGTTATCGAGGTCGTCACCGGCGCTGACTGCCGCCGGATGCGTTTCGGGATAGGCTGCGACCGAGATCTCGAAATCCGCCACCCGCTTCAGCCCGGCCACCAAATCGGCCGCAAAGGCGTAGCCGTCGGGGTGCGGCGTGTACTCGCCCTCACCCGGCGCGTCACCCCGCAATGCGACAATGTGCCGCACGCCGGCATCCCAGTATTGCCGGGCCACGTCATCCACCTCGCCGCGGGGCGCGCCGACGCATGTCAGGTGTGCCGCCGGAGTGAGGGTCGTTTCACGCACCAGGCGCTCGACAGTCGCGTGGGTCCGGGCTTGGGTGCTGCCGCCTGCGCCGTACGTGACGCTCACGAAGCGAGGATGCAGCTGCTCCAGCCGGCGGACGCAGGTCCAGAGCTGCGCCTCCAGCGCGTCGTTCTTGGGCGGAAAGAACTCGAATGACAGCGCGGGCGCCGCCGTTACTTCGGGCGCGGGCAACGCGGCAAAGCGCGGGCCGGTCAGCCAGCGCTCCAACGTGGCGCTCGTGGGGGACATGTTGTTCATTCGCGCTCTCGGTCCGGTAAGGTCGTGCCCACATATACGTGACATGCCGCGCAACGCCAGCGGGACGGCTACCGTTGCTTTCCCATGTGGGCCAGGTATGTGTGCCCTGTTCGCATGAGGTGTCTGATGCTGCCGTTCCGTGTTTTGACCCTCGCTGCTGTGGTTGCGCTAGCAGCCTGCGCCGCCCAGCCTCCTGCGGGCGATGCGGATGCGCTAGCAGAAAACAGGGCCAACAACGACCCGATCGAGCCGACGAACCGATTTTTCTACCGGATCAATGACGGGCTCGACACCTATTTCCTGGCGCCCGTCGCCCGCGGCTACCGGTATGTCGTGCCGGGCGCCATTCGCCGGCCCATCCACAACGTGCTGGCCAACATCACCACGCCGGTCGTGTTCGCCAACGATGTGCTGCAGGCCAAGCCGCGCCGCGCGGGCGACAGCATGATGCGGTTTGTAATCAACAGCACCGCCGGCGTGGGCGGTTTGTTCGACGTCGCCAGCAGTCTCGGCTACCCGGAGCACGATAGCGGTTTCGGCACCACCCTGGCGCTGTGGGGCGTGGGTGAGGGTCCGTTCCTGTTCCTGCCAGTGCTGGGCCCTTCCAACCCGCGGGACGCGGCCGGGTTTGTGGGCAACCTCGCACTCGACCCGTTGACCTACGCGTCGTTCGGCGGCAGCGCCACGCTGGGCGGCAGCCGGCTCGGGCTTTCGGCCGTCGATGCGCGGGAACGGGCGCTGGACCCCATCGACCAGATCAAGAAGTCGGCACTCGACCCCTATGCAACCTTCCGCAGCCTGTACCGTCAAAACCGGCAGTCGGAGATCGATGAGCAGCGTAAGCCAGAAGCTGCGACGGTGCCGGCATGGTTCAATCACTGAGGTTTTGTTGATGATCACTCGCCGTCTGCTCCTTTCGGCTCCGGCCGCCCTGTTGCCGCTCTCTGCCAAGGCGCAGGGGGTGCAGGGGTCCACGACATTCGTCATGCAGCTTGGCGACGCGCTCGTGGCCATCATCAACGGCCCTGGCAACTACGAGGATAAAAAGCGCCGTCTGACACCCTTGATCGATCGCGACGTTGACGTCGATGGCATCGCCCGGTTCTGCCTGGGCCGTTTCATCCGCGTCGCTACGCCGGAGCAGCAGCAGGATTACATGCGCTTGTTCCACCAGGTGCTGATGACCAATATTTTCGGCAAGCTGGGCGAGTTCCAGGGCGTCACGTTCCGCATGACCACGACGACACAGAGCGAGGAAGGCCACGTGGTCGGTACGCTCATCCAGCGGCCGAACCAGAAGGCCAACGTCGTGCAGTGGGTTGTGGGCGATGCGTCAGGCACCGCCAAGGTCGTGGACGTCAAGGCTGAGGGCACTAGCCTACGCTTGACCCAGCGCAATGATTACACGTCGTATTTGACCCGCAATGGCGATAACGTCGGCGCACTGCTTTCGGCCATGCGGACGCAGCTCAACGGGTAATCAACTCTACGCTTTCGAACACGATCAGCGTCGCGCCATCGCGTAAAAACCTGTCGCAAACGCGCATGCCAATAGCGCCGAGCACGGTGCGGGAGGACAAGTTGTCTTCGCGCGCCACGGCGATAATCCGGGGAATGCGCGCCTGATCGTGGCCAAAGCGCAGGGCCGCACCCGCCGCCTCACGCGCTAGCCCCCGGCCGCGTGCAGCCGGGCGGAAGGCGAAGCGGAGGGCCATGCCCCGTCCGTCAGCACGGTTTTGAACGCCGGTTAGTCCGATGGCCGGCCCGCCCTGGTCGCGCACCATCCAAATTCCCACCCCGGTGCGAGACCAGGCCGCGATGTCCGCCGCCAGCTCCTCCGCCACCCGCACCGGCCCCACAATGCCGCCCAGCATCAAACCATAAACGCCAGGGTCACCTTTAAGCGCGACCAGCTCCACCAGATCCTCGCCCGACACCGGCGACAGCACCAGGCGTCCGGTGCGGACGATCCAGGCCGGGTTCACGCCCAGCTAGCGCGCGAGGGGGCGGTATTTGATCCGGTGCGGCTCGGTCGAATCCGCACCCAGGCGGCGTCGCTTGTCTTCTTCGTAGGCCTGGAAATTACCCTCGAACCACTCGACGTGGCTGTCGCCCTCAAACGCCAGGATGTGGGTCGCCAACCGGTCCAGGAACCAGCGGTCATGGCTGATGATAACGGCACAGCCGGCAAACTCGGCCAGCGCCTCCTCCAGCGCCCGCAGCGTGTCGATGTCGAGGTCGTTGGTCGGCTCGTCCAGCAAGATGACGTTGCTTTCGGATTTGAGCATCTTGGCCAAATGCACCCGGTTGCGCTCGCCGCCCGATAAGATGCCAACCTTCTTTTGCTGGTCGGACCCTTTGAAGTTGAATGCGCCCACATAGGCCCGCGATGGTACCGCGCGTTTGCCAAGGTAGATCACGTCCGTGCCGCCGCTGATCTCCTCCCAGACGGATTTGCTCGCATCCAGGCTGTCGCGGCTCTGGTCGACGTAGCCCAGCTTGACCGTGTCACCCACGCGCAAATCGCCACCATCGGGCGTCTCCTGCCCCGTGATCATGCGGAACAGCGTGGTTTTGCCCGCGCCGTTGGGGCCGATCACGCCGACGATGCCGCCGGGCGGCAGCTTGAAATCCAGGTCGTCGATCAGCAGCCGGTTACCATACACTTTCCTTACCTTGTCGGCTTCGATCACGAGGCTCCCAAGGCGTGGGCCCGGCGGAATAACAATCTCGGCGACGCCCGCCTGCATCTCTTGGCTTTTGGCCTGCATTTCCTCGTACTTGGCGATCCGGGCGCGGCTCTTGGTCTGGCGGGCACGGGGGCTGGACTGGATCCAATCCTCCTCCGCCGCCAACGCCCGCTGCCGGCTGCTCTCCTCCTTCTCCTCCTGCTTCAGGCGCTTAAGCTTTTGCGCCAGCCAGGACGAGTAATTACCTTCGAACGGATAGCCGCGCCCACGCTCGATCTCCAGGATCCAGTTCGTCACGTTGTCCAAGAAGTAGCGATCATGGGTGATGATCATGACGGTGCCGGCGAATTCGCGCAGCGTGCGTTCCAGCCAGGCGACGCTTTCGGCGTCCAGATGGTTCGTGGGCTCATCCAACAGCAGCAGATCGGGCTTTTCCAATAGCAGCCGGCACAGCGCCACCCGGCGGCGCTCGCCCCCCGAGAGCTTAACGACCGGGCTGTCCGGCGGCGGGCAGCGCAGCGCATCCAGCGCGATCTCGATCCGGCGATCCAGGTCCCAGCCGTCTTCGGCGTCGATCGTCTCCTGCAGCTCTGCCTGTTCGGCCAGCAGCGCCGTCATGGCATCATCGTCCATCGGCTCGGCAAATAGCTCGCTGATCGCATTGAAGCGCGTCAGGGCGGCTATGAGCGGGCCGAATGCCAGCATGACGTTCTCGGCCACCGTCTTGGTTTCGTCGAGCTTTGGTTCTTGTTCGAGGTAGCCGATACGCACGCCCTCGGCGGCCCAGGCCTCGCCGCCATACTCCGTCTCGATGCCGGCCATAATTTTCAGCAGCGTGGATTTACCCGCGCCGTTCACGCCCAGAATGCCGATCTTGACGCCGGGCAGGAAGCTCAGCGTGATGCCCTTGAACACTTCCCGCCCGCCGGGGAAGGCTTTGGTCACATCCTTCATGACGTAGACGTATTGGTAGCTGGCCATACGAGCGGGCTCCTGGGAAAGTCTGTGGTGCGCCTGGCAGGACTTGAACCCGCGACCAAGCCGTTATGAGCGGCCCGCTCTAACCAACTGAGCTACAGGCGCGCGCGGCGTTCCATCCCGCACCGGAAGCCAATTGGCAAGCCCGCGTGCCGCCCGTATGGTCCGCCACCCTTCGAATTGAGGACTGCACGATGGATATTTCCAAGATCCCAACCGGCCGCGACGCGCCACACGACATCAACGTCGTGATCGAGATTCCGCAAGGCAGCCAGGTAAAGTATGAGATCGATAAGGCGAGCGGTGCCATCTTCGTCGACCGCTTCCTATTCACGCCCATGGCCTACCCGGCCGCCTACGGCTTTATCCCCGGAACCCTGGCCGACGATGGCGACCCGGCCGATGCCCTCGTACTCGCACCCGCAGCCATGGTGCCGGGCGCCGTCATCCGCTGCCGCCCGATCGGCATGTTGATGATGGAGGACGAAAGCGGCCAGGACGAAAAAATCATCTGCGTGCCGCATGACAAGGTCCACACGCTGTACACGGACGTGCACGCCATCGAGGATCTGCCGCTGATCACGCGGCAAGCGATCGAACATTTTTTTACGCGTTACAAGGATTTGGAGCCGGGCAAGTGGGTCAAGGTCACCGGCTGGGCAGACCGCGCAGCGGCGGAAGCGGTGATCACGAAGGCCATGGCAGCAGCGCAGCCAGCCCAGTAAATCTGGTGGCATAGCAACCCTGGTGGCCGCTGCGGGTTAGATGCGCATTCGCTCAGGGGATTGTCACATGACCGAGACGACGCATTCCGAAGCTACCAAGCACATGTGGAAGATGATCCAGGGCATCCGCTTTGCCATGATGACCACCGAAGATGGCGGCGTCTTGCGGGCGCGTCCCATGGTTGCGGCGCAGGACGAGTTCGACGGCAACCTGTGGTTCTTTACCCGCGCCAGCAGCCACAAGGTGCAGGAGGCGGCCCGCAATGCCGTCTGCGTCACCTATGCCGACGGCGGCCAACAAAATTACGTGAGCTTATCCGGCCACGCCGAACTGGTCCGCGACAAGGCAACCTGCGCCGCGCATTGGAGCGAGCCGATGCGCACCTGGTTCCCCGGCGGCAAGGACGACCCAGAACTGGCGATGCTCAAGGTGCATGTGGACAGCGCCGAGTATTGGGATGCGCCCAACCACACGATGGTGCACGCTTACGGCTACGTGAAGGCAGTCCTGACAGGCAAGTCGCCCCACCCCGGGGAGAACGAAAAGCTGACCTTCAGCTAATGTCCCGAATCTGAAGTTCGCAAAAGCAGCGCACTCCAGCTTCGGGCCACTCGCTGGTTTGTTTCAGCGTGCTGACCGATCAGAGGTGAGTCGGTGAGATCCGACGAACTTCTGATCCAGCGCACTGGCGCTGGTAAAGGAAAGTTTCCGCCACACTAACGCAACCCTTCCACCGCCGCGGCAATCTGCAACAGCCGCTGATCGGTGCCATGCGGGCCTATGAGCATGAACCCAACCGGCGCATCGCCCTCCCGGTGGGCCGGTAGGCTGATGCTGCAGCGGTCCAGAAAGTTGGCCAGCGACGGGTTACGGAGCAGTATCCCGTTTACGCGGAGAAATTCGGCGTCTTCCGTCAGGCTGTCTATCCGCGGCGGCAGGATAGCCACGGTGGGCATCGCCACCACGTCGAACGGAGCCGTGGCCGCGTCGAAGGCAGCGATGATCCGCACCCGCTCCGCCAGCAGCGCAATGTAGGCCGCGGCACTCATGTCGGCCCCCCGTTCGATCCGCACGCGCACCCGCTGATCGTACTGGCCGGCGGCACGCTTCAGCAGCATCTGGTGGTACGCATAAGCCTCGGGTGGCGAGAATCCGCCGCCTGCATTGGCCGCCACGATCGCGTCCAGCTGCGGCAGCGGCAGGTGGGTGATGCGCGCGCCAAAGGTTGAGAGCCGGGTCAGGATGCGGCCGAATGCCTCGGCCACCGCCGGGTCCAGCCCGTCCATGACCAGGTTGCCCGGCACCGCGACGCGCAACCCGCGCAGCGCCATTGGTTCCAGCGGCACCGGTGTTTCACCCGCCAGCAGCGCGTGCACGGTGGCGCAGCAGGCGACGCTGGCGCCCAGCGGCCCGATGCTGTCCAGCGTCGTGGACAACGGAAACGCACCCCGGGTGGGCACGGCGGATGCTGTGGGCTTGTAGCCTACTATGCCGCACAGCGCTGCTGGGATGCGGCACGACCCGCCCGTGTCCGTACCTAGCGCCACCAGCGCCATCCCGTCCGCCACCGACACAGCCGCGCCGGAGCTGCTGCCACCGGGGATATGCCGCTCCGCCCGCCGCCAGGGCGACGCCGGGGTACCGTAATGCGGGTTGATGCCGACGCCGGAAAACGCGAACTCGCTCATGTTCGTCCGGCCCATGGCGACGAAGCCCGCAGCCATCATTCGCTGCACGACCGGGGCTGTCGTTGCGGCCGGCGGTGCATCGGCGAGCACCACGCTGCCCGCGCACGTCACCTCACCCGCAACATCGAACAGGTCTTTGAGGCTGAACGGCACGCCCGCATACGGGCCGGGGTGGCGGTTGACCCGGCGCAGCGCGTCCATCGCGTCCGCCGCCGCGCGGGCCTGTTTGTCGTAAACGACGCGAAACGTCTGCCCGCCCTCACCGGCCGGGTCGGCGATGGCGGCCAGGCACTGCTCCACCAGCGCGCGGGCGGTGGTCTGGCCGGTGGCGAGGGCGTGGGCAGCGCTGGCGAGTGTTTGCATGGGCGAACCCTGCCGTGTGGTTGACCGCCCGGCAACCCCGCGGGACAAGTGCCTATGCAGCATGTGGCCGTAATTGGTGCCGGACCGGCTGGCTTGATGGCGGCCGAAACCCTGGCCGGTGCAGGCCTGTCTGTCGATGTGTATGACCGCATGCCGTCACCCGGACGAAAGTTCCTGCTCGCCGGGCGGGGCGGCCTCAATCTCACGCACACCGAACCATTACCCGCGCTGCTGGCCCGGTACAGCACCCAGGTGCTGACACCGGCCATCGAAGGGTTCCCGCCCGTCGCCCTCATGGATTGGTGCCGCGCCTTGGGTCAGGAGGTTTTTACCGGCAGCAGCGGCCGGGTTTTCCCCGTGGCATTCAAGGCTACGCCGCTGCTCCGCGCCTGGCTGCAGCGCTTGGCCCGGCACGGCGTGCGGCTGCATACCGGGCGGCATTGGCTGGGCTGGACGGACGATGGGGCGCTGCGGTTTGCGGACGGGCCACCACTGCGGGCGGACGCGACCGTGCTGGCGCTGGGCGGCGCATCGTGGCCGCGGCTGGGCTCGGATGGCGGCTGGGTCGCGGCGCTGGACGGCGTTGCCGTTACCCCGCTCCGTCCCGCCAATTGCGGTTTCCTACACACCTGGTCTGCCCGGTTTGCAGAGCGGTTTGCTGGCCAGCCGCTGCACCGGGTCCGCGCAACGCACGCCGGGCAGAGCGCGATGGGCGAGGCGATGCTGACCGCCGCAGGAATCGAGGGCGGGGTCGTCTATGCCCTCTCCGCCGCGCTGCGCACCACGCTGGAGCAAGCTGGCACCGCGACCCTCACGCTCGATCTGCGGCCGGATTTGGACGCGGCCGCCGTGGCCCAGCGGCTGGGCGGGTCTGGCGTGTCGGCCGCCAACGCACTGCGCCGTGCCGGACTCGACCGCACGGCGGCGGCGCTGGTGCGCGAGGCCGGTGGGCCGTTGATTAGCCTCAAGGCATTGCCAGTCACGCTCGTGGGTACGGCCCCGATGGCGCGGGCCATCTCGACCGCTGGCGGGGTTGCGATGGCGGAGCTGACCGCAGGGTACATGCTGCATCGCCGCCCCGGCGTGTTCGTGGCGGGCGAAATGCTGGACTGGGAGGCCCCAACCGGAGGCTACTTGCTGCAGGCCGCATTCAGCACCGGGCACGCCGCCGCGCTGGGCGTGGTTCAGTGGCTCTCGATCGCCAGGTAGTTCAGTCCGCTGATGGATGCCGTGCCCAGCCCGAACCGTGCCGTATCGGCCGCGGTCAGGCCCGCAAAGGTAAGGCTCGCCGTCACGGGACCGGTGCCGGACAGGACAGCGTGGATCGTACGGCCCGTATAGCCCGGCGCACCGTCGTTATCGGCCCAGGTGTAGGTCGACACGCCCGCCGTGAAACCGAACAGCGTGACTTGGTCGCCCGGATGGAAGTTCACGATCGTGTCCCACGCGATCGTCCCCTCGGTGCCGTTTAGGTAAAACACGTCGTTACCGGTGCCGCCCACGATGAAGTTGCTGCCCTGCCCGGCGTCGACGATGTTGCGCCCGTCATTGACCTGGATCGCGCAATCCCCCGCAAACGTCTTGATGAACACGTTGGACGACCGCGCCCCGATCACGACCGGGTTGTTGCCGTCATAGATCAGTTGCGATTGCAGGTAGTTGACCGGGCCGCCATAGGTCTCGCCACGCAGCACCGCCTGCGTTGACCCCACGATCGTGACGAAGTTCGCGTCCGCCGACAGCGGAAAACGCTGAACCGGATAGCCGATCGACGGCGCGACCGTGACGGTGGTCGCCGTGTCCTGTGCAACGCCCCCGGCATGGTCGTCGAGCGTGACGGCGAACCGCGCCGTGCCGGCCGCAGTGGGTGTGAATGTCAGGGCCCGGGCCGCGGACTGCAGCTGCGCCAGGCTACCGGTTTGCTGGAACACGCCCGTGACCGTGCCCAATCCGGCGAGCGTTCCTACGGCCGGACTGAGGTTGCGGATCGTGAGCGTGCCACCCTGCCCGACGTCTGCATCCGTCAGGTTCAGCAACGCGAACGGCACCGCCACCAGCGTCAGGGTCGTCAGCTGCCCGGCGGCGGCGCCGCTCAGCACCGGCACGCTGTTGGCGGTGGTGACGACCAGGTGACTGACCGCGCTGGCCACGCCGCCCGCGCCGTCATCGACCTGCAGCATGAGGGCGGTGGACGCTGGCTGCCCCGCCGGAACCAACCGGCGCACGGGAAGGAAATGCACTGACGCGAGCCCGGCGGCCACGGCGGCGGCGGACCCGCTTAATACGAAGTTGCCCGTGACGGGATCGTATACCCCGGGACCGGCCAGGGTGCCGTGAACAGGGTCAGACAGGATCGTCGCCGTCTCGGTCTGGTTCGCGTTGGCGTCAACCAGCGTGATGGCGGCGAAGGGCGTTATCACCGCCGTGTCCAGCGCAGCGAGCTGATCCGGCACACCCGTCAGCACCGGGGCCGAGTTCAGCACCACCACCGCGGTCACGTCCGCCGCCGTCGCCGCATAGCCTGTCGAAACCTTGGCTCCCACGGTTGCGGAGCCGAGCGGCGCGGTCCCGTCCACCTGCGCTTGAAGCGACACCGCAATGGTCTGCGCCGCCGTGTACGCACCGAGCGGTATCGTGACCGCCTGCCCCACCGCGCTCGCTCCCGGCCCGGCGGACCCGGGCACGTAGCGCAGCCCGGCCGGGAGCGCGATCGTGACTTGCACATCGGGGCTCGGCCCGGGCGGCACCTGCAACGTGCCGCCGACAGTCACGACATCGCCCACCCGGACCCCGGACCCAAACGGCGTCAGGCTAATGGCCGGACCCACGCCGGTGATGATGCCGGGTGCCGTGGCAGTCACGGTAATGCTGTTGCCGGGCACGAGCCCGAACGCATCCGCCCCGGCGTCCAGCGTGGTGCCCGGCAGCACGTCTGCGCCCACGGTCGCCTGTAGCGTCACGAGCAGGGCTTCGCCGGCCGCCAGCGCGCCTAGCTGCACGCCGCCCGCCAGCGGGAGTGCAGCCGCGACTGTGCCGGTGCCGCCGATGCTGCCCGGCACCACCGTCAAGCCCGGACCGAGCCGGTCCGTCAGATAGACGGACCGTGCGGGGGCGGCGCCGGTGTTGCGCAGCGTGATCTGCACCGTCACCACCTGCCCGGCCTGTGCCACGCTGGGGGCCTGCACCGACAGGCTCAGCACCGGTGCCGCCACGGTCGCTGCGGCCGTCGCCAGGGCGCTCCAGCGCGGGCCGCCCGCCGGGTCGGCGGCCGAAAGTGTGGCCGTCAGTTGCCCGGCCCCACCCTGCGTTGCCCGCGCAACCACGCTCACCACCAGCTGGTCCTGCGCGTCAGTCACGCCGTCCGCGGTGTCCAGCACGGAGCCAAGGCGCAGCGAAGTGCCGGACAGCGCGGGTGTGACGCCCGACAGTTGATGCCCGGCCCGCTGCACGCTGGCCGACACGAACGCCAGGTTGGGCGACAGCAGGTCATCCAGCCGCAAGTCGGTCACCTGCCCCTCCGGCAGGGTGATCGTCACGGTAAACGCACCCGTTCCCCCTAGCGCCAAGGGCTGGGCGGGCCCGGTGATGGTGAATGTGGGGCTGGCGGAGGTGACGGGCGTGCCATCACTCGTGCCGGACAGCACGGGTGGGCCGCCGGGGCTGGTGGCGTACTGCACCAGGGTCGTATCGCTGCGTAGGTTGGCGTAGGGGATCGCAACCTGGTTTGGCACCTGGAGCGTATAGGTGAGCAGCAGCACGTTGCGCCCGCTATTGGCGTCATAGGGTGCCAGCGCCACACCGGGGCTTGTGATGAGGCCGCCCGCGCCGTCAAACAGCAGGCCGGAGTAGCTGATAGGCGTGCCGGTCCCGTCCGTCAGCGACACGTCTTGCACGTCGAGCAGGCTAAAGCCCGGCGGCAGCGTATTGCGCAGCTGCAGCGCATAGGCTGGTGTGGCTGCGGTGTTTTCGACGACGGTGACGAAGGTGATGACATCCCCGGCCATCACGCCGGTCAGGCTGTCGTGGAACGGCTCCGCCGCTAGGCCCGCGCTGCTGATGATGCCGCCGAACTCACCCGTTTCCGGACTGTAGCCATACGGCCCGCCGGAGCCTGCGAAGACGGCGGTGTAACTCGATACGTAAAGGCTTGCAGTCTGTAGCCGGATTGCAGATGTGACAGGCATGATGCGTGCGCCCCATTTTGTGGCGCAGCCAGTGCTAGAGAACAGAAGTGTACAAACCGTTAATACGCTTGCCCGCCCGCACCTCCCATGGTTGACCGAATCGGACGTAATCCCAAGGGTACCGGTACAACAGCTGGTAGAGCGGAGTGATCGTGATCGGGCTGACGGGCGGCATGGGCATGGGCAAAAGCACGGCGGCGGCAGAGCTCCGGCGCCGGCACATCCCGGTGTTCGATGCAGATAAGGCCGTGCATGACTTGCAGGCAGTGCGCGGTGCCGCCCTGCCCGCGCTCGCTGCTGCATTTCCCGGCACTGTTGCCAACGGCACGCTCGACCGCGCGCGCCTGCGCCAGGCGCTTGTGGACCGCGCGGCCCTGGCGCGGCTGGAGGCGATCATGCACCCGCTGGTGCGCCGGGCCGAGCGGCGTTTTCTGGCCCGGGCGTATGCGGGGCGCCGGCGCATGGTGGCGCTGGACGTGCCGCTGCTGCTGGAAACCGGCGGCGACCGGCGGGTCAGTCACGTCATGGTCGTCTCTGCCCCTGCCTCTGTGCAACGCGCCCGGGTGCGGCAGCGGCGGCGCATGACGGAGGCACAGATCGACGCCGTGCTCGCCCGGCAACTGCCCGATGCGGAGCGCCGGCGCCGGGCCGGCACAGTGATCCACACCGGCCTGTCCCGCTTCCACGCCGTGGCCCAAATACGCCGGACCCTGGCCCGACTGTCATGAGCCGGGCCGTCCTATTCGATACCGAGACGACCGGGCTCGACCCGATGTACGGCGACCGCGTGATCGAGATCGCATTGCTGGAGCTCCATCGTGACCTGCCGACCGGGCAGCGCCTGCACCTGCTGATCGATCCCGAGCGCGATGTGCCGGAAGAGGCGACGCGGATCCACGGCATGACCCGCGCCCATCTGCGGGGCAAGCCGCGGTTTGCCGACGTTGCCGACGATATCCTGGCCTTTATCGGCACCGACCCACTGGTTGCGCACAATGCGCCATTCGATTTCGGCTTCTTGGATGCGGAGTTCGGCCGCCTGCGCCTTCCGCCGCTCGCGCGGGAGCGGATGGTGTGTACGCTCGAGCTCGCCAAGCGGCGCTTCCCGGGCTTGCCCAATAGCCTCGATGCATTATGCCGCCGGTTTAACATCGACCTTTCGGAACGAATTGCGCACAATGCGTTGTTGGATTGCCGGTTGCTGGCGCAGGTCTATGTCGAGCTTACCGGAGGGCGGCAGCGGGGCTTGATCCTTGCTGATGAAGGGGAGGGCGGGTTGCCGGCCGTAAGCTACCGCCTGACCGGCCCCCGCGTGCCCCGCCCGGTCGTGCCGGACGCCAACGCATTGGCCCGGCATGCCGCATTCGTCAGCCGGCTCAAGTCACCGGTGTGGCTCGGGTGATCCTGACTGGCAGCCAGCGCCGGACCTTGGCGTGGCAAGCGGCAGGGGTGCTATGCGGCCTCGTCGTGCTGGTTGGCCTGGCGTCGAGCCTGCAGGTGCGCGCCACCCGTTCCATCGTTGAGCTGACCGGCGGTGCGCTGGCGGCCCGGCAACAGCTTGCGGCCGTAGACAGCGTGCTCGACGTGCTGCAAGACGCCGAAACCGGCCAGCGCGGCTTTTTGCTGACGGCGCGCCCGAACTACCTAGAGCCCTACACCAGCGCCACCAGCCGGCTTGCCCCGGCCCTGGCCACGCTGCGTGAGGCGGCGCGCGGCAGCAAATGGCTGCGGCCCGAGACGGACGCGCTGGCGGAAGTTGCAGAGCAGAAGATTAACGAGCTCGAACAAACCATCGCCCTCGCCCAGTCCGGCGATGCGGCGGGTGCGCTGGCGATCGTCAAGACCGACCGCGGCAAGCTGCTGATGGATGAGGCCCGGATACGTGTGGCCCGCATCGGCGCCCGGCTGGACGATGACGAGCGGGTGCAAGCGGCAGCACTGCACGACCGGCAAAGCCGGCTGGGGTTGGCCACGCAGGCCGCAACGGTTCTGGGCGTGATCGCGCTCGGCCTGGCGCTGCTGGCGGTCCTGGTCAACCGCGCCCGCCTGATGACGACGCAGGAGGCGGAGCGGCTGGTGGGCGAGCGGCTGGCCGCGGCCATCGAGCGCATCCGGGACGGCGTCGCTGTGTTCGACCGCGACGGCCAGTTGATTTTGCGCAACGTACGGCTGGCCTCCAGCCTTGGCCTTCCTCCGGAGCAGGTGCGGCTCGGGCAAAGCTGGGCGGGGCTGCTGGCGGCGGCGGGCCACGTGCCGGGTCTGGCCACGATCGAGCCGGGTGCCGAACCGGCGGAGGCGCTGGCGGGCACCCGCACGCTGGAGTTGTCGCGCAGTATCATGCCCGATGGCGGGACCTTGCTGGCGGTGGCCGACATCTCCCGCCGGGTCAAGGCGGAAGACATTGCGCGGCAAGCCCATAAGATGGACGTGCTGGGCCAAATGACGGGCGGCGTCGCGCACGATTTCAACAACCTCCTGCAAGTCATCTCCGCCAACCTCGAGCTGGTGCTCAAGCGATTGGCGCGCGACGCGGTGCCCGACGGCTGGGTGCAAACGCGGCTGGAAGCGGCGCGCGCGGGCGTGATGCGCGGGGCCCGGCTCACACGGCATCTGCTCGCCTTTGCCCGCCGCCAGCCGCTAGCGCCCGAAGCGATCGACCCCGGGCGGCTCCTGACCGGGCTGGACGACCTGCTGCGCCGCACCGTAGGCCCCACGATCGAGCTCGACCTGGTGATCGGCAGCGGGTTATGGGCGGTGCGGGCCGACCCGAACCAGCTTGAAAATGCGCTGCTGAACTTGATACTCAACGCGCGTGACGCCATTGCGGCCGGTGCCCGCACGCCGGGTGCCTTCACGCCAAGTATCATCACGCCAGGTATCATCACAATCGAAGTTACCAATGCGACGTTGGACCACAGCTATGCCGAGCGTGTCCGTGAGCTGACGCCGGGCACCTTCGTTTTATTCGCCGTGACGGATACCGGACTCGGCATGACCGCCGATCATCTCGCCCGGGCGACGGAGCCGTTCTTTACAACCAAGCCGGAAGGCCAAGGCACCGGGCTCGGCCTGTCGATGGTGTTCGG
>JANONC010000024.1:0-4891 GCA_031420655.1 Rhodospirillales bacterium | reverse complement strand
GGTCTCGACCGTCATGGCGTCCTTGGCCGCGTGCCGGTCCGGTGGGCTGTCGCTGCTGATTGCCGAGCAGAATGTTAGGTTTCTGGAGCTGGGCGACCGGGTCCTGACCATGGAGGCCGGGCGGATTGGCTTTGCCGGCACGCCGGCCGCCATCCAGGCCGATGACGCCCTGCGCCGCAGCTATTTTGGTCTGGGAGCCTGAGCATGCTGCCGAAATCCGCGCGACGCTGGACGGACGCGCACTGGGGCGCGCACTGGAACGCGGCCCGGCCCGCCCGATGAACGCATTTTCGCCATTGCGAAACAGCGCCCGTCTGCGTTGCGTGCCGTCCGGCCGTGCCCTTTTCCCCTACGTCACCCTTATGGAGTGCCGCCCATGAACGACCCGCTCACCGATAGTGCCGCCCGGCTGTTTGCGCAGCATACCGGCAAGGCCGTCCTGCAATCGGCTGGCCGGGGTGAGTTCCCGTGGGCGCTGTGGGATGCGGTGGCTGAAGCAGGCTTCACAGCCGCGCTGTTGCCCGAAGCCGCCGGAGGCTTTGGCGCAACGGTCGAGGAGGCGATGGCACTGCTACATGTCGCTGCCGCCCACGCGGCACCCATTCCCCTAGCCGAGACGATGCTGGCGGGCTGGGTACTGGCGCAGGCGGGACTGGCAGTGCCGGCAGGCGTTTTGACCATCGCCCCCGTGCGGGTCCGCGATGGGCTACAGCTGCAGTCCCAAGGGGATGGCTGGCATTTAACCGGCAGCGCCAGCCGAATCCCGTGGGCGCGGGACGCCGCGTTCGTCGCCGTGCTGGCCACTGGTCCGGCAGGACCGGCCGTAGCCGTGGTGCCATCCCATGGATTTTCCGTCCTGCACGGCAACAACTTGGCAGGCGAACCCCGCGACACGATGCTGATTGATGCGCTGTTGCCGGCTGCCGCGGTAGCCCCAGCCCCAGCCGGCCTTACTGTGGCCCACCTGCGCGCCGCCGGTGCCGCCTTGCGGACCGTGCAGATCGCCGGCGCATTAAGCCGCGCGCTGGCCGTGTCGGTCCTGTATGCCCAAACCCGGGTGCAGTTCGGCAAGCCAATCGGTAAGTTTCAGGCAATTCAGCACAATCTGGCCATCCTGGCCGGGCAATCCGCCGCAGCCCTGGCGGCGGCCGACATGGCGACCGGCGCCCTGGCCACTGGGCTAGACCCGGTCATTACCGGCGCCGCCAAGGCCCGCGCCGGGGAAGCCGCCAGTATTGCCGCAGCCCTGGCCCATCAGTCGCACGGGGCCATCGGTTTCACGCAGGAGTACGAACTGCATTACCTGACCCGCCGCCTGTGGTCCTGGCGGGACGAATTCGGGAACGAGGCGGAGTGGAACGCCGTCGTCGGCCGGGCCGCCTTGGCTGCTGGGCCGGACGGTCTCTGGCCAATGCTGACGGCCGCATGACCGGGCTGGAAACGCTGCTGGCACCGGGCTCGATCGCCGTTATCGGAGCCGCACCAGACCCGCACAAAATCCGAGGCGCTTTGCTGCATGTGCTGCGTAAGAACGGCTTTGCGGGCCGCATCGTCCCGGTCAACCCGAGCTACACTGCCATCGACGGTTTAACATGTTATCCAACTATCGCCGCAGGCGGCGGGGCGGATCTGGCGCTGATCGCAATCCCGGCCCCCCACGTCATGGCGGCGCTGGAGGAATGCGCGGCGGCGGGCGTGCGCTACGCAATCATAATCTCGTCTGGTTTTGACGAGGATGCTTTGGCGGCACCCGGGCTACAGGATCAGGTGGCAGCCCTAGCCCGCCGCACGGGCATGCGGATTTGCGGCCCAAATGCCGAGGGCTTCCATAACGAAGTGGCCCATGTCAGCGCGACATTCAGCCCGGCCGTTGACCGTGAAGCGGATGACAGCCCCACCGCCCTGACCGCCCGGACCGGCATCATAGCGCAAAGCGGAGGTATGGGCTTTGCGCTCTATAATCGCGGCCGGGCGCTTGGCCTGTCGTTCAGCACAGTCGTCACCACCGGCAATGAAGCGGACCTGACCGTATCCGATTTCCTGGCCCACATGGTTGCAGACCCCGATACAGCCGCGGTCCTGCTGTTCCTGGAAGGCGTACGCGACCCGGCCGCCTTCGCCGCCGCCGCTGCTAACGCGATGCGGGCGGGCAAGCCGGTCGTGGCGCTGAAGGTTGGGCGATCGACCGCAGGTAAACTGGCCGCCGCGTCGCATACCGCCAGCATGGCCGGCTGGGACGCCGCCTACGACGCCATGTTTCGCCGCTACGGCATCACCGTCACTTCGGAGCTGGAAGAGGCACTGATCACCGTCGCCGCACTGGCCAAGTTCGGCAAGGCCGCGGGCGGCCGGGTTGCTGTCCTGACCGTATCGGGCGGTGCAGGCGTCTGGGCGGCCGACCTCTTGGTGGCGGCGGGGCTGGCGGTGCCTGAGCTGAGCCCGGCCACGCAGGCCGCCATCCGCGCCTTCATCCCCAGCTATGGCGCCACCCGCAACCCGGTCGACATGACCGCGGGCGGCATCCAGGGTGGCGGGCTGCTGCGCGCAATCGGGCTGCTGACGAACGATCCGGAAGTCGATCAGGTTGCGGTCGTGATAACGCTTTCAAATCCGGCCCGCGTGTCGATCGACGTTGCGGCACTGACCGCGCTGCTCTCGGCATCGCACAAGCCTGTCTTGTTCTACAGCTACACGCTTGCCGCCCCCCTCGGTCGACAGCGCCTGGCAGAGGCTGGCGCGGTAATCTGCCCGTCCATGGCGGCGCTGGCAGCGGCAGCCCGGGCACTGATGGAGCGGGGGCGGTTGGTGCCCGGGGCGCACACGCCATCACCTGCGTTGCCCGACGCCGTACTGGCTCGGCTGGCCGGGGGTGCCGGCGTATTGACGGAGTATGACAGCAAAATGCTGCTCCACGCCTACGGGGTGCCCGCCGCGCCGTGCATCCTGGTGCAAGACCAGGGCGGGCTCGCGGCGGCGGCCGGGTCGCTCGGCTTTCCCCTGGCGCTTAAAATCCAATCTGCCGCCATCCCGCATAAAACGGAGGCGGGGGGCGTCCAGCTTGGGATCACCACGCTGTCAGGGTTGCAGCAGGCTTATGCGGATATCCTGGCCAACGCGGCCCACTATGCCCCGTCCGCCTTGGTCACCGGCGTACTGGTCGAACGTATGGCCCCGCCCGGGACCGAGGTAATCGTGGGCATCCTGCGCGACCCCGATTTCGGACCCGTTCTGATGGTGGGCGCGGGCGGCATAGCGACGGAGCTGCTTCAGGATACCGCCTACCGCCTTTGCCCCGTCGATGAGGCGACCGCCACGGCCATGCTGCACACGCTTCGTACGGCTCCGCTGCTGACGGGCTTTCGCGGCCGGCCGCCCTGTGACGTACCCGCGCTCGCACGTCTGATCGCCCATGTCTCACGCCTTGCCGATGCAGGGCGGGACGCCATTGCTGAAATCGAACTCAACCCGGTGATCGTGCATCCGTCCGGCCAGGGCTGCACCGTCGCCGACGCCCTGATCACCCTGGCCCCTGCCCCATGCCGAGGAACATCGCGATGACCGCACTGACCTTCGCCACCCCGCCCCACCCCTCGCCAGCAGCCGAGGCGCTGCGCCATGAGGTGCGCGACTTCCTCGCCACCGAACTGCACGACCGCACCCCGCAGCAGCGGGCCGAGTCCTGGAGCGGCAGCGACCCAGAGTTTAGCCGCAAAATGGGCGCGCGCGGTTGGATTGGCATGACCTGGCCCACGCAGTATGGCGGTGGCGAGCGCACGGCGCTTGAACGCTACGTCGTGCTAGAGGAGATGCTCGCCGCCGGAGCGCCTGTTGGCTATCACTGGGTCGCAGACCGCCAGAGCGGGCCCAATATCCTACGCATCGGGACACAGGCTCAGCGAGAGCTGATCCTGCCGCGCATCGCCGCCGGGGAATGTTCGTTCTGTATCGGCATGAGTGAGCCCGATAGCGGATCGGACCTGGCCGCTACCCGGACAAAGGCCCAGCGCGTCCAGGGGGGATGGCTGGTCAATGGCACCAAGCTATGGACGTCGGGCGCACACCGGGCGGATTACATGATCCTGTTTTGCCGCACGGATGCAAAGTCCGACGACCGCCACGCCGGGGCTAGCCAGTTCCTGGTTGATATGAAGGTCGCGCGCACCGGCGGCATGACCGTCCGCCCCGTTCTGGACCTGCGCGGCGCCCATCATTTCAACGAGGTCGTGATCGAAGACCTGCTGTTACCCGAGGACGCTCTGCTGGGCGAGGAAGGGGAAGGCTGGAAGCAAGTCACGGCGGAGCTGGCCTATGAACGAAGTGGGCCGGACCGGTTTCTGTCCGCCTTTACCCTATTGACCGAAGCCGTCCGCGCCCTGGGTCCCGCTGCGCCGGAGCGTGCTGTGGTCGCGGTCGGGCGGCTCACCTCGCACATCCTGGCGTTGCGCCGCCTATCGCGCTCGGTGGCCGCGATGTTGCAGGCGGGGGAGGACCCGGCGCTGCAAGCCGCCTTGGTCAAGGACCTCGGCAACGTGCTGGAGCAAGAAACAGTGGAGGTAGTTCGGCTTTTGGTGGATGTGGAACCGTCCGAGCAGGACGAGACGCCGCTTACGGCCGTGCTGGCGCATATGATCATGACCTCACCTTCGTTCTCCTTGCGGGGCGGCACGCGGGAAATCCTGCGCGGTATGATCGCCAGGGGGCTCGGCCTACGATGAGCGACGTTCGTATCACGATGGTGGGCCATGTCGGCGTGGCGGAAATTTGCCGGGCGCCGCACAACTATTTCGACCGCCCGTTGATAACGGATTTGGCGACGGCCTTTGAGGCTTTCGATGCGGACCCGGCATGCCGGTGCGTTGTTCTTGCATCCGAAGGGCGAAACTTCTGCGCG
>JANONC010000023.1:0-25481 GCA_031420655.1 Rhodospirillales bacterium | reverse complement strand
CAACGACAGCGCCAGGAACCCGAGTACGAACTTAGGAAATTTCTGCCACAGGAACGCGGCCTTGTTGGTGATCCGCTCGCCCTCGCCACGCGCCGCCCAATACAACGCATAGCCCAGGACGACGAAGCCGATCGTGGCGTTGCGCGTCGTCTTGGCCAGCACGGCATAGCGCGCGGCCTCGTCTGAATAGAGCGCGCCGGCCGCCGTCGCCTCCGCCGTGTTGTCGACCGCAAGGCCCACCCACAGGCCATAGGCGTGATCGCCCATGCCGACCGCATGGCCCACGAGCGGGAACGCGACCAGGCTGACCGCTCCCAGGATCAGGATGGCACCGATGGCGAGTGCGACATCCTCATCGCGCGCCCGGATGGCCCCGCGCGCGGCGATGATGGCCGACACGCCGCAAATGGAGGAACCGATCGCGAGAAGGCTCACCAGCTTCGGCCCCAAGCCAAACCGGGTGCCAAGCCAGGTCATGATCAGGATGGATGACGCGAGCTCGAGCGCCACCAGCACGAGCGACGCGCCACCCAGCCGGGCCACGTCACCCAGCAAAAAGCGCACACCTAGCAACACGATGCCGAGCTTCAGCCAGAACTCGTACGTTCCGACCCCCGCCTCCGCCCAACGCGGCACGCCCACGGTGTTACGGATCGCCAGGCCAAACAGGATGGCCCACAGCACGTATTCGATGGTGGGCACCGGCGTCTGATGCGCGCGGCCCCAGGCAGTGATAGCGGCTTCCGTCAGCTTGCCCGCATACCCGACCGCAAGCAGCAGCAACAGGCCTGGCACGATCGCCGCTAGGCGCGCCAGCACTGGCCCCGGCCGGCTGGTGCCACTCAGGACAGCGTCGCTCATGGCGCTACCAACCCACGCGCGGCAACGCGCCCAGCACGGCCAGCGTGGCCAAGCCGAGCGCGGCAAGAGTGGCGAGCCAATCGGCGGATGGGAGGCGAATCATGACATAACTCCGGGAGCAGGAGCCTGACTTGGAACGATCGTCTCCCGGAAGCAATGCAGGGTGTTGAGTTTGGAATATTTTACGCTTAGGCCGGCGTCAGTGGAAGGTTTGCTGCTATTGCCCAGGCTGGATAGAAATCAGCCTACCCCACCGTGCGTCGGTCCAGCACGCGCTTGACCTTGCCTAACGACCGCTCCAGCGTGCCCGGCGGCTCCACCACCACGCGCGTCGTGAGGCCGATCGTCCCCTTGATCAAGTCCACCATCAGCCGGGCTTCGTCCAGCAAGCCCGCGCCGTCCCAGTGGCCCGGCCGCGCTTCGGCGTGGACCGTCAACCGGTCAAGCCGTCCGTCACGCGACAGCACGAGCTGGAAGTGGCCACCGCACCAGGGCCGGGCCAGCAGGATTTCCTCAATCTGCGCCGGGAAGAGGTTGACGCCGCGCAGGATCAGCATGTCATCGGACCGGCCGGTGATCTTTTCCATGCGGCGAAAGCCGGGACGCGCGGTGCCAGGCAGCAAGCGCGTCAGGTCCCGGGTGCGGTAGCGGATGATGGGCATGGCTTGTTTGGTCAGTGACGTGAACACCAGTTCGCCCGGAGACCCGTCCGGCAACACGGCGCCGGAGATGGGATCGATCACCTCCGGATAGAAATGATCCTCCCAGATGTGCAGCCCGTCTTTCGTCTCGCGGCACTCCTGCGCGACGCCGGGGCCGATCACTTCCGACAGGCCATAGATGTCGACGGCCTGGATGCCGAAACTGGCCTCGATCTCGGTGCGCATCGCATTGGTCCATGGCTCGGCACCAAAAATCCCGGTCTGCAGCGAGCTTGCGCGCGGATCGACGCCCTGGCGCGCGAACTCGTCCAAGATCGCCAGCATGTAGCTGGGTGTCACCATGATAACGTCCGGGCGGAAATCGTTGATGCAATGCACCTGCCGCTCCGTCATGCCGCCGGAGAGTGGGATGACGGCAGCGCCCAGACGCTCGATCCCGGCATGCGCGCCCAGGCCGCCGGTAAACAGGCCGTAGCCATAGGCGTTGTGCACCTTCATACCCGGCCGGACGCCGGCTGCGTAGAGCGAGCGCGCCATGACCCCCGCCCACATGGCCAGGTCGTCCTTGGTATAGGCCACGACGACCGGCTTGCCCGTGGTGCCAGAGGAGGCGTGCAGCCGGGCAATCTGCTCATGCGGCACTGCCAGCAGCCCATACGGGTAAGTGTCGCGGAATACGGCCTTCGTCGTGAACGGAAACCGGGACAGGTCAGACAGCTGGTGCAAGTCCGACGGATGCACCCCGGCCGCATCGAACGCCGCCCGGTAGTGCGGGACGTTCGTGTAGGCGTGATGCAGGCTCCATCGCATGCGCTGGAGCTGTAGGGCCTGGATCTCGTCGCGGGAGGCCCGCTCGGCCGGGTCGAATACGTCCATCATTGCCGGGGACATCCATTCTGGGCGCGGCGCGGGTTGACGCAGCCCTCTTCCGGCCGCTCACGCACTCCTGCGCGCCATGGCCTACTCATGAAGCGCCGCCCACGATTCGCGACTGGCCGCGAAACTCGGCGACAATTGTGCCCGCGGCGTCGTGCACCGTTACGTCGATGACTCCCGTCCGCCCGGCGCGCCCGCGTGCAGCCGCGGTCGCCACCAGCCGGTCGCCTTCCGCGCCGGGGCGCAGATACGTGATGGTGCAACTGCTAGCCAGCGCCTTTTCACCGGCTGCATTGCAGGCAAACGCGAACGCCGAGTCCGCCAGGGCGAAGATGAAGCCGCCATGGCAGGACCCGTGGCCGTTCAGCATGTCGGGCCGCACCGTCATGGCCACCTGCGCATGGCCAGGGCCGGACCCGAGCAAGGTCATCCCCAGCCCCTGGCTCGCCGCATCGGCTGCCCACATCGGGTGCGGAACGGGGGCCGGCGCCGGGGCAGCATGGCCGGTAAAAACAGGGTCTCGTTTTTCAATGAACGCCCGGACGCCCTCCGTATAATCCAGCGTGACCCCCGCCTCCCGCTGCAAGTCGCGCTCCAGGTTCAGCTGCGCGTCCAGCGTGTTGCTGGCTGCCGCTGCCAGGGCGCGCTTGGTGAGCGCCAACCCATGCGTCGGCTGCGTGGCCAGGTGCGCCGTCAGCGCCTCCGCTTCCGGCATCAGCGCGTCATCCTCCACCATGCGCCAGATCATGCCCCACGCCGCCGCCTGTTCGGCCGTCACGGGCGTCGCCGTCATGGCCAGTGCCCGGGCCCGCGCCTCACCCACCAGGCGCGGCAGGAACCATGTGCCGCCGCAATCCGGCACCAGGCCGATCTTGGCAAATGCTTGGATAAACTTGGCCGACCGGGCCGCCAGCACGATGTCGCAGGCCAGCGCGATGTTGGCCCCCGCCCCGGCAGCCACCCCGTTCACGGCACAGATGACCGGCACGGGCGCCGACCGCAAGCGGCGCACGAGCGGGTTGAATTGCCGGTCCAGGATATCGCCCAGATCGGGCCCTGCGGCTTCCAGGTCCTGCCCGGCGCAAAACGCCCGGCCCGCGCCCGTCAGTAGCAGCGCGCGGCATGCCGGGTCTGCCAGCGCGTCGTCCAGCGCCTGCATCAACTCGCCATTCATCGCGGCGGTGAACGCATTCAGCCGCGCCGGACGGTCCAGCACAATCATGCGCCACCCCCCGCGATCCTCGCTGCGTATCGCTGGCATGCCGGCCTCCCATCAAACCGCTTGCATTGACGCGGAACGCACGGACTCAATGAGCGCAGCGCCGGGGTGTCAATGCCGGCCTATTTGGGAGGCCACGGCTATGATCGTCGTCAGCGTTACTTACCCCGCCGCGTCGGGCACACATTTCGACCTGGAATATTATCGCACGAAGCACGTCCCGCTCGTGCAATCGCTGTGGGGCCCGTGCGGCCTGACGGCTGCCGAGTACATGCACGGCACCGGCGCACCCGGCGGCGGCACGGCCGCGTATTTCCTGGTGGCGCTGCTGTCGTTTGAAACCAAGGACGCCTTCGAAAACGCCGGTAAGCAGCATGGGCGCGAGATCATGGGCGATGTCCGCAACTTCACGGATGTAAAGCCGGTCGTACAGTTCAACGAGGCGCTGCAGGTCGCTACCGCACCGCAATAAACCCCAAGTCGTCCAGCTGGGACAGGATACCGGTGTGGATATCGAACCGCATGCCCATGACGTTCAGCGTACCCGCTGCCTCGGCCGATGCAATCCAGGGGAAGGTGCGCAGGTTGGTCAATGACAGGCGTACGACCGCCGCCTCTGCCTCGGTTTCCGAAAGGCCGGGGCGGACGGCGTCACGCGCGATCGCCATCCACGGCACCACGAAATCCTGCGCGGCGCTGGGTGCGCCGTGCAGCATGGCGTGGATGCCGCCGCATTGGGCATGGCCCATGACAACCAGGCGCTGGACGCCCAGGACACGGACACCAAACTCCAGCGCAGCGCTGGTGCCGTGATAGCCGCCGCCGGACTGCCAGGGGGGCACGAGGGCGGCAACGTTGCGGACCACAAACAGCTCGCCCGGCCCGGCGTCGAACACGGTCGCCGGATCGACCCGGCTGTCGCTGCACGCCACCACCATCGTGTGGGGGCGCTGCCCAGCCTCGGCCAGCGCCTGATACCGGGCGCGCTGCAACGGCCACGTGTCGTCCCGGAACCGTCGATAGCCTGCAATCAGCCGATCCATGCTTACTCTGCCGGTTGTGGTGCTATGGGCTGCGCGCTGGACCCGGCGCGCGGACGGGCAACCGCCGGCACAGCGTCCCGGGGGGTCAGCAACCGCCCGAACAGCCGCCCAGTCCACCGCTGGACGTCGTCCATGACCGTGAAGAAGCTTGGCACGAACACCAATGACAGCAGCGTACTGACGATCAGTCCGCCGATGACGCCGATGGCCATAGGGGAGCGGAACTCACCACCCTCACCCACGCCCATCGCGCTGGGTACCATGCCCGCCACCATGGCGATCGTGGTCATGACGATGGGCCGCGCCCGCGTGCGCCCGGCATCGATCACCGCCAGCCCCCGCTCCATACCCGCCGCCCGGCGTTCGATCGCAAAGTCCACCAGCATGATGGCATTCTTGGTCACAATGCCCATCAGCATCAAGATGCCAATCACCACCGGCATACTGATGGGCTGCCCCGTCAGCAGCAGCGCCGCGATGACGCCGCCTAGGCTCAGCGGCAACGACAGCAGGATCGTGATCGGCTGGAACACGTTGCGGAACAGAAGAACCAGCACCGCCAGCACGATCATGAGCCCGGCTCCCATTGCCAACCCAAACGCGCTGAACACCTCGCCCATGATTTCCGCATCGCCGCCGTTTTTCAGCACGACTCCAGGCGGCAGCCCGCTCGCCTCCGGCAGCCGGTAGACGGATGCGACGGCTGCGCCAAGGGCCACGCCGCTGCTGAGATCCGCGCCCAGCACCACGCGGCGCACCCGGTCATAACGCTCGATACTGGCCGGGCCCTGGCCGAGCGAGACGTCGGCCACCGCCAGCAGCGGCACCGGGCCGTTAGTGCCGGGTACGGTGAGGGTCTGCAACGCCGCCAGGTCCGCGCGCAGCCCGTCCGCCACCTGCACCCGAACGGGAATTAGCCGGTCACCGTCGCGGAACTTCGCCAGGTTGGCCGGCACGTCGCCGATGGTCGCCACCCGCACCGCCTCGCTAATGGCGTCGGTCGTCACACCAAATCGTGCCGCCTCATCCCCGCGCGGCACAACGCGGATTTCAGGACGGTCCGCCCCTGCGCTCGGTGCCACGTTGCCAAAGCCCGGCAGGCGGCGCATCGCCCCTTCCAGCCGGCCGACGGTGCTGTCGAGGGCGACCGGGTCCTCGCCGAGCAAGGTCACCGAAAGCTCCCGCTCGCCCCGGTCGTTCACGTACCAGCCGCGCACATCGGGAATAATGGCGAGCCGCCCGGTCAGCACTGCCTCGATCTGCTTTTGCGTGGCGACGCGCGCGTCCTTTGGCACCAGGTTCACGATCATCTTGGCGCGGCGGATCTCCTTGCCTGCGCCAGTGGGCGTCGTACCGCCGACGACGACGACGCTCGTCACCTCCGGCACCTGCCGGAAGCTGGCCGCGATCGCATCCGTCGTCCGCGCCGTGTCCGCAAGGGTCGATCCGGATGGAAGCTCGATCGAGAGGGTCGTCCGGCTTTCGTCGGGCGGTGGAATGAAGCCGGTCGGCAACAGCGTCGTGGACCAGATCGACACGGCAAACGTCACGAGCCCGGCCAGGAGCGTGAGGCCGCGATGGCGCAACGTGACGGCCAGGAACCGCGTGTAGGACCGCATGACCCAGCCATCCCGCTCAGTATGCGAACGCACGGGCACTAGCAGGTAGGCCGCCATCAGCGGCGTGATCAGCCGCGCCACCAGCAGCGACGCGAGCACGGCGGCCGCGACCGTCAGCCCGAATTGCTTAAAGAATTGCCCGGCAATGCCGCTCATGAAGCTCACGGGCGCAAACACGGCGATGATCGTGAACGTGATCGCGATCACGGCCAGCCCGATCTCGTCTGCCGCCTCTACCGCCGCCTCGTACGGGCGTTTGCCCATGCGCATGTGGCGCACGATGTTTTCGATCTCGACAATCGCGTCGTCGACCAGGATGCCCGTCACCAGCGTGATGGCCAGCAGGCTGACGAAGTTGAGCGAGAACCCCAGCAACTGCATGACCGCAAAGGCCGGCATGACCGACAGCGGCAAAGCGACCGCTACCAATGCCGTCGCCCGCCAATTGCGCAGAAACAGCAGCACGACCACGACAGCGAGCACCGCTCCCTCGATCAACCCGCGCATGGCCGAATGATAGGTGCCGACGGACGAGCGCACCCCGTCATCGATCAACGTGTACTGCACGTCGGGATGCAGGGCGCTGAGCCGGTCCAGATGCGTGCGCACGCCCTCGGCCACCGTCACCTCGCTGGCACCCTTGGCGCGGTAGATGGCAAAGCTCACAACCGGCGTCTGGCCGTTCAGCCGGGCGAAGTCGCGCGGCTCCTCGAACGCGTCCGTCACGGCGGCAATGTCGGACAGCCGTGCCTCGCGGCCGCCGGGCAGGGCAATCCGGGTGTCGCGCAGCTGGTCCAGTGTGCGGGCGCCGGCGAGCGTGCGGATCGCCTGCTCCTGCCCGCCCACCTCGCCCCGGCCGCCCGACAGATCGGCGCTGGTGGCGCGCAATTGCCGGTTCACGTCCGCCGCCGTGACCCCCAGCGCGGCCAGCCGGTCCTGGTCCAGCGCCACCCGTATCTCACGGGTCACGCCGCCGATGCGCTCCACCCGGCCCACGCCACGGATGCCCTGCAGGTCACGGGTCACGGTGTCGTCTACGAACCAGCTCAGCCCCTCGGCCGTCATGCCAGGCGCGGTTGCGGCAAAGGTCAGCACGCTCTGGCCCACAATATCGATGCGCTCGACGATCGGCTCGTCGATCGAGCGGGGTAGGTCCGCGCGGATCTTGGCCACCGCGTCCCGCACGTCGTTGATGGCGCGGTCGCTGCTGACTTCCAGCCGCAGCTCGATCGCCGTTAGGCTGCGGCCGTCGGTGATGGTGCTCTGCACGTGCTTGACGCCGGTGACGTTGGCAACGCTGTCCTCGATTTTCTTGGTCACCTGCGCTTCCAGCTCTGCCGGCGCAGCGCCGGGTTGGGTGACCGTCACGGCCACGAACGGGACGTCGATATTTGGGGTGCGCGTGATGGGCAGCGCGCTGAATGCCCATACGCCCAGGACCGTCAGCACCACAAACAGCACGATGGGCGGGATCGGGTTACGGATGGCCGCGCCCGAGATATTGAGCGCCATCAGCCGCGCCCCTCGACCGCGGTGACCCGGTCGCCGGCGCGGACGAACGTGCCGGACACGCTCACGACGGCCTCACCCTCGGTCAGACCCGATACGATCTCGGCCTGGGTGGCGCTCCGCAGCCCGGTCGCGACCAGGCGGCTGTCGACCACACCGTCCCGCACCACTTGGATTATTGCGCCGCCGGGCTGCGCCAGCACCGCCGAGAGCGGCACCAGCACACCGGTCCGCCGCGCCGTCTCGACCCGGGCGCGGGCGAAGCTGCCGATCACAAGCCCGGCCCCGTCCACCGCAACCCGTACGCGCCCCAGCCGCGACGTGCGCCCTACCTCGGGCGATACCAGCCGGACCTGCCCGGTACGGACCCCGTCCACAGTGTCGATCGCAGCGGACTGACCCGGCTGCAGGCGCGCCAGCAGCGTTTCAGGCACATCCGCCTCTAACTCGACCCGCCCGCCCTCGATGATCCGGAACAGCGCATCGCCAGCCCCGGTCACGACGGCACCGGTGCGGGCGGTGCGACGGCTAATAAGGCCCGCGACCGGCGCCCGCAGCTCCGTCCGGGCCAGGCGGACCAGCAGCTCCTGCCGTTGCGCCAGCGCCAAGTTGCGGTCGGCCTCCGCCACACGCAGCGCATTACCAGCGCTATCCACCCGCGCGGCGGCGCTTTGCGCCAGGGCCTGCCGCTGCTCCAGCACTTCACGCGACGCATTGCCGCCCGTCACCAGTTCACGCGTGCGGTTGAAGGCGAGCTCGGTCTGCTGGCGCGTGGCTTGCGCCTCTACGATCAGGTTGCGTGCCTGGCCGATCGCCGCCTCGGCCCGCGCCACTTGTGCCGTGTTCTGGGCGATGCTGGCGTCCAGCACGTCATGCGACAGGCGGGCCAGCACTTGCTGTGCCACGACGACATCACCCTCCTCGGCCAGGATCTCGGTGATCGCCAGGCCGTCCAGCTGCGGGCTGACCAGGACCTCTTCCCGCGCAACCAGCGTGCCGGTCAGCACCGCCGTCTCCGCAATCGGGCCACGGATGGCGGCCACGACCGTGACGGACGGGGGCCGGGGTTCCGCCGGGGCGGCTAAGGCGGGTCCGGCCAGCAACACGATTAAAAGAGGAACAATACGGCGCATAACCTGACATATAGGGCAGCCCGCGCTTGGCACGATAGGCAGCCGAAGTACTGCCTGCTATGGACCGCTTTGTTCACACATGAATGAACAATCAGCGAAGGAAGCTTCATGACCAAATCGCACATCACGGCCCGCCGCGGCTTGCTGGCGGGCAGCATCGCCACGGCCGCCGCGCTCGTGGCCCCCACATTGGTCGCGCCGGGCGCATTGGCCAAGCCGGTTCCGCCGGCCAAGCCCGGCCCCAGCCGCGGGACGACCATCACGACGAAGGACGGCACGACCCTCTATTACAAGGATTGGGGCACCGGTCAGCCGATCGTTTTCAGCCATGGCTGGCCGCTGTCGTCCGACGCGTTCGAGGATCAGATGCTGTTCCTGGCCGACAATGGCTATCGCTGCATCGCCCACGACCGCCGCGGCCATGGACGGTCGAGCCAGCCCTGGACCGGCCACACCATGGACCAGTACGCGGCGGATTTGGACGAGTTGGTGACCAAACTCGGCCTGACGAATGTAATTTTTGCCGGGCACTCGACCGGCGGGGGTGAGGCGGCGCGGTTCGTGGCGCAGCATGCGCGCGGCCGGGCGGCAAAGCTCGTGCTGATCGGCGCCGTGACGCCGCTGATGCTAAAGACGGACGCCAATCCGGGTGGCCTGCCGCTATCGGCCTTCGACGGTATCCGCGCGGGCGTGCTGGCTGACCGGGCGCAGTTCTTTCGTGACCTGACGATGCCGTTCTATGGCGCAAACCGCGCGAACGCGAAGGTCAGCGAGGGTGTGCGCGACACGTTCGTCATGCAGGGCATGATGGGCAGCCTGAAAGCCGAGTACGATTGCGTGAAAGCTTTTTCGGAAACCGATTTTACGGCCGACCTCAAGGCGATCACCATCCCCACGCTCGTACTGCATGGCGATGACGATCAGATCGTGCCGATCGACGATACTGCGCGGCTTGCGGTCAAGCTGTTGCAGAAGGGTAAGCTGCAGACTATCGCGGGCGCCCCGCACGGCATGTGCACAACGCACAAGAACGAGGTCAACGCGGCGCTGCTGGCTTTTGCAAAAGCCTAGAGCCCAGTCCGACCAAACCGGTCGGCCTGAACTCTAGGTTTTGATGTTCGGCGAGCACACCGTCCGCCCAGGCAAAGTAGCCTGGTCGGAAAGTGCTTTAGGTTACCCGGGGCTGGCGACTGACCGCGGCCAGGATCGCCAGCCCCACGACTGCGGAGACAAGGCTGCCCGCAAATACGGCGAGCTTCACGATGTCGCCCACCGGGGATTCGTGGAACGCCAGCTCGTTGATGAACAGGCTCATGGTAAAGCCAATGCCGCACAGCACCGCGCCGCCATACAGCTGTGCTGTCGACACGCCAGCCGGACGGCGCGCGACGCCCAGCCAAGTGGCCAGCATCACGGCCCCGAATACGCCGATCTGCTTGCCCAGGAACAGCCCGAGCGCCACGCCCAGCACGACCGGGTTCAGGGCCGCGCCGTCCGGCAACGTATCCAGCTGCAGGCCGGCATTGGCCAGGCCGAACAGGGGCAGAACGCCGAACGCGACCCAACGCTCCAGCCCATGCTCCAGCCGCTCGGCCACGGCGCCCGCGCCCGCTTGCGGCACGACGAAGGCGAGCGCCACGCCCGCCAGCGTCGCGTGTACGCCGCTGTTATAGACCAACACCCACAGTACGGCCCCGCCCGCCAGATAGGGCCAGATAGCCCGCACCCCCGCGCGGCTGAGCCCGTACAACCCAGCCAGCACAAGCCCCGCCCCAGCCAGGTCCCATAACCCCAGCCCCTTGGTGTAAAACACCGCGATCACGGCGATGGCACCGAGGTCGTCCATGATCGCAAGCGCCGTCAGGAACACCACAAGCCCGATCGGCACCCGCCGCCCCAGCACGCGCAGCACGGCCAATGCAAAGGCGATATCGGTCGCAACCGGCACCGCCCAGCCAGGCAGCGCCGCCGGGTTGGCCCAATTGAAGGCGACAAAGATCAGCGCCGGCACCGCCATGCCGCCCAGCGCAGCAAAGCCGGGCGCTGCGACGCGACGTAACGACGCAAGCTCACCGCGCACCATCTCCCGCCGCAACTCCAGTCCCACCAGCAGGAAGAACACAGCCATCAGCCCGTCATTGATCCAGACATGGACCGGCATCGGTCCCAGCCCGGCGTGCAGCAGCCCGCGATAGGTCCCGCCCGCGCCCGAGTTGGCCCAAACCAGCGCAACTATTGCCGAGGCGATCAGCAACGCGCCGCCCGCGCTTTCGCACCGCAGGAACTCTTTGAACGACTCCAACGGCCGGCGGTGGACAGTGATGGGCATGCGGTACCTCGGATTGCGAGCAACGCCTGACGCCGGTCGGCGTTCATGCATGACAACCCTAATATGACTGGTCCCTTGCTCACTCAACCACGGCCGTCGTTCGATCAATCACACGATGACGATGACGATCCCGGTACCCGCTGGCTGTCGGCGATGCACCGGGGTAATTTCGCCGCGGCGTGGGATGTGAGCGACGCCGTGCTGGCGGGGCGCGACCCGGCCACGCGGGATGACCCGGCGGCGCCGTATCATAAGCGCTGGGTTTGGGACGGCAGGCCGCTCCGCGGTCAGGTTCTGGTCCGCTGCTATCACGGACTTGGCGACACGCTGCAGTTCTGGCGCTATTTACCTGCCCTGTCCCGCCAGGCGAGTGTCACGGTGGAGGTGCAGCCGGAGCTGATCCCGCTGCTGGCAGGCCGCGTGCGGCTGATCCCGTTCGACCCGGCGCGCCCCACCAAAGCCGCGTGCGACATTGAGATCATGGAGCTGGCTCACGCGCTCCGACTGGCTCCGCCGCCAGCACCATATTTGCACGCCGTGCCGCTGCCGTTGCCGCTGACCCGGCCGGTGATAGGCGTGTGCTGGGCCGCGGGCGGGTGGGACCCGGGGCGGGATGCCGGCTGGCCGGCGCTGGCGGCGCTGGGCCGGGCGGGCTCCGTCGTGTCCTTGCAACGCGGCCCGGCTGCGGCTGGTGCAACCTGGCCAGATCCGCTCACGGGCAGCATGGCGCTGGCGAATATGGCCCGGCTGCTAACGGCGCTCGATCATGTCGTGACGGTCGACACCATGGTCGCGCATCTGGCCGGCGCTCTCGGTTGCCCCACGTCCATCTTGTTGAAGCACGACGCAGACTGGCGCTGGGCCCGCGGCCGGTCCACTAGCCCATGGTATCCGGCCGCACGGCTTTACCGGCAAACGACGCCGGGCGACTGGTCCGTGCCGGTCGCCCGCCTGCTCGCTGATATCGCGGCGGGAACCGAATCCGCCCGGCGTGCTTTGTAGGCGTATGAACGGGCCGCGATGCGAATCGTAATTTTCGGTCTCACGGTTACGTCGTCGTGGGGCAACGGTCACGCCACGACCTATCGCGGCCTCATGAAGGGCCTGACCCGGCGTGGTCATGATGTGGTGTTTCTGGAGCGGGACCAGCCCTGGTACGCTGATAACCGCGACCTGCCGG
Source organism: Rhodospirillales bacterium (assembly GCA_031420655.1). Taxonomy (GTDB): domain Bacteria; phylum Pseudomonadota; class Alphaproteobacteria; order Acetobacterales; family Acetobacteraceae; genus JANPPS01. The sequence goes on along the minus strand of JANONC010000023.1, from coordinate 13,050 downwards.
AACCGCCCTATGGCCAAACGGCGCTTTACAGCGGCCTGGACGCGTTAGCCGCCTGGACGGGCACGTTGGCCCGCGCCGACCTCGTGATCGTCGGCTCCTTCGTGCCCGATGGCGTTGCGGTGGGGCGCCTGGTGCAAGCGCATGCACCGCGGACCGCGTTCTACGATATCGACACACCCGTGACGTTGGCCGCACTGGCTGCAGGCGCCTGCGCCTATCTCACGCCCGAGCTGCTGCGTGGCTATGGCTTGTATCTGTCGTTCACCGGCGGACCCACGCTGCAGTACCTGGAACACACGCTGGGCGCACGCGCCGCCCGGGCGCTGTACTGCAGCGCCGATCCGGCCATCTACCAGCCCCTGGCGCAGGCGGCGCAGTGGGACATGGGCTACCTTGGCACCTATTCGTCCGACAGGCAGCCCGTGCTGGACCGCCTGTTGAACGAGCCGGCGCGGACCTGGCCCGGCGGACGGTTCATGGTCGCCGGGCCGCAATATCCGGACAGCATCGCCTGGCCGACCAACGTCGCCCGCACCATGCACCTGTCGCCGGCCGAACACCGCGCCTTCTATGCCGCCCAGCGCTTCACCCTGAATGTCACCCGCGCCGACATGGTCCGCGCCGGCTATAGCCCGAGCGTCCGGCTGTTCGAAGCCGCATGCTGTGGCGTGCCGGTTATCAGCGACCATTGGCCAGGGCTCGACGCATTTTTCCGCCCTGGCAGCGAGATTATCATTGCCCGCAACGCAAACGACGTGCTGGCCGCGCTGCGCTCGATGCCCGAAGAGGACCGCCGGGCGATTGGGGCCGCCGCTCGCGCCCGGGTGCTGGCGGCGCACACCGGCGACCATCGTGCAGCCGAATTGGAAGCCTATGCGCATGAGCTGTTTGCCCGGGTTGCGGCATGACGCCCCGGACCCTGACGATCGTCATCTTTGGCCTATCCGTCAGCTCGTCCTGGGGCAATGGCCATGCGGTATTGTGGCGCGGGCTGATCACGGCGCTGCTGGCCGCCGGACACCGGGTTACGTTCTACGAGCGGGACGTGCCGTACTATGCCCAGCACCGCGACCTGCACGCGCTGCCGCCGGGTGGCGCGCTAGTGCTGTATACTGATTTTCCACATCGCGCGGTGGGCGGCGCTGATGTCGCGATCGTCACCTCCTATTGTCCGGACGCAGCGGCTGCGAGGGACGCCGTGCTGCATAGCCGGGCGCTGCGGGTGTTTTACGACCTTGACACCCCGGTGACCCTCGCCCGCCTCGATGCGGGGGAAGCGGTCGATTACGTCGCGGGCGGCCTGGCTGGCTACGACCTCGTGCTGAGCTACACCGGCGGGCCGGCGCTGGCCGCATTGCAATCGCGGCTGGGTGCGCGCCGGGTGGTGCCGCTTTACGGCTCGGTCGATCCCGCCGTGCACCGCCCGGCCGCGCCCCGGGAGGATTACGCGGCGTTGCTGTCCTACCTCGGCACCTATGCCGCAGACCGGCAAGCGGCGCTGGAGCGGTTGTTTGTGGAGCCCGCGCGCCTGCTGCCCGCCGAGCGTTTCGTGATCGGTGGCGCGCAGTACCCCGAGGGGTTTCCGTGGACGGCCAATACCCATTTCGTCCGGCACCTACCCCCGCCCGAGCACCCAGCGTTCTACAGTTCTTCCCGCCTGACGCTTAACGTCACGCGCGCGGCGATGGCGCAGATGGGCTGGTGCCCGTCTGGCCGACTGTTCGAGGCGGCGGCGTGCGGCGTGCCGATCCTGACCGATGACTGGCCGGGGCTGGACGCGTTTTTCGAGCCCGGCACAGAAATCCTGGTCGCGCGCACGACGGAGGACGCGATGGCGGCCCTCGCCATACCCGCGGCGGCGCTGGACGCGATCGCCGCCCGCGCCCGCGCCCGCACGCTGGCCCACCACAGCGCCGCCGCCCGCGCGGCCGAGATGGTGCAAGCGTTCGAACACGTCCGGCAGACCGCCTGATGTGGGGCATTATCCCCGCCGCCGGTAGCGGCACCCGCATCCAGCCGCTTGCCTTCAGCAAGGAATTACTACCTGTCGGCAGCCGTTTAGACGAAAGCGGCATGGAACGGCCGCGGGCGGTGAGCGAGTATCTGATCGAGCGGATGGTGCGGGGCGGGGCCACCAAGATCTGCTTCGTCATCTCACCCTGGAAATCCGACATCCTGCAATATTACGGCGGCCAGGTAGGCGACGTGAGCGTGGCCTATGTCTGTCAGGCAGGTGCCGGCGGGCTATGCGACGCAATCTTCCGCGCCCTGCCGCTGATCCCGCACGACGAGCCGGTGCTGATCGGCCTGCCGGACACGATCTGGTTCCCGGCCGACGCGCTGACGACCCTGCCCCACGACCGGCTGAGTTTTTTACTGTTCCCTGTCGACCGGCCAGAGCTGTTCGATGCGGTCGACCATGACGGGGACGGCCGGGTGCGGCGGATTGAGGTGAAATCCGCCACCGCCAGCAGCCCGTGGATCTGGGGCGCGTTCAAGATGCCGGGCGCCACCTTGCACGCGCTACACGCGCTGTGGCTGCACCGCGAACGGCGCGATGAGTATATCGGCACGTTGGTGAACGCCTGGCTGGACGCGGGGGGTGAGGCTTGGGCCGTGCGCGCCGGGTCCGCCTACGTCGACGTCGGTACGCTCAACGGGTATCGCGAAGCAATGCGCCTGCTCGGTGGGCACGCCGCTCCGGCCGGCACCACAACGCCCGAAAGCCCCCGCCGCCAGGGTGCCGCGACGCTAGAGGAGAGTGCATGACCTGGACCCCGGACGCCATCAAGGAACGGGCAGCCGAGCTCGGCCCCTGGTTCCACAACATGGAGCTGGGTGGCGTGCAAACGGCGCCCGAGCACTTCCTGGGCGACTACCCGGCCTGCAAATGGCAGCGCTTCCAGCACGCCATCCCGGCCGACCTGCGTGGTAAAACCGTGCTCGACATCGGCTGCAACGCCGGGTTCTACAGCATGGAGATGAAGCGCCGCGGGGCCGACCGGGTGCTGGCAATCGACTTCGACGAGGACTATTTGGCGCAGGCCCGCTTTGCAGCCGAGGTGCAGGGGCTGGATGTCGAGTTCCGGCAGATGAGCGTCTATGACGTGGGCGCGATCGGCATGCGGTTCGATATAGTCTTCTTTATCGGCGTCTTCTATCACCTGCGTCATCCGTTGCTGGCGCTGGACCTGATCCACGAACACGTCGCGGGCGATTTGCTGGTGTTTCAGTCGCTGCAGCGCGGGTCGGACCGGATTACGCCCATCGCCGCAGACTATCCGTTTGAAGAAACCGCCATCTTCGACGACCCGGGCTATCCGAAGCTGCATTTCATCGAACAGAGCTACAGCCACGACAACACCAATTGGTGGGTACCCAACCGCGCCTGCAGCGCCGCCATGCTGCGCGCGGCCGGGTTCACCATCACGGACATGCCGGAGGATGAGGTGTTCATCTGCCGCCGCGGCACGCAGCCAGATGCCCGGTACGGGGCCGTCTACCCCGCAACTGGAGCTGCCCGATGATCGAAGCGGCCATGATTTGGAACGAGCCGAACAACAAGTCGCACTGGGATTTCGAGAACGATCCCGGCTGGGCCGTGTTTGGGCAAATGGCCGCCCTGGCCGGGCAGGCGATTGCCGCGGAGGCACCGGGGTTGCCCCGCGTGCTAGGCGGCATCAGCCCGATCGACCCCGACTTCATCCGCGTCATGCAGGGCCACGGCGCGCTGGACCACCTGGACGCGGTGGCGGTCCACGGCTTCCCCATGGATTGGAACCACTGGCTGGTTGACGACTGGCCCGAAAAGATTGCTGCCATCAAGGCCGTGACCCACCTGCCGGTCTGGGTCAGCGAGGTCGGCATCAGCACGTTCGGCGCCGAGGAGGTGCAGGAATGGGGCCTGCGCCGCACGATGGAGCTGCTGCACGACCAGGTCCCGCGCGTCCACTGGTACTCGCTGTACGACCTGCCAGCCGCCTGGCCCGCCACGACGCGGCATCGTGAGGCGGAGGGCAGCAGCTATTTCCGGCACTTTCACATGGGCCTGCTGGACGAGAATGGGCGTCCGAAGCGCGCGGCCAAGATCTTTCACGAGTTCACGCCCGAGATCGGCCTGTGCCAGTGGTTCCATTTCGAGGATCACCGCCTGCACGACGCCGTCCGCCACATGAAGGACATGGGCGTCACCTATCTGCGCACTGGCCTGTCCTGGGCGGACTGGCTGCGCCCGGATGCGGAACGCTGGTTCGACACGCAGATGGCGGCACTGGCCGACTTCAACGTGACGGTTACATACTGCTTCACGCCGGAAGAAGAAGGCCAGTGGCCGCACCACACCGCCGTGCCAAAGCAGCCGGAGCGGTTCGCCGAGTTCTGCGCCACCATGACCCGGCGCTACGCCCGCGGATGATGCTCTGCTCCGCCCTCGCGGCACGAGAGCGCTGCGCGGGGGTGGCGCTGGTCGTAGCCCATCCGGATGACGAGACGTTGGCGCTGGGCGGGCTGTTTGCGCATGTGCCGGGGTTGCTTCTGGTGCATGTGACGGATGGCGCACCGCGGTCTCTGCCCGATGCCAACCGCCATGGCCTGTCCGCGCGGGATTATGCGGCGGTGCGGGCGGCGGAGCTGGACCGGGCCTTGGCAATCGCCCCCGTGCCAGGGTTACGCCGGGTCATGCTGGGCCTACCGGACCAGGATGCGGCCCTGCATATCGAGACGATCGCCTCGGCGCTGGCCGGACTATTTCACCGCCACGCGATCGAGGCTGTAATGACCCATGCCTATGAGGGCGGACACCCCGATCATGACGCCGTGGCCTGCGCCGTGCAGCGTGCGGCGGACGGGTGCGCGGTGGTGAACTTCGCCGGCTATCATGCTGGGCCGGACGGGGCGTTCGTGACGTCGTTCTTACCCGGCGGGGCCGTGACCACCCTAGCGCTCGACGCCGCCGAACGGGCGCAGCGCCGGGCCATGCTGGACTGCTTCGTCACGCAATCGGACATCCTCAGCCGCTTTACGGACGGCCATGTGCAGCTGCGACCGGCCCCGGCTTACGATTTCGCACAGCCGCCGCATGCTGGCTTGCTCAACTATGAACTCTGGGGCTGGCCCATGACCGGCACGCGGTTCAGGGCCCTCGCGTGTGAGGCACCGGCGGCATGACCCTGACCGTCCTCAGCATTGCCTATCCGCTGGCGGCGGTAGGGCCCAACGCTGTCGGCGGGTCCGAACAGGTCCTGGCCGCGCTCGACCGCGCGCTGGTGGCGGCCGGGCACCGCAGCATCGTGATTGCGTGCGAGGGCTCCGAGGTCGCGGGGGAGCTGATGTCGTATCCGGCCCCGCCGCCCGGCCACATCAACCGCCCCTTTCACGCCGCCCGCCAGGCCGATATCCGGGCCGCGACGGACGCGGTATTGGCGCGTGAGCATGTCGACGTGATCCATATGCACGGGCTGGATTTTTTCGAGGTCATGCCGCCGCCTGGCCTGCCCATGCTGGCCACGCTGCATCTGCCGCCGGATTGGTATCCGGACGCCGCGCTCAACCCGGTCCGTCCCCGCAGTTGGGTGCATTGCGTGTCGCAATCGCAGGCCAGCCGCACCGTGAGCCCGGTCCTGCTGCCGCCCATCCCGAACGGCGTGCCGGTCGTGGCACTTGGAGCCATCCACCCCAAACGCTGCGGCTACGCGCTGGCACTGGCGCGGATCTGTCCCGAAAAGGGACTGCACCACGCGCTGGACGCTGCCCACGCGGCCCGCAGGTCCCTTATAATCGGCGGGCAGGTGTTCCCCTATGCGGCGCACGAGGCCTATTTCCGGGACGAAATCGCTCCCCGCCTCGACCGCCGCCGCCGTTTCCTGGGCCCGCTCGGCTTTGCCAAGAAACGCCGTCTGCTGGCCGCCGCGCGCTGCCTGTTGATCCCGAGCCTGGTGGCCGAAACCAGTTCGCTCGTCGCCATGGAGGCCGCCGCCTGCGGCACGCCCGTCATCGCCTTCCGCATCGGCGCATTACCGGAAGTCGTGGAGCACGGGCGCACCGGCTTCATCGTGGACGACGCCGCGGGCATGGCGTCTGCGCTGGCCCGGGTGGAGGAAATCGACCCAGAGACGTGCCGCGACACGGCCCGGCGGCGCTTTGGCCTGGACGGCATGGTTGCCGCCTACTTCGCCCGCTATCACAGGATGGCGCACGACCCATCCGCCCTGGCGGCGTGATCCGCCAGCTGTCGACCGATGCGGAGCTCTACGCGCTTGCCACGCACTGGGCGGCGCTGTGGCGGGCATCGCCCAGCACGCCGTTTGCCCATCCGGCGTGGCTGCTGCCCTGGTGGCGCCAGTTCGGCACCGGGCGGCCGCGCGTCGCGGCGTCCGGCACCGGCGTACTGCCGATGTACGAACTGGACGGCCGGCTGCTGCCGCTCGGCGCCGGCACGACCGACCATTGCGACCTTCTGGGCACCGGCCCGGACGCCCTGCTTGCCGCGCTGCTCGATGATAGGCCGGCCGAGTTACTGGCGGTGCCCCCGGGTTCGCCCTTGCGGGACGTAGCGGTCCCGCCGGGCTGGACGATCCGCTGGCAGGCCGCCGACAGCTGCCCGGCGCTCGTGTTACCGCGCAGCATGGACGCACTACTGGCCGCCGTGCCGCACACGGCGCGCAAGCTGCGCATGAACCGCAACCGCGCCGCCCGCGCCGGCACCGTCGCGATCCGCACCGCCACGGCCGAGACGCTCGCGGACGACCTGGCGACGCTGATCCGCCTGCATCAGTCGCGCTGGGTGCCGCAGGGCGAGCCGGGTAGCCTGTCCGACCCGCTGGTGCTCGCCTTTCATGCCGATAGCGCCCCCCGCCTGCTACGCGCGGGGCTGCTGCGGTTGCAGATCCTAACCGTCGATGGCGCGCCGGCCGCCGCGATCTATGCCCTGCTCAGCGCCGGGCGCATCCATTTTTACCTGAGCGGTTTCGATGCTGCGCACACGGCCATCAGCCCCGGCAGCCTGCTGCTGGCGGCCATGCTGGAGCAAGCGATCGGCGAAGGCCGGCACGAGGCCGACTTCTTGCGCGGCCGGGAGAGCTACAAATACGCCTGGGGCGCGCAGGACCGCTGGAGCGCGCAGGCTCTCATCCGACCTGCCGCAGACGTCTAGGCGCTTTCGCGAGTTGCGGCGACCGGCAGGTTAAGCCCGTCCACCCGCGCCCAGCCCTGCCCCAACCGTATCACGCTACGGGATGCGGGCGTCAGGTCGAAGCGGTGCAGCAGGTCGAGCGGGGCACCTAGAACGTGGGCCAGCATCGCCTTCAGTACATCTTGATGGCTCACCAAAACGATAGTGCCGCCTTCCGCAGCAGCGTCCTGCATGACAGCTACCGCGCGGGCCTGGGCGGCCAGCATCGTCTCACCGCCGGGCGGGGCCGCCAGGGCGCGGTTGCAGTTCCACGCCTCCCACTCCGGACCGGCGAGCGTCGCGAACGGCGCGCCGGTCCAGGTGCCGAAATCGATCTCAAGTAGGCCTGGCGTCTCAACCGGCAACAGCCCAAGCCGGCGCGCAATGGGGCCGGCTGTCTCCATCGTGCGCTGCAGCGGGCTCGACCATACGGCCCGCACCGGCGTGCCTGCCAGCACATCAGCCAGCACGTCCGCCAGTGCTGCCGCTTGCGCATGCCCCTCCGCACTCAGCCCCACCCCCGGCGCCCGTCCCGCCAAGACCCGGCCCAGCAGCCCGTGTGCCGCGTGCCGGACCAGGATCAGGGTTGTGTCAGACACGACCGGCTAAACGGGACGGTCGGACCCGGCTGCCAGCTGCGCACCCTGGAACGCATCATCCAGCGCCGCGCCCCACAGCCGCACGCCACCCGTGATACCCGCGTCGTTGCTGACGACGTGCACGTCGGGTGCCATCGAAACCTTGATCAGCCGCGCATTGCCGCCGCCGATATAGAGCGTGTCGAAGTTGGCCAGCACACGCAGGGCGTCGATCGAGCGGGTAACGCGCTTGCGCCAGCGCTTCCTGCCAATGTCGTGTAGGGCCGCGTTACCGACATACCGGTCATACGTCAGGCCTTTGCGGGCCATGTGCTGGCCCATTTCCAGCTGCGGAGCCAGCCGCCCGTCCTGATACAGCGCAAAACCGAACCCGGTGCCGAGCGTGATGACACACTCCAACCCCTGCCCGGCGATCACACCCAGCCCCTGCACCGTCGCGTCGTTCAACAAACGCACGGGTTTACCAAGATGCTGTTGCAGCACGTGCGATAGCTCGAACCCGGCCCACAGACTGGTACCAAGGTTGGGTGCTGTCTTCACGACGCCCCCACGTACGACGCCGGGGAAACCCACGGATACGCGGTCGAATGCGCCCAACGGCTGCACCATGTGAACGAGCGCATCGACCAGCTTGCCCGGCTGCTCGTGGTCCGGCGTGGGCAAAAGCACGCGTTCGCCGACCATGTGCCCGTCTTCGTCCAGCCGTGCGGCCTTCATGTTCGTGCCGCCAATGTCGATCCCCAGCGTGATCATGTGCGCTCCAGATTACGCAAGCCGGCCCCGGTTGCGGCGATGATGCGAGTGGCGAGGCCGATGAACAGGCCGTGATCGACCACGCCCGTGATGGATTTGAGCCGGGTGGCCAAGGCGGCCGGATTGGGGATGAGCGTCAGGCAATCGAGCAGATAGTTGCCGTTGTCGGTCACGAACGGCGCACCGTCGCGCAGGCGCAAAACGCGGTCCGGCAGGAACTCCGCCAGCCGCCGGTCCGTGGCCTGCCAGCCGAACGGCACGATTTCGACCGGCAGCCGCACGCCGCCCAGGGCGGTTACGAGCTTGCTTTCGTCCACGACGACGATCATCCGCCGGCTGGCGCTCGCCACGATCTTTTCACGCAGCAGCGCGCCGCCCAGCCCTTTGATGAGGTCGAGCGTGCCGGTATTCACCTCATCCGCGCCGTCGATAGTGAGGTCGATAACGGGGTGTTCGGCCAGCGTCGTCAGCGGGATACCGAGCGATTTTGCCTGCGTCGCCGTGCGTTCGGACGTGGGGATGCCCACCACGCGCAGCCCCGCCGCGACCCGGCGGCCCAGGGCGGCCACAGCCAGGGCGGCGGTGCTGCCGGTACCCAGTCCCAGCACCATGCCATCCTGCACTTCGGCCATCGCGGCCTCGGCCGCCTGCGCCTTCAGCTCGTCCAGCGTCACAGCTGGGCCATGATGCGTTGCACGATGATGGCCGGCGGCTCACCGATCGAGACCGTAATCGGATGCTCGTCCGTACCTGGCGGCTCCAGCGTCGCGAACTGGCTCGCGAGCAGGCTTGTTGGCATGTAATGACCGGGACGCGCGGCCTGCCGGGCTGCGATCAGGTCATGATCGCCGTCCAGGTACACGAGCGCTACCGCCGGCCGGCCGGCGATCAGCACGGTGCGATAGGCACGGCGCAAAGCGGAGCAGGCGACGACGCCCGGTTCGGCCACTGTTCGCAGTCCGATCCAGGCGGCGATAGACGCGAGCCATGGTGCCCGGTCCGCATCCGTGAGCGGAACGCCCGACGCCATCTTCGCCACGTTGGCGGCCGAGTGGAAATCGTCGCCATCGGCAAACACGCCGCCCATGGCCACGGCCAGCATTGCACCCACGGTGCTTTTGCCCGAGCCCGAAACACCCATCACGACCACTGCGCTGCGTTGCATCGGATGTTTATAGCTGCCCAACCGGGTTCAGCAATGATCGGGCCCTCCTAAGGCGAAGCGCAGCAGGCACTGGCCATATTGCTCGGCAAACGCCGCCTTGTTGCCAGCGCCATGGCCGTCGAACCCCGGCGGCTGATCTAGGATCAGCAACCCGGCCACCAGCGGACGCAACCGCTCTATCAACGCGCGCCGCCCCGCCAGGTCACCCGCGAACAGATCATCCTTAAACTGCACGAACGCGACCCGCACCGGCGCCGGCCGCGCTTCAGCCACCAGCGCGCGCAGATCGTCGTATTGCGCATTCAGGTTCGTGCTGGAACCCGAACCGTGCGCGGCCGGTGAAACAGCGATGACCGCGTCGGCCAGGCCGGGCCGGGCCAGCATCATGAGCGCGTTCCACGCGCCACGCGACTGGCCGCCCACAATGACGCGGCGGTAGCCTTGCGATCGCAGCAACGCCAGCCCGTCCGCCATCCACTCCGCCGCCCGCACGCGGTCGCGGTCGGCATTGGGGTCGCGGTCGAACCGCACCACGTCGAACCCGGCATTGTTGAATGCCCGCACATGGGGCTGCGGCTGCAACCCGCGCGAGTCGCTGCCGCCCAACCCATGCGCCCACAGGTATACGCCGGCCGCCGCCGCCGGGCCCCGCCAAACATACCGCACATCTGGATCGAGGCTGTAATTCCACGTTGACATCAGCGGCCCCGGCGGCGGCGGCGGCGCGGGCTGCCCGGCCAGCGCCAAGTCTATCGCATAAAGGCGGCAGTCCGCAGCACCGCGCGCCGTGCAGGATGCGAGCGCCTTGGCCTGCACCTCGGCCGGCTTGCCCGTGCCCCCCTGCCAGCCAAATGCATCGGCACCGCCCACCGCAAAGGCACGCGGCAGGTTAGTGGCCAGGAACGAGGCATACGCCGCCCGTCCCTCCGTCGTCAGGTGCGGCGGTGGCGATAGCAGCGCCGGTTGCGCGGCCGCCCCTTGCGCCCACGCCCACAGCAGCGCTGCGACCCCGAGCCTGGTCACACCGCGCCGGCCGGCCGCTGCGGTTCGTCCGCCGCCTGGCCCATGATTGACGCGTGCGCGGCGCGCAGCCAGGCCATGAACGCCCGGCCGATCCATGCTGTCTGTCACGTCACGGATCCCACGTGCCAATCTGTCATGCCGGACGCTAAACCGATTCTGTCCCCCTAATCCACACCCCTCCCACGGCGCGCCCTCTCCGCACGCGCTCTAGGATAGAGCCATGAACATCGACAGCCCCCTTCTCGGCCTCTCGCAACGCATGCCGCCCTCCAACGAACGGGCGGAGATGGCGTTGCTCGGTGCGTTGCTCGCCAATAACAAGGCCTATGAACGGGTTAGCGAGTTCCTGGCGCCCGATCATTTCACGGACCCGGTGCATGGCCGCATCTACCAGGCAATCATCCGCCGGGTCGAAGCCGGGCAACTGGCGGATGCCATCACGCTGCGGGCGGAGTTCGAGCACTCGGGCCTGTTGGACGAGGTCGGCGGCACCGCCTATTTCGCGCAGTTGCTGACCGCCATGGTCGGCATCATCAACGCCGGGGAGTACGGCCGCGCCATCCATGACGCATGGCTGCGCCGCCAACTGATCGATATTGGCGAGGTCGTGGTCAACAACGCGTTCGGCGCCGAAGCCGAGCTGGATGGTCGCCAGCAGATCGAACTGGCCGAGAGTTCGCTGTTTCAGTTGGCGACCAAGGGCGGCAACGATGGTGGCTTCGTCACGTTCGAACGCGCCCTGACGGAGGCCATCCAGGGTGCCGAGCGGGCGTTCAAGCGTGCCGGGCACGTGAGCGGGCTCAGCAGCGGCCTGCGCGACCTCGATAAAAAGACTGGCGGACTACATCCCTCCGACCTCATGATCCTGGCCGGCAGGCCCGGCATGGGCAAGACGGCGCTGGCGACCAAGATCGCCTTTGGAGCCGCCCATGCGCTCATGCGGGAGGCGCGGTCCGATGACCCGAATGCGGCGCCCAAGGGCTCGGTCGCCATCTTCAGCCTGGAAATGAGTGCGGAGCAGCTGGCCACTCGCTTGCTTGCCGAAGAGGCACGGGTCAGCAGCGACCGCATTCGCCGGGGTGATATCGGGCAGCGCGATTTTGATCGATTTGTGCAGGTCAGCCGGGAGATCGCCGGGTTGCCGCTGCATATCGACGACACGCCCGCCATTACCCTGTCGGCGCTGCGCACCCGCTGCCGGCGGCTGAAGCGCACCAAGGGGCTGAGCCTGGTCGTGATCGACTACCTGCAACTGATGCGGCCCAGCGTTGGCACTAAGCCCGAAAGCCGCGTGCTAGAAATCAGCCAGATCACGCAGGGACTGAAGGCGATCGCCAAGGAGATGCAGGTGCCCGTCCTGGCGCTGTCGCAGCTGAGCCGCGCCGTCGAGAGCCGGGAGGACAAACGGCCGCAACTGAGCGACCTGCGCGAAAGCGGCACGATCGAGCAAGACGCCGACATGGTGCTGTTCGTCTACCGCGACCAGTATTACCTGCAGCAGCGTGAGCCGAAGCAAATGGCGTTCGAAAGCACGGAGAAGTATCAGTCGGCCATGGACAAGTGGCAGCGCGACATGCAGTCCGTGCACAACAAGGCCGAAATCCTGATCGAAAAGCAACGCCACGGCCCGACCGGCAAGATCGACGTGCTGTTCGAGGGTGAGTTCACGCGCTTTGCCGACCTCGACCAAATACATGACGCATAGCGCGACGCGGCTCACGATCGATCTCGGCGCCATCGTCGCCAACTGGCGGTTGCTGGGCGGCTTGCATCCCTCTGGGCCCGTGGGGGCCGTGCTGAAAGCCAACGGGTATGGAACGGGCGCCGGAGCGGCGGCAACGGCCCTGTACGGTGCCGGGTGCCGGCACTTCTTCGTGGCCCATCTGACGGAAGCGCTGCCCCTGCGCCCGCTCGTACCCGGCGCCATGATCGCCGTCCTGAACGGCCTGTGGCCCGGCGATGCGACGGTGTACGCGGCCCACGGCATCGCCCCGGTGCTGGGCAGCCTGTCCGAGATCGATGAATGGGCCGGGCGCGCACCGGCGCTGCTGCATGCCGACACCGGCATGAACCGGCTGGGGTTGTCCCCCGGCGACCTCGACGCCCTTACCCCGGCCCGGCTACGCGGCGACTGGCTATACGTCATGACGCATTTGATATCGGCCGAAGACCCGCAAGACCCGGCGAATGAGCGTCAGCGGGCTCGGTTCAGCGACGCCTGCCGCCGGCTGCCGCCCGTGCCGCGCAGCCTGGCCAATTCGTCCGGCATATTTCTCGGCCCGGCCTTCGGTTCCGATTTGGCCCGGCCGGGTGCCGCGCTATATGGCGTGAACCCCACCCCG
>JANONC010000022.1:0-2058 GCA_031420655.1 Rhodospirillales bacterium | reverse complement strand
CGGCCTTGCCAGGGCGTGAGTTCACTGCCTTTTCGGCCGGTGTGTCCAAGCTGGATGGCCGGCACGGCGCCCATGGCCTTAATAATGGCCGCCACCCGCGATAGGCCCTCGACCTGGGCGTCGTCCCAAATGCCGGCGCAGCATGTGCCGGTTCGCCCATCCGGGGTTATGGCGATCTGCTCGGGGAACACCAGGCCAAACCCGCCCGCGGCGCGCGATCCCATGAGCATGACGTGGTAGTCGCCAACTATACCGTCGGTTGACCGGTACATTGTCATTGGCGACATCGCGATCCGATTGCGGAGCGTAACACCCTTTAGCGTGTAAGGGCTGAACAGGTCTGGCATTGGACAGGGCCTCCGGGTCGTGCGGCTGCTTGCGCTCGCATGGGTGCTGCAGGCGGGAAGCCCGTCAGGGCATGATGCAGCCTCCCTCGGCCAGCGGACGGAACGCCTTGTCGCCGGGCGTCGAGCCGAGCACCTTGTAGTAGTCGTACTGCCCTGTGGACTCCTGCGGCGTCTTGACCTGCAACAAATGCAGCGTGTGCATGACCCGCCCGTCGGACCGGATGGTGACGTCTTTGTTGGCAAAGTCGTTCATGGGCATCGACTTCATATGCGCCACCACCGTAGGCCCGTCATCGGTGCCAGTGGCTTGCACGGACTTGAGGTAGTGCATGGTGCCGGCGTAGGCGTTGGCGTGGATCATGTTCGGCACCCGTCCGCCGAACTCCGCCATGTAGCGCTTCGACCAGGCCCGGGTCTCGTCGGTCAGGTCCCAGTAGAATGACTCGCTCAGGATTAGCCCCTGCGCGCCTTGCAGCCCGATCCCTTGCACATCGTTGACCACCAGCAGCAGCCCGGCCAGCTTCTGCCCGGATGCTTGGATGCCAAACTCCTGCGCCTGCTTGACCACGTTGACCATGTCCTGTCCGGACGTTGCCAGGCCGATCACCTTGGCTCCGGATGCCTGGGCTTGCAGCAGGTATGACGAGAAGTCCGAGATGCTGGTGGGGTGGCGGACACTGCCCAGGACTTTGCCGCCGCCTGCGGTGATGAACCGGGTTGCGTCCCGCTCCAGCGACGTGCCGAAAGCGTAGTCTGCGGTAATGAAAAACCAGGTATCGTCACCACGCTCCAGCACGGCGCGGCCTGTCGAGGCCGCCAGGGCGAAGGTGTCGTAAGCCAGGTGGATCGTGGTTGGCGAGCAGGCCTTGCCTGTGAGGTCCGATGTGCCTGCGCCTGCCACCAGAAACACCTTTTGCCGCTCGCTCATGATAGTCTGGATGGCCAGGGCGATGCTGGACGCACCACCGCCCACGACCGCGTCCACCTTGCCGCCATTGACCCAGGCACGGACGTTGCTGGCACCCACGTCGGGCTTACCCTGGTCATCGGCCACCACGACCTCGATAGGCTTACCGGCCACGGTTCCGCCAAAATCCTTCACGGCCAGGCGCACGGCTGCGACGGTGCCAAGGCCTGTCGCGGCCGAGTTAACGCCGTTGTGGTCAGTGGACACGCCGATCCGCACGACGTCGTCGCTGATTTGCGCGCCAGCCGGCGTGGGGCCAAGCAGCATAGCCGTAAGCGCAGCAAATATTTTGCACTTGCTAGCACGTGTCATGGAAACTGTCCTGGGCTGGTTTGATGCTACTGATGCATAGACGGGCCATCTGAACAAGGCACCGCACACGGCAGGCCAGGGGTGCTGCGCATCCAGGCGCAAGGGATGCCAATCAGGCGCGTGGCACCAATCCCTAATCCCGCCATCAAGGCTTAACCATCGGGCACCCCCCCTGGTTCAGCGGACGGAACGCCTGGGCCGCGGGGATGGTGGCGAGAAGCTCATAGTAGGTGTAGGGACCGCGGCTCTGGGCTGGCGCCTTCACCCGGAAGCGGTACATGTCGTGCACCGTGTGCCCGTTTGGACGAATGACCACGGTGCGGAACAGAGGGTCGGCAATCCGTGCTGGCCGAATGACTTCGACCACGCGTTTGCCTTCGGTGGGGCCGGGAGCGGACGGTGCGCTCCGGAGAAGGGCCGCACGAAGAGCAG
>JANONC010000021.1:0-3005 GCA_031420655.1 Rhodospirillales bacterium | reverse complement strand
CACGGGGTTCGAGCGCCCGACGGATGCGCCGTCCAACGTTGTGGGCCTACGACCGGCCGCCCCAGTGGTGGACGTTAGCCCAGAACCGGCCGCCGACGCCCGGGCACTGCCGCCGCCGAACAGCCCGGCAGGCCGTGCGTTAGTACAAATGCAAGGCTTGGACCGCAGCTTCGACGCCGGGCACTTCCTGGCGGGGGGGGAAGCGGCGTTCCGCATTATCGTCGGCGCATTCGCGCAAGGTGACCGGGTGATGCTGCGCTCGTTGCTGACCGATGCAACTTACGCCAGCTTCGACGGCGCCATCACCGGGCGAGAGACGGCCGGGGAGACGCAGCGGAGCGAGATCCGCGCCATGCCAGCCGTGTCGATCGAGGAAGCGGGGCTCGTTGGAACGGTCGCGGCCATCACAGTGCGGTTCGTGTCGGACCAGATCGCCGAAACATTGGATAAGGAAGGTAAGCCGGTTGCGGGCACGGATGCGGTGACGGAAATCACGGACCTGTGGACGTTCGAGCGCGACCTTTCGGTGCCGGGGCCAGCTTGGCTGTTGTCCGCCGCGCGGTCCGGCTGAATGCGGGTCGCACTTTTTGTCACATGCCTGGTGGACTTGCATCGCCCCACCGTAGGCTTTGCCGCCATCAAGCTGCTGGAGGACGCCGGGTGCACAGTGGAGGTGCCTGCCGCCCAGACCTGTTGCGGGCAGCCTGCCTACAATAGCGGCGATCGCCTGACGGCCCAGCGGATCGGGCTGCAGGTGATCGACGCATTCGAGGGGTATGAGTACATCGTCGTCCCATCCGGCTCGTGCGCCGGCATGATCCGGCACCATCTGCCGCATCTGTTCGACAATGACCCGGCGCTGAAAGTCCGGGCCGAAGCCGTCGCGCAGCGGACGTGGGAGCTAACAGCGTTTCTGGCAGACGTGCTGCACATTACCCCACCCGCCGTCGCATATCAGGGCGTCGCCACCTATCATGATAGCTGCTCCGGCCTGCGTGAACTGGGCATCAAGGCGCAGCCCCGGGCGTTGCTGGGCGCCGTGGCGGGACTGCGGCTGGTGGAGATGGAGGAACCGGAGCTGTGCTGCGGCTTTGGCGGCACATTCTGCGTAAAGTACCCCGAGATTTCGACGCGCATGGTGTCAGACAAGACGGCGGACGTGATCAAGACGGGCGCCGATACTCTGCTGGCCGGGGACCTCGGCTGCTTGCTCAACATGGCCGGGCGGCTGACGCGTCAGGGCAGTGCGGTGCGGGTGCGGCACGTGGCGGAAGTGCTGGCCGGGATGACAGAGACGCTTGCGCCGATCGGTCACGCATCCGGGGCCACCCGCTCACGCTAAGCGCCGGTGCTGAACCGGAAATGCGCCATACAATCCGTGAACGGTTTGATGCTTGCCCGCTCTATAAAAGTACCCAGAACCTAGCAGCTAGACGGGCCGAACGCATCCGTCACCATTCGTACCGGCGCGTAGTAGTCCCACGCCCCCGCGCTCCGCGCAGGTGAAAGCACGCGGTAGAGCCCCATTGGGTGGGCCACTGTCCCGTCCGCCCGCAATACGCTTTCACCAAATAATACGTCGTCAGCCGGCAGCGCCTTCATGGCCGCAGCCGTCGCGGCACCGTCCATGCGGTCGCCGGGTAAGCGTAGCCAGTGCCGGGTGGCGGCGTAGACGCCGGCGTGCACGATGGTGGGCGGGATGCCGCGGTTGCGCGGCTGAAACCGGGCCGTGAACGCACGCGTCGCACCGTCCCGGTTATGGTAGAACGGCGCCGCAACCAGTAGGCCCTGTGCCGCGTCCAGCCCGATGGCGTGCACGTTGGTGGTGAGGCATAGCAGCGCCGCCAGCCGGGACTGCAGTCCGAACTCGGCCGCCTGCTTCACCAGCGTCTCGAACGGGGCACCCGTGCAGGCCAGGCCGATCACGTCTGCGCCACTCGCCCGCGCGTCCAGCAGCAGCGCCGCGAAGTCCAGTGTAGCCGGCGGAAACATGCGCGCGCCCAACACGACGCCACCGCCCGCCTCGATCACAACCGTCGCGTCCTGCTGCAGTGCATGGCCGAACGTGTAGTCGACCGTCAGAAAGAACCAGCGCCGCCCACCCTCCGCCACCACGCCGCGGGCAAGGGCCACGGCCAGCGCCCGCGTGTTGTACGTCCATTGGATGACATGCGCCGGGCACCCGGCCGTGAGCGCAATAGAACCGGCACCGCTGAACAATGCCAGCCGGTTACGCGCCCGCGCCAGCTCTGCCACGGCCAGCGCGGTGGCGGAGTTTGGTACGTCCAGCACGGCCGCTACGCCCGCGTCGAACCAGGCCCGCGCTTGCGCCGCGCCCACATCCGGCCGTTCGCCGATGTCGGCCACCAGCAGCTCCGCGCCTGCGCCCGCATCCTCGATGGCCATGCGGGCGGCCAGGACGGAGCCGGTGCCCGCGCCGTCCGCTGCCGGGCCGGACAGGGTTGTGAGCACGCCGATGCGGGGCACGCCTTGCGCGCAGGCCGGCAGCGCCGCGAACGGCAGGGCGAGGGCGGCGCGGCGGGTAAGGGTCATACGCACCGTCTTAACCCTGGCGCTCTGCCCCAGCCACGCTAAGTTGTTGGAATGATCACAACGTCGCCTGCCTTTAAGCAAAATGCACACGACGCGCTGCAGGATGCCGGCCTGCAGAAGGCGCTGGCATTCAGCAAGCCCTCGTTCATGGCCCGCCGCACCGCCGCCGTCGCGCGCCTGCCGGAGTTCGAGGCGCTGCGCGACATTGGCCGGGACATCAAGAACCACACGCTGGCGAACCTCGACTTTTACCTGGAAAAGTTCGAGGCCAACGTCGTCGCGGCAGGGGGCCAGGTGCATTGGTGCAGCACGGCCGATGATGCACGGGCGGCCGTGCTGCGCATCTGTAAGGACGCGGGCGCGCGCACGGTCACCAAAGGTAAGTCGATGATCAGCGAAGAGCTGGGCATCAACGCTCACCTGGAAGCCAACGGCATCGCGCCCATCGAAAC
>JANONC010000020.1:0-6350 GCA_031420655.1 Rhodospirillales bacterium | reverse complement strand
GGTGAATTTGACGCTGGCTTGGCGCAGGCAGGCTTCCGGGTCGAGGCCCAGCTTGCGGGCCAGGTTGGCGGCCACAAACAGGATGTCGCCCATCTCATCGGCCAAGCGCGTTGTGTTGGCGGCAGGCAGTTCTGCGGATAGTTCGGCAATCTCCTCCTGCAGCTTGTCCAGGACGGCGGGCGCATCGGGCCAATCGAAGCCCACGCGGGCGGCGCGGCGGGTCAGCTTCACCGCTTCCGTCAGCGCGGGCAGGCCCGGCTCCACCCCGGCCAGCGCGCCCGTCTGCCGCCGGGCCGCCCGTTCGGCGCGCTTGTGACCGTCCCAGCCTAAGGCTGGCCCGTCACCGAAAACGTGTGGGTGGCGGCGGACCATCTTGCTGGTAATGCGCTCTGCTACGTCGGCAAAGCCGAACAGCCCGGCCTCCTCGGCCAGCCGCGCGTGATAGACGACCTGAAACAGCAGGTCGCCCAATTCGTCCGGCAGCGCATCCCAGTCCTGGGCGGCGATGGTCCCGGCGACTTCGTAGGCTTCTTCGATCGTGTAGGGGGCGATGGTGGCAAAGGTTTGTACCTGATCCCACGGACAGCCCGTGACCGGATCCCGCAAGGCGGCCATGGTGGCAAGCAGGCGGGTGATGGCCGGACCAGCCTCGGCCATCACGTGCCGAGCGCCAAGCGGCCGTCCGCATCCTCGAGCAGGAGCGGACCAAACAGCACGGCCGCACAGGCGAGGCCCGGCAGCATCGCGTGCAGCCAGATGAGGGGGATCAGCGCCGGGATGCGGGCAGCCAGGTTCGCGACCGCGAGTCCCACCGCTAGCAATGCCACGACCGCCAGCACCGCTACCAGTGGGCGCATGGCACCACCATGGCGCTGGAATGCGCCCGTAAGTGCCGATAACAGCGCTACGAGGGCGAAGCTTCCGGCCGTCAGCGGCGCAGACAGCCGCCGGTGCGCTTCGACCCGCTGCTTGCCGACGTCGCGCGGGTTGAGCGCGGTGGCCGGATCCAGCAACTCAGACAAATTCATCTCCGCCGCGTCGCGATAGCGCGTCTCCTCGCCCTTGCTTGCACGGGAGAGGCCAATGGTCTGCTCGGCAAACGTCAGGAGCTGCAACCGGCCGGTCGCCTTGTCGATCTCCTGCCGGCTGCCGTTTTCAAGCACGACCCGCGGCCCGTCCGCTCCGTCGATCAATTGCCCACGCTCGGCGAGGATTGTGGCGCGGCTGTTCTTTTCGCGGTCATCCTGGATCAGGATGCCGCGAAGCGTGCCGTCCGGGTCGCGGCGGCGGACATAAACCGTGAGGTCGTCGCTGATGGGGGTAAACACCCCTTCCTGCAGCAGGAAGGCCGCGACCTTGTTACGGATCTCGAACTGGTATTCCCGGAACGCCGTATAACTGCGCGGCACGACCCAGATGTTGAGTGCGTAACATGCGAGCACGACAGCGGCTGTGACCGCAAGCGCCGGCCGGGCGAGCGCCCAGGGGGACAGGCCGGCGGCGCGCATGACCGTCAACTCCCGGTCGCCCGAGAGCCGCTGATAGACGAACAGTGCGACAACGAACATGGTGATCGGCAGGATCGTGGTCACGAACCCCGGGATCAACAGGCTGGTCAGTTCCACGAACACGGCCAGCGATAGGCCGCGGTTGACGACGAGTTCGACAAACCGGAGCGACTGGGTGAGCCAGATCAGGGCCACCAGGCCGCCCGTGACCGCAACCAGCGCGATCGCAAGCTGGCGTGCGATGTAGCGGTCGGTCTGCAGGATCATGGCAGCATCACCCCGGGATTCATGAGGCCGGCCGGGTCGAGCGCGGCCTTGATACGACGCATCATCTCAAGCTCTGGCCCGCCGCGCCACGACGACATAAGCGAGCGCTTGAGGCGGCCCACGCCGTGTTCGGCCGAGAAGCTACCATCGAGCTGTTGCACGACCGCGTTGATTGCGTCGCCGATTGCAGCGGACTGCGCGAGGAAAGCGTCCCCGTTCATGCCCGGCGGGGCCAGCACATTAAAGTGCACGTTGCCGTCGCCAATGTGGCCAAACGGAGCGGTCCGCATGCCCGGCATCAGCGCCGCGCAGGCCGCGTCCGCGCCTGCAATGAGCGCCGGCACGCGCCCAGGTGCGACGGAGACGTCGTGCTTGATATTGGCCCCGTCCCGCCGTTGCGCCTCCGCCTGTTCTTCCCGCAACTGCCAGAGTGCCAGGCGATGCGCCTCGCTATCGGCCAGCACGGCGTCGGTCACCAGCCCGTCTTCCAGCGCCAGGACCAGCACCTGTTCCAGCATCGGGCGCAGGGCCGAGCCACCCGCTGCGCCAAGCTCGATCAAGGCATAGTGGGCGGCCCGGAACGGCACGCGGGCGCCTTGGATATGCTGCGCCACAAGCTCCATGCCCAACCCGGAGATGTATTCGAACGCCTGCAGCGCCGCGCCGTCCTCTGCCCGTACCCGCCGGAACAGCGCCGTCGCAGCCTCGGCCGATGGCAAGGCACAAAGTGCCGTCGCTCGTTGCTTAAGGGCCGGTGCCAGGCGCAGGACGGCGGCGGTGATGACGCCTAACGTGCCCTCTGCGCCCACCAGCAGATTGCGCAAATTGTAGCCCGTGTTGTCCTTTCGTAGCGCGCGTAACCCATGCCAGATGGTGCCGTCGGGTAGCACGGCCTCCAGCCCGAGCACGAGGTCCCGCGCGTTGCCATACCGGATGGTGGTGTTGCCGCCGGCATTGGCCGACAGGATGCCACCAACCTGGGCCGAGCCTTCGCTACTGATGCTGAGCGGCAGCAGGCAACCGGCCCCGGCAGCGGCCTGTTGCGCAGCCGCCCATGGCAGCCCGGCCTCGGCGGTCAATGTCATGTCCTCGGCGTCGATCGCGCGAATACGGGTCATGCGGGACAGGGATAGGACGATTTGCGTCCCGGTTGCATCGGGTGTGGCACCTGCGACCAGGCTGGTGTGCCCCCCCTGCGGTACGATGCTGACGCCATGGGCAGCACACACCCGGACGACCGCCGCCACGTGCGCGGTATCGGCCGGGCGCACCACCGCGCGCGGGCACCCGTGCAGCAGGCCACGCCAGTCGGTCGAATAGGCGGCCATCTCGTGCGGGTCCACCAGCCCCGCCGGCCCGGCGGCGTGGCGTAGCGCTACGCCAAACTCCATCCTACGTGAGCCGCGCCGTGACCGTGCCGGATAGCGGACGACGGTCAGGGTATTCCGCCTGCGGCTGCTGCCCCGCGCGGACGGGCGGTGCATACAGCGCCCGGCGTTTGTACTCCTGCAGGCATAAGCCGAGACCCATCAGGTCCCACAGCACCGGGTTGTAGCTGATGTCGATAAAGAATGCGCAGCCAAGCATCACCAGCAAGCTAAGCCGTGTGGCCGATGCCATGTCACTGGCCCACCCATGTTCAGGGTGCCCTTTCAGCAGCTTGCGCGTCCGCCCGAGCGAATAAAGCGTAAGGGCCAAGATGGAGCAATACAGCACAAGCCCCGGGTAGCCATGCTCACCCAAAGACGCAAAATAGATGTTGTGAAATGCCCGTCCGAACTGAACCTGTGGGTTCATCGGATCGCCCGACGGCAGCTCGATCCGGTTGATGACGAAGGCGTTGAACCCACCGCCGAACGGATTGTCTTGCACGAAGTTCAACGTCCACCGCCACACGGCGATGCGCGTCGCCGATGAGTTTTCGGTCGCGTAGTCGGCGGTCGTCGCAATGCGATCGGTCCATTGCGACGAGGTGAACGCGCTCAGCACGACCAAGCTGGCGGTGGCAATGACCGTGTACCAGAACCGGCGTTTCGCTTGGACCCAGAGGCCCACGAAGAGGATAGCCAAACCAACGAGTGCAACGCGGGCGAACGTGCCGACGGCCCCCAACGCATATACGCCGGCCATGGCGTACAAACCCCAGGCGAAGATGCGGTATTTGGGTAACAGCACCGATTGCCGGGCAAACAGTAGTAAGAACGGGATAAAGGCGAAGCAGATCGCCGCGATCGCGCTGCTTTCTGACAAATAGGACTGGTTGGAGCCAAGCTGCCCGAGGCTACGGCCATAGCCGCCGCCCGCAATTACAGTCTTCAGACCCCAGGGCAAGATGTGGGCCGAGGCGGCGAAGATGACAATCAGAATGAATGATTCGATCTGCACGCGCGTGCGGAAGACGAACGGCAAAAAGGCTGCAAACAGCAAGGTCTTGAACGAAGGATCCCACTTAAACCAGGCTGGTCCCGGTGCCACCGCCCATGTCGTCGTCAGCGTGATCCAGATCGCCAGCAGCACATACAGGAACAGCAGGACCGACGGACGCGGCGGTGATTTGCGGTCCATCAACAGGTATGAGCCGATTGCTGCCCCACCCATAATAAGCGCGACCGGCACGTTGGTCAGCAACGCGTCGCTGATCCGTTGGGGCAGGAACACGTCAACCCAGACGTAACCCAGGCTCAGCACAAACGGCGACAGTACGCCGATGGCGATAAAGGCAACGAAACTCAGGACGAGAAAAAGGTCGGTCAACGGCGTTCCTGCAGCGCGGCCTTGCGATCCATCATGCTCGCCCGGATGGCAACCAGAAACACCATGACGACGCTGAATAGAAGTGCTGCATTATTGATCATTCGCCGAGCCTGGTCTGGGCCAGTACCACCCCCGTAGGGGACCGGGGTACCGGTCGGTTGCTACCGATCCGAGCATATCGCATCACGGGCCGTTCCACCAAGCTATGCACCATCAGCCGCTTTCGCCAGAATTGCCAGAACTGACCTGGTCGTCCCAGGTCGCGCCCGTGGGTGAAGGTGATGATGAAGCCGCTCAGCACAAAGAAGAAATCGACGCCGGCATGGCCGAACGACATCAGGCCGCCAAACGCCGGTGTGCCATTGTGGCCGGCAAGCACCTGGGTCACGTGCAGGCCAACGACCAGGACCGCCGCTGCACCGCGCGACGCCTCGACACCCTCAAGCTTGCCCGTCCGTGCTGTCACCGGAACACCACGCGCCGGGAAAGTGAAAAATTCCAGAACATTCCGGCCAGCCCGCCTGCGCCCACAGCCAGTACGGGGTGGGCCGCGCAGACGTCGCTCCAGGTGACCAGCGCCGCATAGGTGCCGCGGTTGAACACGAGGCCAACCAGGTTCACGGTCATGAACAGCGCCCATTGGCGATGCAGCGAGCCGCGCGCGGCGTTTTGGAACGTCCAGCGCCGGTTGAGCTGCCAGGTCCATGTCGCCGCAACCAGGTAGGACAGCGCACCGGCACCATAGAGACCAAGCCAGGCGCGGGTGGCATAGATCACGGCCGTGTCGGTCAGCATGCCCGTGGTGCCGACCGCGCCGAAGCGCAGGAATTGCTGCACGCCGGCCCAGCGCGCCGGGCCCAGCACCAAAGCGGCCCGGTCTGTCGCCCAAGTGAGCGGGCCCGCGCCCATTACGGCCGCGCCATCAGCGGCACGGCCAGATAGGCTAGGCGCTTGAGCTCCTTGCGCCCCCGCGCCACGCTGTCCAGCACGAACCCACATGCAATTGCCAACGCCGCCAGCAGCACGAGAGTACTGGCCAGCACCGCCGTCGGCAGGCGCGGGACGAGGCCGGTGCGCATGAACTCCACCACAACGCTAGCCCCGAACCCTATGCCCAACAGCAGCAGGAGCAGCGCAGCGGTGCCAAAAAACGCCAGGGGACGCTCGTCCTTCACCAGCACCAGAATCGTACGCAGGATACGAATGCCGTCGCGGATCGTGCGCAGCTTGCTGGCACTGCCAAGGGGCCGCTCGGCATAGTCGGTTTGGATTTCCGCGATCGGCATGCCGAGCTCCAACGCATGCACAGTCAACTCCGTCTCCGTCTCGAACCCGGCCGAGAGCGCGGGGAACGACTTGACGAAGCGACGGCTGAATACGCGGTATCCGCTCAGCATGTCGGACACGTCACGGCCGAACACACTGCCGACGAGGTAGGTGAGCATGTAGTTACCAAAGCGGTGGCCGGGGCGGTAAGCGCCAGCGGCATGGTCACGCCGGGCGCCATTGACCATGTCGAGTTGCTGGTCGAGTAGCAGAGCTACCATCGCCGGGGCCGCGCTGGCGTCGTATGTCCCGTCTCCGTCCACGAGCACATAGACATCCGCGTCCACATCGGCAAAGGCGCGGCGTACCACGTGGCCCTTGCCCTGCCGCTGTTCGCGCTGCACCCGCGCACCCGCGGCGCTGGCGAGGCGGGCGGTGCCGTCCACTGAGTTGTTGTCGTAAACATAGATCGTGGCGAGGGGCAGCGCCGTGCGGAACGCGCCGATCACGGCCGCGATCGTCACCTCTTCGTTGTAGCACGGGATCAGGACGGCG
>JANONC010000019.1:0-6394 GCA_031420655.1 Rhodospirillales bacterium | reverse complement strand
CGAAACGCTGCCCGACCGTGTGCTGGAGAGCGCCGACGAGATCGAGCTGATTGACGTGACCCCGGCCGAGCTACGCACCCGGCTGGCGGATGGCCGCATCTATCGGGCGGATACGGCGAAGCGGGCGCTGGACGGATACTTTAAAGAGGGCAATCTCGCGGCGCTACGCGAGATCGCGCTTCGCAAGGCGGCCGAGCACGTCGACGAAGATG
This sequence comes from Rhodospirillales bacterium, assembly GCA_031420655.1. Classification (GTDB taxonomy): domain Bacteria; phylum Pseudomonadota; class Alphaproteobacteria; order Acetobacterales; family Acetobacteraceae; genus JANPPS01. The sequence goes on along the minus strand of JANONC010000019.1, from coordinate 6,182 downwards.
TGCGGACCTGGATGCGCGCAACCGGAGTGTCTGGCCCTTGGCCGGCCGGCGAGCGCGTGCTGGCGCTGATCGGGCCGGATGCAGCGGGTGAGGCGGTCGTGCGGCATGCCAAGCGCCTGGCGGACGCACTGCATGCCCCTTGGACAGTGTTGCACGTGGAACAACCGGCCGAGGCACCGCATAGCCGGCCGTCGCTGGCGCTGGCACAGGGCCTTGGCGCGGACGTGGAAACCCGCGGCGGCGCGGACATGGCGGGTATCGCGATCGAGGTCGCGCGGGCGCGTAATGCCAACCACATCGTAATCGGGCGGGCCGCGCGGTCGTGGTGGCGTCGCATGCTGGGGCATTCGATCAGCCTCGAACTGCTACGGCGTGCGCCGGAGTACACGTTGCACATCGTACCCTCGCCCGCGCTGGCCAAGCCGGCCATCGCCGCGGCACCGGGACCACGCGAATGGCGGGGCTGGGCCATTGCGACGGCGTTAGTCGCGGGCGTGACCGGTATCGGGATGGCGCTGGGCGATGCCTTGCCGCCCGAGGCGCTGGGCATGGTATTCCTTGCCGTCGTGGTTGCGTCTGCCAGTTTGCAAGGGCTGGCGGTGGCGCTCTATGCGGCGGTAGTTGGCTTCCTCGCGTGGGACTTCTTCTTCATACCGCCCGTTAACACCATAACGATTTCCAACGCGAAAGACGCCATCGCCGCGATCGTCTTTTTGGCCGTGGCCGGCATCACTGGCGTGCTGGCTGGACGCGTGCGGGCCGAGGCGCGGTCCGGGCAGGCACGCATCGACAGCCTGCGCCGCGTGAGTGCGTTTAGCCGCAAGCTGGGTGAGCCCGCGACGGAGCCCGATTTGCTGCACGAGATTGCCCGACAGGCGGCGGGCATCACCAGGCAGGCCGCGGTGCTGATGCAGGACGGGCCAGAATTGGCGCTGCGTGCGACGGAACCAGCCAACGCACTGATGGATGAAGGGGCCTGGGCCGCGGCGCGGTGGGCGGCAACGAACGGGGTGGCAACGGGGCGCGGCACCTCTACCCTACCCTCCGCCAGCTGGCGCTTTCTGCCGATGCGGACGGTGCGCGGCGGGACAGGTGTGCTGGGCGTGACCGGCGCCGTGTTCGACCCGCCGATGCTGCAGGCCTTGGAGGCGCTGGCCGATCAAGCCGCAATCGCACTCGAACGCGTGCGGCTGGCCGGCGCGTCGGCCCGCAATGCGGCCATGGAGGAGACGCAAGGGCTGCGAACGGCATTGCTGAATTCGCTCAGTCACGATCTGCGCACGCCGCTTACGGGCATACGCGGCGCGGCCGAGACGTTGCGCGGTTCGTGGGAGAGCCTGTCCGCCGCCGTACGGGCCGACCTGCTGTTGTCGATCGAGCAGGATACGGCCCGCATGGCGCGTTTTCTGTCGAACATCATGGACCTGACCCGGCTGGAAAGTGGCCAGGTGCGGCCCAGGCTGGCGGCGGTGGATGTGGGTACGGTGATCGAGGCCGCGATCGCGCGCGTGCCGGCTGCGGCGCATGTCGGCGTGTCGCTGCCGGACGTACCGGTGCGTGTCCTGGCCGACGCGGCGCTGCTGGAGCAGGTGCTGGTCAACTTGCTGGACAACGCCGCCAAGTATTCGCCGGATGGGGGCCGTACCGCCGTGCGGGTGAGTGCGGGGCGGACGGATGTGTCGATCGCGGTGGCCGATGAGGGCGTTGGTATCCCGCCGGCCGACTTGCCGCACGTGTTCGATAGCTTTTACCGCGCCCGGCGCGGCGACCGGGTGGCACCCGGCACCGGATTGGGGCTGGCCATCGCGCGCGGCATGGTGACGGCGATGGACGGCACGATCACCGCCATCAGCCCCCGGCCGGACCTGCCGCGCGACGGGCAGCCCGGCACCGTGCTGACCCTAGTCTTACCGGCCGCCCCGTGAGCGGTTCGCCATGAGCGGTGCGCTCATCCTGGTGATCGACGACGAGCCGCAGATCCACCGCTTTCTCCGGCCGGCCCTCGAAGCCGCAGGCTATCGGGTGGAGCGGGCCGATACCGCGGCCGAAGGACTGCGCCTTGCGGCCTGCCGCGCCCCGGATGCGGTGCTGCTCGACCTCGGCCTGCCGGACATGGACGGGCAAGAGGCGCTGATCAAGTTGCGCACCTTCACTGCCGTACCGGTCGTCGTGGTTTCGGCACGTGACCGGGAGGGGGAGAAGATCGCGGCGCTGGACGCCGGGGCGGATGACTATGTCGAAAAGCCATTCGGCCTGGGTGAGCTGCTGGCCCGCATCCGCTCTGCGTTACGCCATGCCCGGATGCAGGAGGGAGTGGGTGAGACCTACAAAGCCGGGGACGTCACCATCGACCTGGCGCGGCGGCTTGTCACGGCCGGGGCCGTGCCGGTCGTGCTAAGCCGGCTCGAGTACGAGCTGCTGGCCTTGCTGGCGCGCAACGCTGGGCGGGTGGTGACGCACCGGCAGCTGCTGACGGCCGTGTGGGGCCCGGCGCATGCGCATGATGTGCAGTACCTGCGTGTGTATGTGGGCCATCTGCGCCAAAAGCTTGGACCGGCCGGTAGCCGGCTGGTTGGAACGGAGCCGGGTGTGGGCTACCGGCTGGCCGAAGGGGATCAGTCTGCACCAAACAAGGCGGGGGTTACGGACACGCCGCCTGCCAGCACGTCGCTGACCCGCACGGCCGGATAGCCTACGCCGATCTCGGCACTCTGCCGCCAGGCCATGACGATCTCGTCCCGCAACTCGGCCGCCCCTGCGGCGAGGCGGCTGGTGACCAGCGCCAGTTCCGCCGGTTGGGCCGTGCGATAAAGGTCGGGACGGTCGCCGGCACCCCCGGCGTCGTAAACGTCCACCACGTGCGACAGCGTTTCGGCCAGATAGGCAGGCACGCGCTGCTCGATCGGGCAGCCGCAGTCACGCGGCGCTGGCATCGCGGTCTCGACAGCACCGAAGTCTACGTATTTCCGCACGAACGCTCCCTCCATCGCCCCGTGGATGGCATAATTCGTGTAGCCGCGTGGGTTCGGGTAACGGCCCCAGCCGTTGAAGTGAATTGACGTGTGCAGCGGCTGGCTGCCATCGGCCACGTAATGGCTCCATGTGCCGATGTCACGCACCACGAGCCGTTCCCGCACCGCGATGTTGCGCGTAAACCAGTCCCGGTCGGCATCGGTACGCGCCTGCAAAAGCCCGGCCTGCATAACCCGCCAAATGCCGAAATCCTTCCGGACCTGCTGAAATCCGTCGATGATCGTGTACGGCAGATACCCGGCCGAGTACTGTGTCTGCCCGCCCTGGCGCTGTGCGGTGTCGTACGCCTCACGCGTCGGCGGCAGCGCGCTCAGCTTGACGACGCCGCCAAGGATCGTCCCGTCCTCATCGGCATCGATGTAATGGCCGGCGTCACGCTCGCTGTCATGGACGGTGGCAGCCATTTGCAGCCGGGTGGTGCCGCCCGTGACCACACCGGTGCCGCGGGACATGTCCGGCTCTGCACCCAGCTCACCAATCTCGGCCGCGGCGGCACGCACGAAGTCGGGCAGGTCGCTGGGCAGGTGGCTGATCGCCATGCGGCTCAGTTGCACGTGGCCTATATGACCCCAGCCGAACACCGGCCCGGCAGCCAGCACGCCCGCCGCGAGTGCCGCCAAACCCCGCCACTTTTTCATTTCCGGTCCTTCGATTAGGTTTGCGTCAAAATGGGAGGATATAGCGGGAATGGCTCATGCGCTCTCACTTGAAGCGGTCACGGTCGCTTTCGGGTCCTACACGGCTGTCGCGACGACGACCTTGCATGTCGACGCCGGCGAATTCGTATCGGTCGTGGGGCCGACAGGGTGCGGCAAGTCTACGCTGCTCAACCTGGCTGCCGGGCTGCGCGCTCCGAACTCCGGCACAGTCCTTGTGGATGGCGCGCCGCTTTTGGGCATCAACCGGAAGGCCGGCTATCTGTTTCAGGGCGAGAGCCTGATGCCGTGGCGGACGGCGCGGGATAATGTGGCGGCCGGGCCGGAGTTTGCCGGCGCGTCGCGCACCGAAGCACGGGCGGCGGCAGATGCATGGCTCGCGCGTGTGGGCCTGTCCGGGCATGGCGCAAAGTACCCGCACCAAATGTCTGGCGGCATGCGCAAGAGGGCGCAACTGGCGCAAACGCTGGTTTTGGACCCGCCTATCCTTTTGATGGACGAGCCCTTTTCGGCGCTCGATGTGCAAACCCGGCTGATGATGGAGAACGAGCTTCTCGCCCTTTGGGACAGCGGCAGCGCGTCAGCGCGCGAGCGTTCTGCCGAAAGCGGCAGCGCGTCAGCGCGCGAGCATTCTGCCGAAAGCGGCAGCGCGTCAGCGCGCGAGCGTTTTACCGAAAGTGGCAGCGCGTCGGCGCGCGAGCGTTCGGCCGGTAGCGGCGGGCCGCGCAAGTCCGTCTTGTTCATCACGCATGACCTGGAGGAGGCGATCAGCCTATCCGACCGCGTCGTGGTGCTGAGCGCGGGGCCGGGCACGCGGCCGATCGCGGAGTTTGCCATCACGCTGCCCCGGCCGCGGGACGTGGCCGAGATCCGGCTGACGCCCGCCTTCCAACACCTGCAAGAGGAAATCTGGGCCGTGCTGCGGGCCGAAGTGTTACGCGCCTATCAGGCCGGCATGGCGGCATGATCACCACGGCACGGCTTGGTATTGGCATCGCGCTACTGGTGCTGTGGCAGGTGGGTAGCAGCACGGGCGTGTTGTCGCCGCTGTTTTTCGGACGTCCCCAGGCGATTGCCGGGGTGATCGGCACCTGGTTCGGCTCCGGCTTCATCTGGCCGCATCTGGCCGTGACCATTTCCGAAACGCTCCTGGCCTTTGCAACTGGCACCGGTGGGGGCGTGCTGGCCGGCTTGTGGCTGGGCCTTAGCCCCCGGACACAGGCCGTGCTCGACCCCTACATCAAGGCGGCCAACGCCATGCCGCGCGTTATCCTGGCGCCCATCTTTGCCATGTGGTTCGGCCTGGGCATGGCGAGCAAGGTGGCGCTGGGCTTCACGCTCGTGTTCTTCATCGTGTTCTTCAACGTGCTGCAAGGCGTGCGCGAGGTGAGTCCCACGGTGCTGAACGCCACTCGCATGTTGGGCGCGACCCGGCGGCAATTGCTGCGCCAGGTCTATCTGCCGGCCGCAATGGCGTGGGTGTTCAGCTCGCTCCATGTCTCGGTTGGCATGGCCTTTGTGGGCGCGGTGATCGCCGAATATCTCGGCAGCGCGAAGGGGGTGGGCTACCTCATCCTGCAAGCAGAAGGCGTGTTCGACGTGGACACGGTCTTCGCCGGCATCGTCGTGCTGACCGGCTGCGCGCTTGTGCTGGATGTATGCGTCTCCATCGCGGAAACCCGGCTGCTGGTTTGGCAACCCCGGGCGGACACCCCGCGCGACACGTAAGCCGCGCGGCCTGTTGCAGCTTGCGTGGCACCATGCCCTCGCCTGCTTTGTACAGGACACCAATGTAGTCTTGCGCGAGCGCATGGCCTGCGTCGGCCGCCAGCCGGGGCGGCTAGGCCAGGTTGTGACACTCTGTTTTCGAAATCTATTTCCGGAGCCGGTTAAACCCGAGTCCAGGCCCACACGACCGGGGCCGCGGCCGCCAGCACGGCGGTTATGAGCAGCATGGCCTAGCCCAGCGCATTTCTACTTTGCAGCGTACGGTTCCCGAGCATAACGCCTACGCAGCACTCCGATACTCGGTACCCGGATATCAACCACTAGGGGCGAGTGCGCCGGCACAGTAGCCGGGCAGGGTTACCCCCACCCGGCTTATCCATTAGCGGTCGGTCACGGCCCAGTTGTGGCTGTGAACCAGGCCGTCATCGTGGTCGTCATGCGCTGGCGGCGGGGGAGGCGCGCGATGCTCCTGCCCTTCACTGGTGGCCCAGCCGTGGCTGTGCACCAGGCCGTCATCGTGGTCATGGTCTTGGTTCCACGCCCCGGCGTTGGCGGCTGGCTGCTGTTCGCGCTGCGGCACCATGACCGGGGTGTCGTCGTGGTCGTGGAACTGCTCGGTTTCCGTGCTGCCCGCCATTGCCGTCGTGCTGCTCTTGCCGCCAGACGCCGCGACCGCGACCGCGTCGAACCAGCCCGTACCCACTTCGCGCTGGTGGCGGGTCGCGCTGTAGCCTTGGGCTTCGGACGCAAACTCTGCCTGCTGCA
>JANONC010000018.1:0-1637 GCA_031420655.1 Rhodospirillales bacterium | reverse complement strand
GGCTGATGCGCTCGCAATCCCGGCAGGAGAACTTCTCCCGCACGTGCTGGATGACCTTCCAGGTGCGCGGAATGGTCTCGAGGCTCTCGGTGACGTCCTCGCCCAACTTGGACAGGCGGGCGCTTCCGCAGCAGGCGCAGGCCACTGGACCGGGAACGACGACGCGCTCGCGCGGTAGGTGCTCGGGGAACGGGCGCCGGGCCGGACGCGCGCGGGTGAAGCCTGCCACGGTGGTGGTCTTGGCGGCAGCGGTTTCCGCGGCCAGTTCGTCCTCGGTGGCTGCGGTCTCCAGCTCCTCGAGTTGCAGCTCCATCTGGTTCAGCAGGTGGGCGGTGCGCTCGGAGCGCGGCCCGAACCGGTCCCGGTTGAGCTTCTCGATCTGCAGCTTGAGATGGGCGATCAGCGCCCGGTTGCTGGACTGCTCCGCCAGAGCGGCAACGACCTCGGCGCGGGCGGCCAGCAGGGCCGCCTTGAGCGCATCGATATCATCCGGCAGGGCGGCAAGCTCGGCGTCCATGCCCAAAGTGAATCACGAACCAGGCTACCGTGGTACTGTTTTCAGCAGCGCGTGGCGGCTATCCCGCCGATTGCGGACGCCAGGTCTGCTGCGGGTTGCGCCAGTCGATCCCCTCGAGCAGATAGCTCATCTGACCGGCTGTCAGCGCCACCACGCCATCGACTGTTTGTGGCCACACGAAGCGTCCACGGTCCAGACGCTTGGCATAGAGCGACAGGCCGAGGCCATCGTGCCAAACCGCCTTCAACAGCGATCCGCTGCGACCCCGAAAGACAAAGACATCACCCGCGAACGGATCCCGGCCGAGCCCCTCCTGCACCAGCAGCGCGAGACCCGGCATACCGCGACGCATATCCGTGTGGCCCGTCGCCAGCCAGATCCGCACGCTGCTGGCAATCGGGATCACTCGCGCAACGCTGCCAGCACGCGCCGCAGGGCGGCCAGGTTCACATCGCTGCCGACACGGACCTGACGCCCGTTGCCAAGCTCGATCTCGATCAGACCAGGCGCACCCACGGACCGCGATGCCGATGCCGATGCCGATGCCGGGCGCGGTCTCTCATCGAGCGGTGCGACCGCCGTGCTTGCCGACGTGAGAGCCTGCACCGGCACGAACATAGGGCTTGCCAGAGCCGGGCCCAGCAGGCCCTCGCGCACCTGGCGACGCCTCCTGGTCGGGACCGGCGTCGCCGAAGTCCGGCAGCAGGCCCTCGCGCGCCTGGCGACGCCACGTGAACAACAGGCTCTCGCAGACGCCATGGCGGGCGGCTACGGCACGGATCATCGAACCCGGCTCGTTGGTCTCAGCAAAGATCCGCACCTTGTCCTGCAGGCTCCAGCGCCGCCGACGCTCCCGCCCGGTGAAAATCTCCACCACGCCATCCATCCGCACACCTCAACCGCCGCCTCAAGGAGCTACTTACGGCGGCAGGAGGATCAAACCCAGACGGCCCTCAGCGGAGGGATACGCTGCGGTGGCCTGCTACTGGTTTGGTGGACACCGAGATAAGGTTTTCCAACCCGATCGGAGGTTGCCATGCAGTGACGAGTGTTCAGCCGAGAGTTCAAGCTCGAGGCGGCGAAGTTGGTGACCGAGCGCGGTGTGGCCGTGGTGCAGGCG
>JANONC010000017.1:0-6344 GCA_031420655.1 Rhodospirillales bacterium | reverse complement strand
GCCCACGGTCTGGCCGAACACCGTGCCGCGCCGGGCCAGGATGTAGGCGGTGCCGATGTTGGGGTGCCCGGCGAACGGTAGCTCCTGCACTGGCGTGAAAATGCGCACTCGAGCGGTGTGGTGCGGATCGGCCGGGGCCAGCACGAAGGTGGTTTCGGCCGTGTTGAATTCACGGGCGATGGCCTGCATCTGCGCCGGGCTCAGCCCTTCTGCGTCCAGTACCACTGGCAGCGGGTTGCCGCCGCCGGGTTTGGTCGTAAACACGTCCACCCACTCAAAGACGCGTTGCATGGCTGCTCCGTGACTGTTTCTGGTTGCCGGACCCAAGCTTACTTCGCAAGATGGACGTATGCATCTACGTCCAGCCTTTACCGAAACCGATCCGGCCCGCATCCGGGCAATGATCGAGCGGCATCCGTTCGGTCTGCTGATGACAGCCCATGGCGGGCTCGACGGCTCGCACATCCCATTCACGCTGGAAACGTCCGGGGACGCCTTTGTGTTGTGCGGACACCTGGCGGCGGCCAACCGCCAATGCGCGCTGCTGGACGGCAGCTTGGCAATGGCCGTTTTCACTGGGCCACACGCCTATGTGTCGCCGTCGTGGTACACGGCCCAACCTTCGGTTCCGACCTGGGACTTCGTGGCAGTGCACATCCATGGCGTGCTGAGCCCGATGGCGCACGAGCCGGACATCATGGACAGCCTACACACCATGGCCGCGCACGACCCGGCGCAGTTTGACGTGCGCGCGCTTGCGGACAGATACCGCGCCATGATGCTGGGCGGCATCCGCGCCTTCCGCCTTACGCCCACCCGGATTGAGGCGCAGTGGAAAATGAGCCAGAACCGGAGTGCTTCGGACCGTCGTGGCGTGATTGTCGAATTGCGTCAGCATGGCGGCGCAGACGAGAAGCAAGTTGCAGACCTGATCGAAGCGGGCCTGCCAGCGGGCTAGGGTGTCGACAAAGACAATAACGCTAGAGTTTCGATGCGGTAGATGGTGAGCGCCGTGGGGCCAAAGCTCAGGCTGGTACCGAGTTGGCCACCTGACATCCGCTTTCCTGCCCGAACGGATTGGCTGGTGACGTGTGGGAAGCCAGACCGAGCATCCCGTTCAGCAGATCGACCGTACCGCCGTCGGCTGGGGACGGACGCGCAGGCACAAGAGGTGCCGCGGGCAACACGGCCCTTCCTGTACACCATCACAACAAGCGCAGTTACAAACGCATAGCCGGTACGCTTATCATCGTCTTCATCGGTTAAGAGCCCGCAGGCCAAAAGCCAAGAACGATCGGATAACAAAACCGACCCACGCTCTTAGCTTTTCAGAGGCAATTAGAACCCCTCGCGCTCCAGCCGCTTGCGCTCCATCTTGCGGGCGCGACGGACGGCTTCGGCGGCTTCGCGGGCGCGGCGCTCGCTTGGCTTCTCGAAATGGCGACGCAGCTTCATCTCACGGAACACGCCTTCCCGCTGCATCTTCTTCTTGAGCGCCTTGAGCGCCTGGTCGACGTTGTTGTCACGGACGATAACCTGCACTTGGCCGCATGCTCCTGGATTTACGCTACACGCAATTGGGTATGCCGCGGGGTCACCGCGGTTGGGGCGCCCCGTATAGCATCATCTGCGCGCGCGGTGAAAGCCCTCCCGCCCCCTCTCGCCCCGGCTGCCCGGCGCACAATATCTTTACTCATGGCGATTTTGAAAATAGCCCGCATGGGTCACCCTGTCCTTCTGCAGGTCTGCGACCCCGTGCCGGACCCGGCGGCACCGGACGTGCAGCGGCTGATTGCCGACATGATCGAGACGATGGAGGACGCAAGCGGGGCCGGACTAGCCGCGCCGCAGGTCCATGTCCCGCTCCGGCTGTTTGTCTACCGCCTGTCTGCCGATCGCCCCGGTGTGGAAACGCCTGCCCCGCCCCGAGCTATCATCAACCCCGTCGTAACACCGGCCGGCGATGACATGGTGCTGAGCTGGGAGGGCTGCCTGTCCATCCCCGGCCTGCGCGCCGGCATCCCGCGTCATGCTCGCGTACATCTGACAGGCCTCGATGGCGACGGCTCGGCCGTAGTAATCGAGGCCGAAGGCTTCCACGCCGCGATCATCCAGCATGAGACGGATCATCTGAACGGCATCCTCTATCCAATGCGCCTGACCGACGGACGCCTGTTTGGTTTCTCCGAAGAGTTCGCCCGCTACGGCACTCCAACCTTTGAGGTTCAGTAATGTCCCATCCCGAACGCAGTGCCGAACGTGACGCGGCCCTCATGGCGCTGCTGCCGTTTGTGGAGTTGGACGGCTGGACCATCGCCGCATTGCGCGACGCGGCCGGGCCCAATGCCGACCTGCTGTTCCCCGGCGGCCCGCGGGACATGATCGAGGCCTATTGCGACCTCGGCGACCGCTGGATGGAGGAAGGTGCAAAGGCTATCGTCGCCACCCGCGTGTCGGACCGGGTGCGGGCGATCATCGCACTCCGTCTGGAGCAGAACCGGGAGTATAAGGGTGCCGTCCGCCGGGCGTTGGGTGTGCTGGTAGTGCCCGGTAACCAACTGCTGTCGGCTCGCTGCACGGCCCGCACCATCGATGCGATCTGGCACGCGGCCGGTGACCAGTCGGCCGATTTTAGCTGGTACACGAAGCGCGCGATCCTGACGGCGGTGTACGGCACGACATTGCTGTTTTGGCTGCAGGATAGCAGTGAGGGCGATGGCCGCACCCTGGCGTTGCTGGACCGCCTGCTGCGTGGCGTGGGTAAGATTAGCCAAATGCGGCGCCGGCTCGGTGGCCTGCGGGCGCGGCTTCAGCCCCGGACGACGGGGTAAAGCGACGCGATCAGCAGCACTGCCATAATCGTATTGAAAGCGCGCAGCCGGCCCGCATTGGTCAGCACGCGGCGCATCTGCTGCCCCAGCATCGCCCAGCAGCCGACGGCGGGCAGGTTGATGACGCCGAACGTGACCGACACCAGCGTAAGCCCGGCTATCGTCTGCGACGGCGCGTAGACGGTGACGGCCGTAAGCGCCATCGCCCACGCCTTCGGGTTCACCCACTGGAACAGTGCTGCGGCCAGGAAGGTCATCGGCTTGCCGGCCCGGCCGGCCGGGGTGGGCGGCGGCGCGGTTGCAATCTTCCAGGCCAGATAGAGCAGATAGGCGACGCTCACGATCTTCAGCGCCGTATGCAGTGCGGGCACGGCGTCGAACACCTGGACCAGCCCGGCCCCTACCAGCACGGCCATGATCACAAAGCCGGTCGCAACGCCCAGCATGTGCGGCACCGTGCGCCGCACGCCGTAATTGGCGCCGGAGGCCATGAGCATCATGTTGTTAGGCCCAGGCGTGATGGAGGTGACGAAGGCGAACGCCACCAGCGCCGAAAGCTGTTCGTAGGTCATGGCCCAACCCTACGCCGGACGGCCCCATCTAGCCTACGCTACCCGGCTGGTTAACCGACGAACCCGGCCGCGCAACATGCGTTGCACCGTTTCAACCAACGGAGGCCACCCGTTCGTATCCTCCTGTTGTGGCTCGTCGGCATCCCGATCCCTATCATTATCCTGCTGAAGGTATTCGGCGTAGTCTGATCGCGTGCCCCGCGTCCGCATCACTCACGCGACCGAGTACGCCTATCATCGCCCGGTGCGTCCCACGACGCACCGGCTTATGCTGCGTCCGCGCGACAGCCACGATCTGAGGCTGCGTTCGGCGACGCTCACCGTCACACCGCCGCCGTCCCGCACACGCTGGGCGCATGACGTGTTCGGCAACTCGCTCGCCTACCTCGAATGGGAACGGGTCGACACCCGGCTGCTGCGGATCGTTTCCAGCCTCGACCTCGATCACTACCCCAGTGAAGCCGATCTGCCGCTCGACCCGGCGGCCGAGTTCTACCCGTTCAGCTACATGACGGACGAGGCGCCGGACCTGTCCCGCACGCTGGAGCGGCAGTATCCGGATCCGGACCGGGCGGTGGACGCGTGGGCCCGTAGCTTCGTGAGCCCGGCCGGTCCGACCCGCACGCTCGATATGCTCACCGCCATGACCCGCGCGATCCGGGCGGAATTTCGCTATGCCGCGCGCGATGCGGAAGGCACCAACAGCCCGGCCCGCACGCTGGCAACCCGGACCGGGGCCTGCCGGGATTTCGCGCTGCTGATGATGGAAGCGGTGCGCGCGCTGGGTTTGGCCGCGCGATTCGTCAGTGGCTATTTGTACGATGACCGGCTTGCAGGCGGGCAGGCCAATGTCGGCGGCGGCTCCACCCACGCCTGGGTGGCGGTGTACCTACCGGGCGCCGGCTGGGTGGAATACGACCCGACCAACGGGTTGATCGCCGGGCGCAACCTGATCCGCATCTGCACTGCCCGCACCCCGGAGCAGGCGACGCCTGTCAGCGGCGGCTATTTGGGTAGCCGGCGAGACTTGCTGGGGCTTCGGGTGAATGTCGATGTGTCAGTGATACGACCGGCTTAAGTCCGGTAATTACGGCCGCCCTCAGGTGCTAGCTCATCTGCATCCGGCTCGCCCGCAGCCGCTCGTCGACGGCTTTGAGCAGGGACGGCCAGTTCTCGCCATCGCGTGGGTAGGTTGCGCTGCCAACATGCACGGCCAGCCGGAACACATCTGGCAGGCCGGGCACACTGACCGGTGCCGTCAAGCGTTCGTGCAGCCGGGACGCCCGGGATGCAAGCTCGTCGACCGAACGCAGGATTGGCACCAGCATCGCGAATTCATGCTCCCGCACCCGCCCGACCGTGTCCGTCTCACTTGTTGCCGCCTGCAATCGCTCGGCAGCGACCGTTAGCAATTTATCAGCCACAACCCGGCCATGCAGGTCGGCCACGTGCTCAAAATCGGTCAGCTGGACCAGGATGATGCCAAACGGCGTCCCCTGCGCATGGGCTAGCGCCAGGCTGAGCTGAAACCGCTCGACAATCACATGCCGGACCAGCAAGCCCGTCACCGGGTCGGTGTTGGACAGTAGCGCCATACGGTCCCGCGCCTGGCTGAGCCGGTTATCCGCCCCTTCGAGCGCGAGCCTCGCCTGCTGCAGTTCATCCGTGAGCACCAGCAGCCGTTTGCGCATGGCGACAAGCATGACGGTGGCACCGGCAATGACGGCAACGACCAATAGCAAGAACCCAATGTTGATCGTATCTAGCAAAAACGTGCCTCCGCTGCCCCACCCGTTCTAAACTGTACTCGCTGCTAAAAAGTTAAAGTCAGACCGTGGCGGGCCTAGGACGATAGCGTTGTTACGACAAGAGTCGTGCCATCCACACCCACGACCCGCAGGTGACTGCCCCACGCCGGCTCCGACCGGTCCGTCATCCGCGCGGGCCAGGCCCCGTCGCCGAGCCGCACCCGGCCCTGACCACCCTCGAACACTTCCGCCACGCACGTCGCGCCGACCAGGCCTGCATCCGGCCCGTTCGTCGCGTCTCTCCGTGCGGGTCCGCGCCGGAGCCATGACGCGGCCCCGACCGCAACGGCCAGCCCAGTGACGAACACAAGCCACGCCGCATCCGTCCCACAGCCGAGAAACACCGCGACCCCGGTCACAACGGCCGCGGCCCCGACCGGTAGCAGGAACACGCCCGGCACCAGCATTTCTGCCCCGCAGGCCATCAGCCCAGCGACGACCCACCACGCGCCGGGCGTCACGATTTGTCGCCCAGCCGCATCGCCTCGATCGCCTGCGTGATGCTGCCGGCCAGCGCCCCGGTTTCGAGCGGAATGACCAGGGTCCGCCCGCTCGGGTTGGCGGCCAAACGCCCCACCGCATCGACGTATTTCTGCGCGATAAAGTAGCGCAGCGCCTCACCGCCCGATCCCTCGGCCGCCGCAGCGACCAGGCGGGTCGCGTTGGCTTCCGCCTCCGCCAGGCGCTCCCGCGCGCTTGCGTCGCGCATGGCCGCCTCCAGCCGGGCCTCGGCGGCCAGCACCGTCGCCTGCTTCGCGCCCTCGGCCCGCGCGACCTCGGCCTCCCGCTCGCCCATCGCGCGCGCGACCGTCGCCCGGCGTTCGCGCTCGGCCGTCATCTGCAGGTTCATGGCCTTCACCAGGTTGTCCGGTGGCTCGATCTTGCGCAGCTCGACCCGGCTCACCTTCACCCCCCACGGCGCCGTCGCGTGATCGAGCGTTACCAGCAGTTTGGCGTTGATCTCTTCGCGCCCCGACAGCGCCCCGTCCAGATCCATCGCGCCGATCACCGACCGGATATTGGTCATCGCCATGCTCGTCAGCGCCTGCACCAGGTTCTGCGCGCCATACGCCGCCTTCACGGCATCCATCACCCGGTAATACATGATGCCGTCAACCAGCACGGCCGCATTG
>JANONC010000016.1:0-2369 GCA_031420655.1 Rhodospirillales bacterium | reverse complement strand
GACATTGCCTGCCGGGTCGACACGCAGGAAAAAGAACGGCACCCCCCGCGCCCCTACCCGCTGCAATGACGACAGGCGCTGGCACGCTTGCTCGTACGACACGCCGAACCGGTCCGCGATCGCGACCACGTTGTGCCGCAGATCGGCCGCCGACTCTAGGAAACGGTCGTAGGGCATCAGCAGCGCGGCCGCGACGTAGATGAGCAGGCCGAGCCGGATCAGGCTGCCAGCCTCGGGCGTGGAGGGTGCAATCGCGTCGACCTGCGCCTCCACCGCCTCGCGCAACTCCAGCAGCGCCAATTGGAACGCCATTTGAAAACCCCGGCTCTCGCGCGGCAGCTGCTCGCTCAGGAACAGGCTGCGGGTGCTGGGTTCGTAGCGTCGCAACAGGCCATCCTGCGGGCCGACGACGATGTGCAGCCCGTGCACCTGGCGCAGCCGCTCGGCAATGGCGTGGTTGAGTTCGGCCGGGGCTGAGGGTAGCGCGATGCTCTCGGCGGCTGTTTCCAGCGCCGGGAAGTGATTGGCCCGCTCGTGAAACGCATCGCGCGCCTCTTCGTGCGGCATGACCATGCGCCGCCCGGATGGCAGGGCGATGCCGCTGCTGTCTTCCCGTGCGACACGCCAGTTGCGGTACAGCGCCAGGATCGCCCGGCCAGCGGTGGGGCTGGCCGCCGCCAGCGCCGCCAGTTCTGCATCTGGGACGGACTGATCCAGCTGCGGATCGGCAAACACTTCGCGCAGCCCGGCCTCCATCTGCCGTTCCTGCGCACCGCTCAGCGCGGCCAGGTCCACCCGCAGCGCCTCGGCCAGCTTGATGAGCAAATTGGCGGTCACGGCACGCTGTTCGTGTTCGATCAGGTTCAGGTAGCTGGCGGAGATGCCGAGCCGGCTGGCTAGCGCCTGTTGCGTGACGCCTTGCTCGATGCGATGGCGCCGAACCGTGCGGCCAATGAGGGGTGCAGCCATTTACAACCTTTACTGATTTACAGATCGTATGAACGATTACGTTACAGGATTGCGGTTCTAAAAACATTTTAGGGCTGTCGTTCGCAGACGCAATGTAAATATATGAAGGCAGAAGCCAGAAGGATTACGCCGATGACGCCGACCCCGACCTATTCGCCCGATGGAATGAACGCTGGCGTGCCCGAGAGCGAGCGTTTCGCCGGCATCCGTCGCGATTACTCCGCCAATGACGTGAAGCGCTTGTCGGGCAGCTTCCGCATTCGCCACACGCTGGCGGAGATGGGGGCCCACCGCCTCTGGCACCTGCTGAAGACCGAACCGTATGTTGCCACGCTGGGCGCGCTCACGGGCAACCAGGCCATGCAGCAGGTGAAGGCCGGGCTGAAGGCGATCTACCTCTCCGGCTGGCAGGTGGCGGCGGACGCCAACACCAGCATGGACATGTACCCGGACCAGAGCCTCTATGCCGTGAACTCTGTCCCGCAGGTCGTGACGCGCATCAACAATGCCCTGCGCCGTTGCGACCAGATCGCGCAGATGGAGGGCGACAACAGCCAGTACTGGATGGCGCCGATCGTGGCGGATGCGGAGGCCGGGTTCGGCGGTGCGCTGAACGCGTTCGAGTTGATGCGCGCGATGATCGCGGCCGGTGCCGCGGGCGTGCACTTCGAGGACCAGCTGGCGAGCGAGAAGAAGTGCGGCCATCTGGGCGGCAAGGTGCTGATCCCCATCAGCCAGCATATCCGCACGCTGAACGCCGCCCGTTTGGCCGCCGACGTGGAGGGTGTCAGCACCGTCCTGCTGTGCCGGACGGACGCGCATTCCGCCCAGCTGCTGACGGCCGATGTGGACGAGCGCGACCGCCCGTTCCTGACCGGTGAGCGCACGAGCGAGGGTTTCCACCGCATCAAGTCCGGCGTCGGTGTGGACTACGCCATCGCCCGCGGCCTCGCCTTCGCCCCCTATGCCGACCTGCTGTGGTGGGAGACGAGCGAGCCGAACCTTGAGGAAGCGACGCGCTTCGCCCATGCAATCCACGCCCAGTTCCCCGGGCAAGATGCTGGCTTATAACTGCTCGCCGAGCTTCAACTGGGCCAAGAAGCTGCAGCCGGAGCAGATTGCCGACTTCCAGCAGGCCATCGGCGCACTCGGCTACAAGTTCCAGTTCGTGACGCTGGCCGGGTTCCATAGCCTGAACCACAGCATGTTCATGCTGGCCAAGGGCTACAAGGAGCGGGGCATGGCAGCGTATAGCGAGTTGCAGCAGGCAGAGTTTGCGTCCGAAGCCCAAGGCTACAGCGCGACCCGCCACCAGCGCGAAGTGGGTACGGGCTGGTTCGACGCGGTCGCGGTCGCGGCGTCTGGCGGCAAGAGCAGCACGACGGCAATGGCGGGCAGCA
>JANONC010000015.1:0-12916 GCA_031420655.1 Rhodospirillales bacterium | reverse complement strand
GACCGACTTTTCGTCCTACCTGCTCCAGGCGCAGGCGTCCGGCGCCGACGTGATCGGCTTTGCCTCAGCCGGCAACGATACGGTCAACGGCGTGAAACAGGCGCATGAGTTCGGCCTGGGCACCAAGCGTCTGGCCGCGTTGCTGGCGCATGTGACGGATATCGAGGCGATTGGGCCGGAGCTCGCGCAGGGGCTGTTTTGCACCAGCACATTCTACTGGGACCTGAATGATGGCACGCGCGAGTTTACGGCTCGCGTCCAATCCCGCATGCCCGGCCGCCGCCCGCCCAACATGATCCAGGCCGGATGCTATGCCGGCACCCTGCACTACCTGAAAGCGGTCAACGCGCTGGGTGCGGGTGCGGACGGGGCAGCCGTGGTGGCCCAGATGAAAGCGATGCAGACGCAGGACATCGCCTTCGGCACCGGTACCATCCGCGCCGACGGGCGGGCCTTGTTCCCGGCCTATCTACTGCAAGCGCGAGCACCCGGCGCCATCACCGGCAAGTGGGATTTGTTGGACGTCGCCGCCACGACCCCGGCTGCGGAGGCGTGGCGGCCTGTATCGGAGGGCGGATGCCCCCTCGTTCACAGCTAGAGCCCTCGCCACCGGGCCACCAGACCCGCCACAGCCTTGCTGGGTAGCGCGAACGATGCTGGCCCCGGCAACGACCGCTCGCACATGCCGGGCTGTGCTGGGTTCTTATGCTGGTTACTGGTCCGCTATGTCGGCAAAGGAGTCTGCACAGTGCCGAAATGGCGGGCGGCGTCCTGGATGCGCCGGGCCATGGCGGCAACACCGTTGCCGCGGTTGGTCGAGAGTGCTTCCAGCAATCCCAGATCACGCAAGAACACCGGGTCGGTCGCGAGGATCTCGGATGCCGGGCGGCCGGAATAGACCCGGAGTAGCAGCGCCACGAGCCCGGACACGATCGCCGCGTCCGATGCGCCGGCCAGCACCAGCTGATCGCCGTCATGCTGCGCTTCCATCCAGACCTGGCTTTGACAGCCGGGAACCCGGTGCGCGTCGTTCTGCCACGTAGCCGGAAAGGGCGGCAGTTTGCGGCCGAGTTCGATGATGAATTGATAGCGATCCATCCAATCGTCGAACACTTCTAGTTCGTCGCGTATGGCTAGGACGGCAGCGGCGGCGGTGGGTTCGGGGGGATGGACAAATGGGTCGGTCATGGCGGCTATATGGCGCGCCCCTGGCAAACGAAAACGGCTCCATCCCGGCTAATGCCGGGACGGAGCCGCTTGATGGGCGAAGGTTAGGCGTGGGTCGCGGTGACGTGGTAGCTGCAACGGCCGGCCGTCGTCGTGACGTCCATCGTGCCGCCATTGATCGTGCCGGTGACGGTGCCGCCGCGGCGCGAGATGTTGCTGACGGTGCCATCGGCTTTCACGCGGGCGCGGATGCCCTTGAGGACGAACGTGTTGTTACGAACGCGGGTCGACACTGCGCCGGGCTTGGCGCAACCGCGCCCGAGCGTGCCAGCGGCTTCGGCCGTACCGCGATACATGCCGTCGACGGCACCGGCCATCACTGGCGCGGGTGTCATCGGGGCCATCGGCGCCGGGTCCATCGCCATGGGTGCGGGCGGGGGCGGGTTGCTGGCGCAGCCGGCGATGGTGCCGGCGGCGATGAGGAACATGGCAATCTGTGCGCGCATTAGGTTTTCTCCTGGATTGAAGGCGGACAAGTCTAGGAACGCGCCTTGTCTGTCAAGGCACGTTGCATGCCCGGCAGGCGTTTGTGAACATTACAGGATGAAGCGGCTCAGATCGCCCTTCGCTGCCAGGGGAGACACCCGCTCGTGCACGTAAGCCGCGTCGATCACCACACCATCGCCCGGGCGATCGGCGGCGGTAAAACTGATCTCCTCCAGCAATTTTTCCAGCACGGTCGAAAGGCGACGGGCCCCGATGTTCTCGACCCGTTCGTTGATATCGGCCGCCAGGTCGGCCAGCGCGTCGATGGCACCGTCGGTGAAACTGAGCTGGACTTGCTCCGTCGCGAGCAGCGCCTCGTACTGCTTGATCAGGCTGTGCTCTGGCTCCGTCAAGATGCGGCGGAGGTCGTCGCGGGACAGCGGAGCCAGCTCCACCCGGATTGGTAGGCGGCCTTGCAATTCCGGCAACAGGTCGGACGGTTTGGCCAGATGAAACGCGCCCGACGCAATGAACAGCACGTGGTCCGTCTTGACCGGGCCGTATTTGGTGCTGACGGTCGTGCCCTCGATCAGCGGCAGCAGGTCGCGCTGCACCCCCTCGCGGCTCACGTCCCCGCCACGGAAGCCGTTCTCGCTGCGGGCACAGACCTTGTCGATCTCGTCTAGGAAAACGATGCCGTTCTGCTCGGCGTGCGTGATGGCCTCTTTCGTCAGGCGGTCTTGGTCCACAAGCTTATCGCCCTCGTCCCGCAGCAGCGCCGCGCGGGCCGCCGCCATGGGCAGTTTGCGACGGGCGGAACGCTGGCCGAACATGCCGCGCATCATGTCGTTTATGTTTTGCATGCCACCCGGCGGCATCCCCGGGATCTCCATGCCGGCAGGTGCTGCTTGTTCAGCAACCTCCACCTCCACCTCGCGGTCTTCCAGCTCACCGGCGCGCAGCATGCGGCGGAACTTGCTGCGGGTGTCGGCACTCGCGCCTTCACCGACCAGCGCGGTTACGAGCCGGTCTTCGGCCGCCAGCTCCGCTTTTTCCTGCACGTCCCGCCGCCCGGCGTCGCGCAGCATGCCGATGCTGGCCTCCACCAGGTCGCGCACGATGCTGTCCACGTCACGGCCGACATAGCCAACCTCGGTAAACTTTGTCGCCTCCACCTTGATAAACGGTGCCTGCGCGAGCTTTGCCAGCCGGCGCGCGATTTCCGTTTTGCCGCAGCCGGTCGGGCCGATCATCAAAATGTTCTTGGGCACGACCTCGTCCCGCATCGCTTCCGGCAGATGCTGCCGGCGCCAGCGGTTGCGCAACGCAATGGCAACGGCGCGCTTGGCGTCGGCCTGGCCCACGATGAACCGGTCGAGCTCACTCACGATCTCGCGCGGGGAAAAAGTAGGAACGTCCATCTATAAAGTTTCCACGATAACGGAGTGGTTGGTGTAGACGCAGATGTCGCCGGCGATCTTCATGGCGCGCCGGGCGACTTCTTCGGCGGTTAGCCCTTCCACGGTCATGAGCGCGCGGGCGGCAGACAACGCGAAGTTGCCGCCGGAGCCGATGGCAATAACGCCGTCGTCGGGCTCCAGCACATCGCCCTGGCCCGTCAGGGTAAAGCTGTGCGCGCTGTCGGCGACCGCCATCATGGCTTCGAGCCGGCGGAGGTAGCGGTCGGTGCGCCAGTCCTTGGCCAATTCGACGCAGGCGCGTTCGAGCTGGTTCGGGAACCGCTCAAGCTTTGCCTCCAGCCGCTCCAGCAGGGTGAACGCGTCGGCGGTGGCCCCGGCGAACCCGGCCAGCACGTTTAATCCAGCGCCGATGCGGCGGACCTTCCGCGCATTGCCCTTGATGACGGTCTGCCCGAGCGTGACCTGCCCGTCGCCCGCCATGGCGACGTGGCCGTCACGCCGGACACAGAGGATGGTCGTGCCATGCCATCCGGCGAGATCGTGGTTTTGGTTTGATGCTTGCATGGCCGCCGATGTGGGGCGTGCGCCGAAGCTGCACAAGCTAGAGGCAAAGTCAGGACGTAGGCCTTCCGACAGGATAGCTGGTTGGCCATTCCCCACGGTATGAACACACCAACTCCCAAGGTTGAGCTGGCCCCGGGCGGTCATGAAGCGGAGGACGAAGCAATACGCCGCCTTGGTGCGGGACAACATCGATAGCGGTCCGGCAATTGATGCAGACGAAGTATTCGTGCGGCTTCAAGCGAAATTTGGACGACCGCCAAACGCGTGAACAAGCCTATCCGCTCGGTCGCTCATAGGGTCCCGGGTTGCGTGCGGCCTCACATGGCCGCTGCCTGGTGCTCTTGCGACCTGCCCGCAGAAGCTGTCGTTCAGGTTGAGCGTGTGCTGTAGGTGGCCCGCGACATACGCCGGCTTCTGCACTCAGTGAACCGCCGAGCATCGCAATCGGCCCCGCGATGCGCTAAGGGCTGCGCCATGGCCCGCACCGCAACGATCCGACGTACAACGACCGAAACACAGATCACGATAACCCTGAACCTGGACGGCACCGGGCAGGCGACCGTTGCCACCGGCATTGGCTTCCTCGACCACATGCTCACCGCCTTTGCCCGGCACTCGCTGTGTGACCTGACGGTCGAGGCTAAGGGCGACCGGCATATCGATGACCATCACACAACCGAAGATGTCGGCATCGTGCTCGGCCAGGCGCTGGTGCAGGCCGTGGGGGACAAGCGCGGCATTACCCGCTATGGCCACGCGGCCGTGCCGATGGACGAGGCGTTGGTGGACGCCGCGCTGGACCTCAGCGGCCGGCCGTTTCTGGCCTGGACCGTGCAGTTCGCCCGCGACAAGGTTGGCACGTTCGACACGGAACTGTTCGAGGAGTTCTTTCGCGCCCTCGCCATGAACGGGCTGCTGACGCTGCACGTCACGCAACGCGCCGGCACCAACGCGCACCATGTGGCGGAGGCTGCGTTTAAGGCCGTCGCCCGCGCGCTCCGCATGGCGCTCACGCCCGATCCGCGCGCCGGCAACGTCGTCCCGTCCACCAAGGGCGTGCTGTGATGCAGGTGGCCGTCGTCGATTACGGCAGCGGCAACCTCGCCTCCGCCCAACGTGCGTTGCAGCAGGCGGCGCAGCAGGCGGGACTCAGGGCAGACGTTGTCATCACATCCGATCCGGACCGGGTGCACCGGGCGGACCGGGTGGTGCTGCCGGGGCAGGGTGCGTTCCGCGACTGCGCGGCCGGGCTCGCAGCGGTGCCCGGCCTGGGTGACGCCCTGCGCGCACACGGTACCAGCGGGCGCCCGTTCCTCGGCATCTGCGTCGGCATGCAGCTTATGGCCGAACGCGGGCTGGAGCATGTCGAAACGCCTGGCTTTGGCTGGATCACGGGTGAGATCGCGCCCATGGCCGCCCTGGGCCTGCGGCTGCCGCAGATGGGCTGGAACACGCTCGACTTTACGCCCGGCGCGCACCCGCTGCTGGATAGCCTCACGCCCGGTGAGCACGTCTATTTCGTCCATAGTTATGCGTTAGCGCACGGGATACCCGCGCAGACGCTGGCCACCACCGACTATGGCGGCCCGGTGCCCGCGCTGGTGGCGGATGGAGCGCGGGCGGGGACGCAGTTTCATGTTGAAAAGTCGCAAGGCGTTGGGCTGCAAATTCTTGCCAACTTCCTGCGCTGGGCACCATGAGCATTACCGCGGGCGAATTGCTGGTCGAGCGCGCTACGGAGCTCGATGACGAAGACCTGCAGGCGCTGTGCGAAGCAGCGGATGCGGCGATCTTGGAGGGCGGCGGATTCGGATGGGTGAAGTCCCCGGGCCGGCTGGCGCTCACCAGCTACTTTCGTGGTGTGCTGCTGGTGCCGGAGCGAGAGCTGTTCATCGGCCGCCTGAACGGCACCATCGTCGGGAGTGCGCAATTGGTGCGCCCGCCCCGCAACAACGAGGCGCAGGCCTTTGCGGCCACGCTCATGCACGCCTTCATCGCCCCCTATGCCCGCGGTCACGGCCTGGCCCGGCTGATGACGCGGCGGGTGGAAGAGGGCGCGCGGGCGCTCGGCTACCAAGTGCTCAACCTCGACGTGCGCGAAACGCAGGAGCCGGCCATCCGGCTATATGAAGGCCTGGGCTACCAGCGCTGGGGTGAGCATCCGGCCTATGCCCGGGTGGGTGGACGGACGATCCGTGGCCTCTATTACACAAAACTGCTGCAGCGGGAGCCGAAGGCATGATCCTGTTTCCCGCCATCGACCTCAAGGACGGGGCCTGCGTCCGGCTGCGGCAGGGCGATATGCAGCAGGTAACGATCTATTCGTCCGACCCCGGCGGCCAAGCCCGCGCCTGGGAAGCGGCAGGTTGCCAGTGGCTGCATGTGGTGGACCTCAACGGTGCCTTCGCCGGTCGCAGCGTGAATGGTGCCGCGGTCGAACAGATACTGGAGTCAAGCCAGGTGCCGGTGCAACTCGGCGGCGGCATCCGTAGCATGGCCGAAATCGAACGCTGGCTGGCGGCCGGCGTGCGCCGCGTCATTCTGGGTAGCGCCGCTGTCGAACAGCCGGAGCTGATTATCCAGGCCGCCCGCGCCTATCCCGGCCGCATCGTGGTGGGGATCGATGCGCGGGACGGCATGGTGGCCACGCAAGGCTGGGCGGAGGAGATGGACCTGTCCGCCATGGACCTTGCCCGCCAGGTCGAGCAGGCGGGCGTTGCCGCAATCATCTATACCGATATCGGGCGGGACGGGATGATGACCGGCCTCAACCTGGATCAGACGCTGGCGCTGGCGGGTGCCGTAGCCGTGCCAGTCATCGCCTCGGGCGGTGTCGGGCAACTGGCGGATATCGTGGCCTTGTGCGCACGGGCAGCCGGGGCGCCGGGCACGATCGAGGGCGTGATCGTCGGCCGGGCGTTGTATGACGGCCGGGTCGACCCGGCGGCGGCGCTGGCGGCGTTATGCTGAAACTACGTGTGATCCCGTGCCTGGACGTGAAAGACGGGCGCGTCGTGAAGGGTGTCAATTTCGTCAGCCTGCGCGACGCCGGTGACCCGGTGGAGCAAGCGGCCGTCTACGACGCGGCCGGGGCCGATGAGCTTACGTTCCTTGACATCACCGCCAGTCACGAGAACCGTGACACTATTCTTGATGTCGTGAATCGGACCGCATCGCGCGTGTTCTTACCTTTGACCGTCGGGGGTGGCGTGCGCACGACCGACGACATGAGGCGATTGCTGCTAGCCGGGGCGGATAAGTGCAGCATGAACTCGGCCGCCATTGCGCGACCCGACCTGGTGCGGGAGGGGGCTGAGAAATTTGGCAGCCAGTGCGTCGTGGTGGCGGTGGACGCGCGCGCGGCCGGGCCAGGCCGCTGGGACGTATTCAGCCACGGCGGGCGCACGGATACGGGGCTGGACGCGGTTGCGTGGTGCCAGCAGGTGGCGGCGCTGGGGGCGGGTGAGATACTCCTGACCAGCATGGACCGGGATGGCACGGGCCGCGGCTTTGACCTCGATCTGTTGCGGGCTGTGTGTGGCGCGGTGCGGGTACCGGTCATCGCGTCCGGCGGGGTTGGCACGTTGCAGCATTTCGTGGACGGTGCAGCCGCCGGGGCAACGGGGTTGCTGGCCGCGAGCGTGTTCCATTTCGGCACGTTTACCGTGGCAGCGGTCAAAGCGGCGATGCAGCAGGCCGGGCTACCGGTCCGGGTGGGGCGATAATGGCCAAGACGGCGAAGAAGGTGACTGTGGCGGCCACCGATGTGCTGCAGCGGCTCCACGCGACCGTGCTCGACCGCCGCACGGCGGACCCGGCGCACAGCCACTCCGCCCGCTTGCTCGCGCGCGGCCCGGCGAAGGTCGCGCAAAAGTTTGGTGAAGAGGCGGTCGAATGCCTGATCGAAGCCGTCGCCGGCAACCGCCCGGCGCTGATCGCGGAGAGTGCGGACGTACTGTACCACTTGACGGTCATGTGGGTCTCCGCCGGGGTGGAGCCGGCCGATGTATGGGCCGAGCTGGTCCGGCGCGAGGGGGTGAGCGGGGTGGTAGAAAAGGCCCGCCGTAGCCGGGCGCAGATCGCGGGGACGCGGAAGATCCCGTGACCTTGATAAACTCGACCAACCTGGGTGATTGACGCACCCCGCTTGCGCGCAAGCCCCATCTCCGCCACGGTCCGCCCGCCCCGGAGGAGACCAGGACATGACGATTACGGCTCACGCCATTCCGATCCTGTCGGACAATTACTCATGGCTTCTGACAGACAGTAGCGGCGCAGTAGCCATCGTCGATCCGGCGGACGCCAAGCCCTGCATCGCGGCGATCGAGGCGGCGGGCGGGCGGCTCGACATGATTCTCATCACCCACCACCACCCGGATCATATCAACGGCGTGGATGAGGTGCGGGCCAAGTATCGCTGCCCCGTCGTGGGCGCACGCGCCGACGCACACCGGCTGCCGCGGCTCGACCAGGCCGTGGCCGAGGGCGATACCGTATTGCTGGGGGATACGGCGCTCAAGGTCATCGATACGCCGGGCCACACGGTGGGGCACATCGCCTATGAGGGCGGAGGCGTGTTGCTGAGTGGCGACACGCTGTTCAGCCTTGGATGCGGCCGGCTCATGGAAGGCACAGCTGCCGACATGTTCGCCAGCCTGCAAAAGTTCGCGGCCCTGCCCGGCGATACGCTGGTCTGCTGCGGTCATGAATACACGCAGGCCAATGCGCGCTTCGCTGTCCATGTCGATCCGCACAATATTGCGCTCCGGGACCGTGCGGCCGAGGTCGACCGGCTGCGCGCTGCCGGTCAGGCCACCGTACCCACGCACCTTTCGCTGGAACTCGAGACAAACCCATTCCTGCGGGCCCCGGATGCCGCTACGCTCGGCAAGTTACGCGCAGAAAAGGATGGTTTCCGGTGAAGCTCTACTACTCCCCTGCCAGCCCTTTTGTGCGCAAAGTGGTCGTAACCGCCATGGCCTGCGGGATCGAGGGGCAGATCACGCGCGTGCCCACCAATCCTTGGACCAACCCGGCCGAGCTGGTGCACGACAATCCGCTGTCCAAAGTGCCGTGCCTTGTGACCGATGACGGCCTGGCGTTATTCGGTAGTGCGGTGATCTGCGAGTATCTGGACCATGTGAGCGGCGGGACCATTTTCCCGCCCGCCGGACCCGCGCGGTGGAAGGCGTTGCGGTTACAGGCCATCGCCGACGGGCTAATGGACGCGGCCATCGTACGCCGTATGGAGGCAACCCGCCCGGACGAGGAGGCGCGCAACGCTGTCATGACCCGGCAAGCTGGGCTGGTCACCAACGCGCTGGACCAGTTGGAAGCCGGCCCGCTGGCGCAGCACATGGATATCGGCACACTGACGGTCGCGTGCGCGCTCGGTTACCTCGACTTCCGTTATGCGCACGAACCATTTCGCGATGGCCGGCCGCGCCTTTCCGCATGGTACGAGCAATTCGCGCAACGACCCGAGATACTGGCGACAGTACCGGGCTGAACATTAGCATTAAATTTAGGGTAAAACACTTATTGTACCGACCGTGACTTCCGTTAAGGTTTGACGAAGAGTCCAGGAAGGTCGCGCCATGGATGCAGTGAACGATAGAATTCGCGAGGTGGTTGCAAGCGCGGCCAAGCTGTCCGTACCCACATCCGGTATCGGCGAAACCGACAGCCTACACGCGCTGGGCCTGACGTCGTTGACGACCGTGTCGTTGATGCTGGCGCTGGAAGATGCGTTCGACGTGGAATTCCCGGATCACATGCTTTCGGGTCAGACCTTTGGCAGTATTGCCAGCATTGCATCCGCCCTGCGGGCAATCGGGCGCGGCACGCCGCCATGAGCGCCTCGGCTCAGACCCTCAGCCCGGCTCTCGAAAGCGTCGCCGAAGTGGCTGCGGCTGCGGCTGACCCGGTGGATCGCGACGGCCGCTTCCCGCACGAGGCTGTCGGTGCCATGCGCGCGGCCGGGTTGCTGGGGGCGCATGTGCCGGTGGAACTGGGCGGGGCGGGGCTGGACGTGGCGGGCATGGCGTATGTGGGCTTCCGGCTCGGTCAGGCGTGTGCGTCGGCCGCAATGGTCTATGCGATGCACCAAATTCAGGTCGCGTGCCTCGTGAACCATACCATGACGACGCCAGCCCAGCGCGAACAATTGGCCCGGGTCGCGCAGGAGGGCCTGCTGCTCGCCTCCGTCACATCTGAAGCGGGAGCCCGGGGTGACATCCGCTCCAGTGGCTGCGCGGTCGTACCGGGGCCGGGCGGCACGGTGACGGTGACGAAGGCGGCAACTAACATTTCGTACGGCGCGCATGCCGGTGGCTTGCTGGTCACCGCGCGCCGCACACCGGACGCGGCACCCGCGGACCAGGCGGCGATTATGATGTATGCCGGCGACTATACACTGGAGCGGACCGGCACCTGGGACGCGATGGGCATGCGGGGCACCTGTAGCGACGCCTTTCTGCTGCACGCGTCCGTACCCAGTGCGCAGGTTTTGACCGTCCCCTTCGCCGTCATTGCCGCCGAAACGATGCTGCCCGTGGCGCACCTGCTGTGGGCCGGGGTGTGGCTGGGCATCGCGGCCGATGCGCTGGGGCGGGCGCGAGCGTGTACGCGCCGGATGCGCGCGCCCGACGGTGGATTGCCCCCTGCGGCCGGGGCCGTTGCCGCGGCACTGATGCGCTTCCGCCAGGGCGAGGCGCAACTGCGCACAGCGCTGGACGACACAAAAGCCGGGCGCGCCATCGGGCCGCTCGATTGGAATGGGTTGAAGGTCGGCGTGTCCGAAGTGGCGCTCGACGTGGTGATGCAGTCCATGCGCATCTGCGGCATCCAGGGCTTCCGCAATGACGGGCCGTACAGCGTGGCCCGGCATCTGCGCGACATCATGTCTGGCGTGTTGATGGTCGGTAACGAGCGGGTCGTGGCCAATAGCGGCGGGCTGGCGCTGATGCAGCCGCCGCGTCTGGGGCAGTTTTGACGACAACGCTCATGGACCGGATGGAAGCGGCGGGGCTGGTCATCCCAACCGGGGAACCGGGTCTGGTCGGGCGGACCCGGGTGCTACAGGCTATCGTTGACGGCATCGTAGCCCTCGCGCGGGAGCAGGGAGCACCGGACCAGGCCGAGCCGATGATGTTCCCGCCCGGCATGCCGCGCGCGCATCTGGAGCGCAGCGGCTATCTGAAAAGCTTCCCCAACCTGGCCGGAACCGTCCATTGCTTCTGCGGCGACGACCGCGCGTATCGCAAGTTGCTGGCTTGCCTGGACGCCGGAGAGGACTGGACCGGCCAGCAGGAAATCAGCGGCAGCGCCATCACCCCCGCCGTCTGCTACCCGGTCTATCCCGCCATCGCTGCCCGCGGCCCACTTCCACCCGGCGGCGTTATCGTCTCCACCCGTGGATATTGTTTCCGTCACGAACCCTCACCCGAGCCCACCCGCCTGCAATGGTTCGAGTTGTTCGAGCACATCACGCTGGGCACCCGGGATGACGTGATTGCTTTCCGCACGGCCTGGATGGCGCGCGGTCAGGCGGTCGCCACCGCGTTGCAGTTGCCGCATCAACTCGAAATCGCCAACGACCCGTTTTTCGGCCGGGCCGGCGCGATCATGTCGGACGCGCAACGCCAGCAGGAGCTGAAGTTCGAGCTGGTGGTGCCCGTCAACCCGGGGCTGAAACCCACGGCCTGCATGAGCTTCAACTATCACATCACCCACTTCGGCGACACATGGGGCATCCGCACCGCCGATGGCGCGGTGGCGCAAACGGCCTGCGTCGGGTTCGGCCTCGACCGGCTGGCGTTTGCGCTGCTGCATACCCATGGCCTAGACGTCGCGGCCTGGCCGGCTGGCGTCAGGGCCGCACTCCGGCTGCCGTGATACAGGCCCCAGTGGCGCAGGATTGGCCGGAAACGACCTGCTACCTCGACTTGTGGATCGAGCTGTTGCAGGGCTGGGAGCGAGAGCCCGCGGCCGTACTGGGCTATGCGGCAAGCGTTGCGTGGGAAGGGGACCAATTCACCTTTGGCCGGCCGGCGCATGACGATCTGGCCCGGCTGCACGGCATTACCGTTCACGAACTCACGATCTATCGCCCGATGGCGGATCATATCCGGGCGCAGCAGGACGCAGGCGCGACGGCCATAATCGAGGTGGATGCGTTTCATCTGCCTGACACGGCCGGGACAACGTACCGGATCCGGCATGAAAAAACGACCCTCGTTGTGCTGGGCTTTGACGGCACCACGCTCGATTACATTCACGGACGTGGCCGCGCGCGGCTGGTGGGGGACGATTTGCGTGCTGTCCTGACCGGGTGGGCGCTGCCGCCCTTTACCGAAATCGTCCGGCGTGAGGGCACGCCGTTGCAGGGCGAGGTGCTCCGGGATGCGGTGCGGGACGGCCTGGCGGCACGGCTGCGGCGGCGCCCAGCGGGTAATGCGGTGGCGCAGTTTCGTCAGGCGCTGCGGCGGGACGGCCCGGCGCTGACAGCCGCAACCTTTCACCCCTATGCGTTCAGCACTTTCCGCATGCTTGGCACGACGTTTCAAAGCCTGGGCCAGCTGTTGGCGTGGCTGGGCGACGGGCTGGACGATTTGGAAGCGGCGTGCGCCGCCGGATCGGCCGCTGCCAAGACCGAGCAGTTCCGCGCCGCCCGCGCCACGGCCCGCGGCCGCGCGCCGGAACCGGCCGACGCGCTGGATCAGGCCGAAGCGGCATGGGATACCGTGTTCCAGGGCCTGCGCGACCGCTATGCCTAAGCTGACCGAGGGTTGGGAGCTGGCGTGTACGCCTCCGGGTGCCGCCAACCGTCCGGCGGCGCTGGCCCCTGACCTGGTGTGGCATCCGGCACCCGTGCCCGGCACGGCGGCGCTGGCGCTGCAAATGGCCGGCTTGTGGCAACTGGACCAACCGGCACCCCTGCACGACCAAGATATCTGGTACCGCCTGCACGCCCCCACGCTGAGGCGCGGCACGCTGCGGTTCGAGGGGCTGGCAACGGTAAGCGAGGTGTGGGCGGACAACACGTTGCTGCTGCAATCGCAAACCATGTACGCTTCTTACGATGTCGCAGCAGACATCAGCGGCTGGCTTTACCTGTGTTTCCGCGCGCTGGACACAGCTTTGGCCGCAAAGACCGGCCCGCGCGCCCGCTGGCGCACCCAGCTGATACAGGACCGGCGCGTGCGGCTGCTGCGTACGACGCTGCTCGGCCATCTGCCGGATTGGTGCCCACCCGTGCACGCGGTGGGGCCGTGGCG
>JANONC010000014.1:0-1851 GCA_031420655.1 Rhodospirillales bacterium | reverse complement strand
GGCACCCATGATCGGATCGAGGCCCGTCGTCGGCTCATCGAAAAATAAGATTTCCGGCTGCGAGGCGATGGCGCGCGCCAGGCCGACGCGCTTTTGCATGCCACCCGACAGCTCGGCGGGCGACAGGTCACCCACGCTTGGATCCAGGCCCACCAGCTGCAGCACCTCCCCGGCGCGTTGGCGCGCGGCGGCGCGGGTGGCCTTGCGTTGCGCAATCAAGCCAAAGGCCACGTTTTCCCACACCGGCAAGCTGTCAAACAACGCACCACCCTGGAACAGCATGCCAATCCGCGACCGCGCCGCTTGGGCCGCTGCGCCGCGGGCCAGCACGACGCCATCGATCGCAATCGTGCCCGCATCGGGCTCGATCAGGCCCAGGATACACTTCAGCAACACCGACTTGCCGCTGCCCGACCCGCCGATGATGACCACCGAGGTGCCCGGCATCACATCCAGGTCAACGCCGTCCAGCACGACCTTGTCGCCAAACCGCTTGCACAAGCCGCGCACCTGGATTTTAGGTTCAGCGGGCAAAGAACAGCTCGGTCAGCACATAGTCGAAGGCGAGAATAAGGATGCTGGCCGACACAACGGCGCTGGTGGTGGCCGCGCCCACGCCCTGCGCACCGCCGCGGCTGTTGTAGCCGTGGTAGCAGCCCATCAGCGCCACCAGGAACCCAAACACGCCCGCCTTTGCCAGCCCGGCCACGATGTCATCGGAGGTCAGCGTGTCCAGGGTCGTGACCAGATAACTGTGCGGGTTAAACCCCAGCTTGAGCGTGGCCACGATAAAGCCGCCCATCACGCCCAGCACGTCGGCCACCACCACCAGCAGCGGCAGCGCCACAATGCCCGCCAGCAGCCGTGGCGCGATCAGGTACTTGACCGGGTTGGTCGACAGCGTGCCGAGTGCGTCGATCTGGTCTGTGACGCGCATGGTCCCGATCTCGGCCGCCATTGCGGCCCCCACGCGCCCGGCGACCATCAGCCCGGCGAGTACGGGCCCCAGCTCACGCACCACCGACAGCACAACGACGCCTGCAATGGCGCTTTCGGCGTTGAAGCGGGCGAAGCCGGTATAGGATTGCAGCGCGATCACCATGCCGGAGAACACGGCCGTCATTGCCACGACCGGCAAGCTGAAAAACCCGAACTCCACAAACGCGTGCCACGCCATGCGGCCGTAGAACGGCGGGCGCGCCAAATGCGACAGGCCGGCCACCCCGAACCGCGCCACGGCCCCCGTACCGCGCACAGCATCCAACGTACCCCGGCCCACGGCCGCCACGGCATCGAGCGGATGGATCATGCCGGCAAGACGCTCCGGGCATAGCGGCCGCCCAATTGCGTCAGAATCTCGTACCCGTTCGTACCGGCGCGCGCCGCCACATCGTCTGTTGTCACGCCGGGTCCGATCAGGTCCAGCCAATCGCCGGCCGACACGTCCAGCCCAGTTACGTCAAATGTGGTGAGGTCCATCGAGACACGCCCTACCAGCGGCACGGCGCTGCCGTCAAAGGTGGCCCGGCCGCGGTTGCCGAGCGCCCGGCTGTAGCCATCGGCATAGCCCACCGAAATAGTAGCGATGCGGCTATCCCGCGGCGCAGTCCATTGGCCATTATAGCCAACACTCTCGCCCGCCGGCACGGTCCGGACCTGCAACACTTGCGCCTGCAATCGCACGGCCTGCAGCATCGGGTTGGGCCGGCCCGGGGTGGGGTTCACGCCATATAGCGCGGCACCCGGCCGGGCCAAATCGGAACCGAAGGCCGGGCCGAGAAATATGCCGGACGAATTGGCCAGGCTGCGCGGCACGGGCGGCAGCCGGCGGCAGGCGTCGCTGAACCGAGC
>JANONC010000013.1:0-2378 GCA_031420655.1 Rhodospirillales bacterium | reverse complement strand
CTGCCAGGCCGGGGCCACCGGCATCGTCACCGCCCTGCACGACATCCCCACGGGCCATGTCTGGCCGCTGCACGCCATCCTCGAGCGGTGCCGGGCGATTGAGGCGGACCCATCGCTTGACCTGCGCTGGAGTGTCGTGGAGAGCGTGCCGGTGCACGAGCAAATCAAGTTGGCCGGGCCAGACGCGCCACAGTACCTGGCGGCGTACCGGCAGACCCTGCGCAACCTCGGCGCCGCCGGGGTGACGACGGTCTGCTACAACTTCATGCCCGTGCTGGACTGGACCCGGACGGAGCTGGCCCACCCCCTGCCCGGCGGGGCAACGGCGCTGCGCTTCAATATGCACGAGTTCGCGGCGTTCGACGTACACATGCTGGCCCGCCCTGGCGCGGCGGAGGATTATACGCCGGACGTGCTGGACCGCGCCCGGCATTGGTTTGCGGCGGCGGACCCGGCGCGGCAGAACCGGCTGCTGGCCACGATCATGGCCGGCCTGCCGGGCGCGTTCGACCGCTACGATATTGCGGGCCTGCGGGCCATGCTGGCGTTGTACGCGGGCGTGGACCGCGGCCAGCTGCGCCAAAACCTGGCCCAGTTCCTGGAGGCCGTCATTCCCACGGCGGAAGCGGCCGGCGTGCGCATGGCGATCCACCCAGACGACCCGCCGCGCCCGCTACTGGGCCTGCCGCGCATCACCTCCACGGCAGACGACATCGCGTTCATACTGGGTGCCGTCCCGTCACCGGCCAATGGGCTCACGTTGTGCACCGGGTCGCTCGGCGCGCGCGCAGCCACCGACCCGCCCGCCGTCGCGCGCCAGTTTGCCAGCCACATTTACTTTGCGCACCTCCGCAACGTGACGAAGGACCCGGACGGGTCGTTTATGGAGGCGGCGCACCTGGGCGGCGATACGGACATGGTGGCCGTCGTGCAAATCTTGCTGGACGAGCAATGCCGCCGCCAGCAGGCCGGTGAGCCGGCGTGGCGCATCCCGTTCCGGCCGGACCACGGTCATGCGCTGCTCGACGATGTGGGCAAGGCGACGCACCCCGGCTACCCGGCCATTGGACGCCTGCGCGGCCTGGCGGAGCTGCGTGGCGTCATGGCGGCCCTGACGCACCGGTCCGGCGCGCCGCTTTGACCATCGCCTGCATCGGCGAGTGCATGATCGAGCTGCGTGACACGCCGGCCGGCCTGGCCCAAGGCTATGGCGGCGATACGCTGAACACGGCCGTGTACCTCGCGCGACTCGGCCAAGCGGTTGAGTATGTGACCGCGCTGGGCGACGACCCCTGGAGCGAGGCGATGCTGGCCGGCTGGCAGGCGGAGGGGGTGGGCACGCGGCTGGTGCAGCGCCTGCCGGGCCGGCTGCCAGGCCTGTATGCAATCAAGACGGACGCGGCGGGGGAGCGGCGCTTTTATTATTGGCGAGCCAGCGGAGCGGCGCGGGACCTGTTCGACCATTTGCCAGCCAGTGCGCTGGCCGGGTTCGGCGTGCTGTATGTGTCGGGCATCACGCTGTCGATCTATGACGGCGCCGGGCGGGCGGCGCTGCTGGCGGCAATGGCGGCAGCGCGCGCACGTGGCGGCTGGGTCGTGTTCGACACCAACTTTCGCCCCCGCGCCTGGCCGGACCTTGCGGCGGCTCAGGCGCTGTATGCGCGCGTGTACGCGATCGCCACGCATATCCTAGCGTCGTGCGAGGACCTGGCTTTGCTCGATCCGGCCGGCGGAGAGGCCACGCTGTTGGCGCACGCCGTCACGGCGGAGATCGTGCTGAAACTGCCCGAACCCGCCTGCCGTGTTTATGCGGGCGGTGGCACGCAGACGGTGGTGGCCGGCCCGGTCACCCGCGTGGTGGACACTACCGCCGCCGGGGACAGTTTTGCCGCCGCTTACCTCGCCGCCCGCCGGGGTGGGGCCACGCCCGCGTCTGCTGCCGCCGCCGGGCACGCGTTGGCCGGGCAGGTGGTGCGCTATCCCGGCGCCATCATGCCACGCGCGGAGCATCCCCCATGACCCTAGACGAGCTACTGCAACACGGCCGCATCATTCCGGTTATCACTTTGCGCCGGGTAGAAGACGCCGTGCCGCTGGCCGAGGCGCTGGTGGCGGGTGGCGTGCGCTTGTTGGAGATCACGTTGCGTACTCCGGCTGGGCTGGCGGGGGCAACGGCGGTGATCCGGGCCGTACCCGGTGCGATGGTGGGAATCGGCACGATTCTGACGCCAGACGATTTGGCCCGCGCCGTCGGCGTCGGCGCACGGTTTGCGCTCAGCCCCGGTGCCACCCCCACCCTGCTGGAAGCCGCCGCGGCCGCCCCTATCCCGTTCCTGCCCGGCGTGGCCACCGCGTCCGAGCTGATGCGTGCGATGGAG
>JANONC010000012.1:0-2273 GCA_031420655.1 Rhodospirillales bacterium | reverse complement strand
GAGCCCTATAAGGGCAAGGGTGTAAAGTACGAGGGCGAGCAGATCCGCCGCAAAGAAGGCAAGAAGAAGTAAGATGAGCGCTCCCCAGGATCTACGGACGCGGCGGCGTGAGCGGTTGCGGTATCAGTTACGGCAGAAATCGGGTGGGCGTCCGCGCCTGTCTGTGTTCCGCTCGGGTAAGAACATCTATGCCCAGGTGATCGACGATGCGCAGGGTCGGACCCTGGCCGCTGCGTCCAGCTTGGACAAGGATTTGCGTGCGGCGCTGAAGACCGGCGCCGACAAGGATGCGGCAACGGCTGTTGGGAAGCTTGTGGCGCAGCGCGCAACGGCCGCCGGCGTGACGCAGGTGGTGTTTGACCGCGGTGCGTATATGTATCACGGCCGCGTAAAGGCATTGGCGGAGGCGGCCCGCGAGGGCGGCCTCTCGTTCTAAGGACGATCGGTATGGCACGGGATTCACGCGACGGCGGCCGGGGCGGACGGGATCGGGACCGCGATGGCGGTGACGACCTGATCGATAAGTTGGTCACAATCAATCGGGTGGCGAAGGTCGTTAAAGGCGGACGCCGGTTTGCGTTTGCCGCCCTGGTGGTGGTCGGTGACCAGAAGGGTCGCGTCGGTTATGGCGCTGGAAAGGCGCGTGAGGTGCCGGAGGCGATCCGCAAGGCAACCGAGCGGGCGAAGAAGACGATGATCCGCGTCCCGCTGAAAGAAGGCCGCACGCTGCACCATGACGTGGAAGGCAGCTTCGGAGCCGGGCACGTCCTACTCCGGGCCTGCACGGCCGGTACTGGCATTATCGCCGGCGGCCCAATGCGCGCTGTATTCGAGACGTTGGGTGTGGGTGACGTGGTGGCCAAGAGCCTTGGCAGCCGCAACCCGCACAACATGGTGAAAGCCACCTTCGCTGCGTTGCAGCGCTGTGCCAGTCCTCGTTCCGTCGCAGCCCGGCGCGGCAAGAAGGTCAGCGATATCCTCGGCAAGCGCGATGAGCTGGAGACGGCCGATGTCTGATCATAGGAAGCAGGTCCGGGTGACGCAGTTTGCGTCTGGGCTGGGTCGTAAAAAGAACCAGATCGGCACGCTCGTCGGGTTGGGTCTGAACAAGATCCGCGCAACCCGGGTGTTGGAGGACACGCCCGCTGTTCGTGGTATGATCCGTACGGTCGCACACTTGGTGCATGCGGAGGACGTGAAATGAAGCTCAACGAACTACGCGATAACCGGGGCGCCCGGCTGAAGTTCAAGCGGGTCGGCCGCGGTATCGGCTCCGGCAAAGGCAAGACGTCAGGCAAGGGTGTGAAGGGCCAGAAAGCGCGCGAAGGCGTGTCGTTGAACGGCTTTGAAGGCGGCCAGCTGCCGATCTATCGTCGGTTACCCAAGCGCGGCTTCACGAATATCTTTCGCAAAGAATATGCTCCTGTGAATTTGGGTGCGATCAGCAAGGCGATCGCCGCGGGCCGTCTGAATGCGAACGAGGCGGTGACCGAAGCTGCCCTGGCCGCGGCCGGGCTGGTGCGGCTGGCGAAGGTGGAAGGTGTACGCCTGCTTGGCATGGGCACCATCACGCAGCCGATCCGCGTCACTGTTTCGGGCGCGTCAGCGACGGCTATGCAGGCGGTCGAGGCCGCAGGGGGAACCGTGACGTTGCTCAAGCCCGTGGCAGTGGCCGAGCAGCCGGCGGCCTGACGCTTGCTTCGGCTGGGGCGCGCGCTGCACATTGAGTCTGGAGCGGCTCCGGCCGCTTCAAAGCGCTAGACGGGGGATACTCCAATGGCCTCGGCAGCCGAACAACTCGCCTCATCCATGAGCCTCGGCAGCTTTGCCAAGGCGACGGAGCTCAAGCAGCGGATCTGGTTCACACTGGGCGCGCTTCTGGTGTATCGCATTGGCACCTACATCCCGGTGCCCGGCGTCGATGCGTCCGTGATGGGCGAAATGCTGGCGCAGCACAGCACCGGTATTCTGGGCATGTTCGACATGTTCAGCGGTGGCGCACTCGGCCGTATGACGGTGTTTGCGCTTAACATCATGCCCTACATCAGCGCGTCGATCATCGTGCAGCTAATGTCGTCCGCCATTCCATCGCTGATGACCCTCAAAAAAGAGGGTGAGGCCGGGCGTAAGAAGCTTAACCAATATACGCGTTACCTCACGGTGCTCATCGCGCTGGTGCAGTCCTACGGTATTTCCGCCGGGTTGGAGGGCATGCACAGCGTGTCCGGCGCCGCGGCGGTGATCGATCCCGGGGCATTCTTTCGCGTGTCATG
>JANONC010000011.1:0-2955 GCA_031420655.1 Rhodospirillales bacterium | reverse complement strand
ACACAGCCCTGCGCCGAACGCGCTTGCACCCGGACCACCCAGGCCGTAACTCGGTTTTGTAATACGGAGCAGAGCAATGGGGTACAGGGTCGCAGTCGTGGGCGCCACCGGGGCAGTCGGGCGCGAGATCATCAAGACCCTGGCCGAGCGCAATTTCCCCGTCGACGACATCGTGGCGCTCGCCAGCGCGCGCAGTGCCAACCAAGAGATCAGCTTTGGCGATAAGCGCATCCTCAAGGTGCGCAACCTGGACACGTTCGACTTCGCGGGCTGGGACATCGGTCTGTTCAGCCCCGGCGCCAGCGTGTCTGCCATCCATGCGCCGCGCGCCGCCGCTGCCGGGTGCCTCGTGATCGATAACACCAGCCAGTTCCGTATGGAGCCCGACGTGCCGCTAGTGGTGCCGGAGGTCAATCCGGGCGCGCTCAGCCGTATTCGCCGGGGGATCATCGCCAACCCCAATTGCTCCACAATCCAGATGGTGGTGGCGCTGAAACCACTGCATGACAAATACCGGATCAAGCGCGTCGTGGTCAGCACGTACCAATCTGTGTCCGGCGCCGGCAAGGACGGCATGGATGAGCTGTGGGCCCAGTCCCGCGCCATGTACGTGAATGACCCGATGGTGCCGCAGCAGTTTACGAAGCAGATCGCGTTTAACTGCATCCCGCACATCGACACGTTCATGGACGATGGCGCCACCAAAGAAGAGTGGAAGATGGCGGTCGAAACCCGCAAGATTATGGGCGGTGACATCCTGGTCCACGCGACCTGCGTCCGCGTGCCGGTGCTGATCGGCCATAGCGAGGCGGTGAATGTGGAGTTCCATGAGCCGGTCACGGCATCGGCCGCGCGCGAGTTGCTGCGGTCGGCACCGGGCGTGACCGTCATGGATACGCGCGACGACGGCGGCTACATGACCCCGGCCGAATGCGTGGGCGAGGATGCGGTTTACGTCAGCCGCATTCGTAAGGACCCGACGGTCGATCACGGCCTGAGCTTCTGGTGCGTCAGCGACAATTTACGCAAGGGCGCCGCATTGAATGCAGTGCAGATTGCCGAGACCGTTGTGGCGCAGGGGTTGCTACTGAAAAAAGTCGCGTGATCCCGGCTCTAAACCCTTGGGTATGGCTAGCGGCGGCTGGCGTGTTCGAGGTCGTGTGGGTCGTGTTCCTGAAGCATTCGGACGGGTTCACGCGATTTCCCGCCAACCTCATTACGCTGGTCACGATGGGCATTGGCTTCTTCTGCATGTCGCAGTCGCTAAAGGTGCTGCCGATGGGCACGGTCTATGCCGTCTGGACGGGCATCGGTGCCGCCGGCGGGCTGGTGTGGGGCATCGCCATGGAGGGCGAGCCGGCCGGGCTGGTGCGGATCGGCTGCGTGATGTTGATCCTGGCGGGGGTGGCGGGGTTGAAGCTGGCGGCTTAGGGCGTGGCCCGGCACAACACACCCAACGCCAAATAGCGGTTTCCTTCGGCCTTCGACCATCTTAAGGCGCGTTTGCTGAAAATGGTTCAGAGGATGCAGTCCTGTGAATCATGACCAGTTTACCGTCGTTGAGGAAAGCGACGCCGACCTTGAGGCGGGGCGCATCGTCTCTGGCGGACAGGTCTATATTAATTACAGTATCGCATCTACCCGCCGCTGGTCATCACGGGCGTGTTCCATGAAACGGCGGACATGCCGCGTCGAGCGGGACGCGCTGCCAACGCTTTCCCGGCTGTGGCGCAAGCTGCTATTTCGTCCGCGCCGCCAGAGGGCTGTCATGAGATTAGTCGTTACTCTTTTGCTCCTGCTTGCCAGCAGCGCCGCCCACGCGCAGGCCAGCCCAGACACGCAGCAGGCAGAGACGCAGCAGGCGGAGATGCAGGCCGCGTGGAAGGCCGCCTCAGAAGCCGCGACCCCCGGCCCGGCTATCATCCCGCTGGTGGACCAGGCCACGCTCGCCATTCCAAAAGGCATGGCGTTCATCCCGAAGGCAGAGGCGTACAACTGGTCCCGCTCGCTTGGCAACACACCCGGTGACGACCAGATCGGCATGGTGACCACGTTGGGCGACGAGGAATGGATTGTCTCCGTCCGCTGGGTGCCGGACGGCTATGTGCGTGACGACGAAGCGCGCGACATGAAAGCCGATGACGTTCTCGCCAGCCTGCGCGAGGGTTCGGTCTGGTCAAACCAGGACCGTGTTGCGCGCGGCTTTCCGGAGGTGGAGATCACCGGCTGGGTGCAGCCGCCGGCCTATGATGAGGCGGTGCATCAGCTGCAATGGGCGCTGGGGGTTCAACGCAAGGGCCAGCCGGACGCGGCCGGCACGAACCTCAATACGAGGGCGCTTGGCCGCAACGGCTATTTCAGCCTCAATCTCGTCACGAGCCGGCAGGAGTTGGCGCTGTACCGGCCGGTCGCCACCACGTTGCTGGCCGGCCTCGATTACAATGACGGCAAGCGCTACCAGGACGTGAACGAGTCCACGGACCGCATTGCACAGTACGGTCTGATGGGCTTGATCGGCGTGGTCGCAGCCAAAAAGCTCGGGCTGTTGGCACTCGCGGGCGTTTTTGTGCTGAAGTTCGCCAAGGTCGGGCTGATCGCGCTGGCCGGGCTCGGGCTGACGTTCCGCAAGCTGTTCCGGCGTAACCCCTCGTGATCCGGCTGCTGCTGCTTGGCTTGGCTGGACTTAAGTTCGGCAAGGTCGCGCTGACGGCGGGCACCATGGTGCTGTCGATCGCTGTCTATGCGCAGATTTGGGGCTGGCCGTTTGCCGCCGGGTTCGTGGGGCTGCTGTTTGTGCATGAGATGGGGCACGTTATCGCGGCCCGCATCCGCGGCCTACCGGTCAGTGCCCCGGCGTTCATCCCGTTCCTGGGGGCGTTCATCACCATGAAAGGCCGGCCGGAGGATGCGGAGGCGGAAGCCTACGTCGCCTATGGCGGGCCGTTCCTGGGCACG
>JANONC010000010.1:0-2375 GCA_031420655.1 Rhodospirillales bacterium | reverse complement strand
GCGGGTTCCAGTACGGCGGTGACACGCGTGATGTCGCGGGCGGTGAGGAAATAGTGGCGCATGAACCGCTCGACACCATCTTGGCGGCCGTGGCGGGTATAGCCCATGCGGGCACCCACCACCGGTTGGAGGTCGAACGTGAGCCGGTCCTCCGCGCGCCCGGCGACGTAGTGCAGGTGGAAGCGCACGGTCCATAAAAAACCCCAGCTGCGCCGGGCGTGCTTGGCTTCGGTCAGCGTCAGGATGCCGCCGCCAGGGCTGTCGGGACCTACCAGCTCACCCATGACCTGCGTGCCGAACACGTAGCGGGTCATCCAATAAAGGGTTTGCAGATCCCGCAGGCCACCGCGGCCCTCCTTGATGTTGGGTTCCACCACGAACGGCGTCTCGCCATAGCGGCGGTGGCGGGCGTCGCGCTCGGCTTGCTTGGCGGCAATAAAGCTGCCGCTGCTGGTCGCACAGGCGGCGAGGTACTGGCGCCCGAACTCTTCCGCCAGTGCCACGTCCCCCGTCAGGCGGCGGGCATCGATCAGAGCGGTGCGTATCGTGATGTCGCGCACGGCTTCGGCCAGGCATTCATCGACCGACCGGGTGGCGTGCCCGACTTTCAGGCCGAGATCCCACAGCACGTACAGCATGAACTCGACCGCCTGTAGCGTTGCTGGGCCGGGCTTGGGGCCGGTCAGAAACAACAGGTCGATGTCGCTGAACGGCGCCAGCACGCCACGGCCATAGCCGCCGGTGGCCAGCACGGACCACCGCTCCGGCTCGTCCATCCGCGCCACGGCCAGGCCATGCAGGGCGACGATGACGCCGTCCGTCAGGCGCCCCAGCAGCCGCCCGGCTTCCAGCCCGCTCATGCCGCCCGCCTCGAACCGGGTCTGCACGTGCTGCTGCACCCGCACCAGATGACGGCGCACGATCTGCAACGCAGCGTCGCGCGGCAGCAGGCCGGCGGCGGGCTTGGCGGCCGCGAGCGCGCTGGTCAGCAGCGCGTTTGCGTCGTGAACATCGTCGGGCAGCGGGACGGGGCTTAGCATCGCTATTTACCCTAGCGTGGTCTCGCTATCTGGAACAGCGATTAGCGCCTTCAGGCGATAAAGTATTTCCAATGCCTCTCGCGGGTTGAGTGCATCGGGATCGAGCGCCGCCAGGGCGTCGTGCACCGGGTCGGGTGACGGTTCGGGGGAGGGGGGTAGGCTGGCAAATAGCGGTAGGCCGGCGGCGTCGAGCAAGCGTGCGCCATGGCCGTCACGTTCCAGCGCCGCCAGCAGCGCCGCCGCCCGGCGCACGGTGGGGCCCGGCACGCCTGCCAGCTGCGCCACATGCACGCCCCAGCTGCGGCCCGCCGCGCCCTCTGCCACCTCGTGCAGGAACACCACGCCGCCCCGCCACTCACGCACCCGCATCGTGTGCGGGCGCAGGCGGGGCAGCTGCGGCGCCAAGCCCGCCAGCTCGTGAAAATGCGTCGCGAACAGCGTGCGGCAGCGCAGCTGGTTGTGCAGCGCCTCCAGCACCGCCCAGGCGATCGCCAAGCCATCGAGCGTGCTGGTGCCGCGCCCAATCTCGTCCACAATCACCAGCGACCGTGGCCCGGCCTGATTCAGGATCGCCGCCGTCTCGGTCATTTCAACCATGAACGTGCTGCGCCCGCGTGCGAGGTCGTCCGACGCGCCCACCCGGCTGAACAGGCGGTCGACGGTGCCAAGCGTGGCGGACGCGGCGGGCACGGGCAGGCCGGCCTGCGCCAGGATGGCGATCAGTGCGGCCTGGCGCAGATAGGTGCTTTTGCCGGCCATGTTCGGGCCCGTCAGCAGCAGCACGCGGCGGGCGGGCGACAGGTCGATATCGTTTGGTACGAACTGCGCCTGACCGGTCAGGGCACGCTCCACCACCGGGTGCCGGCCACCGTCGATGCAGAACGCGTCGCTGTCGTCGACGGCCGGGCAGCACCAGCGTCCCCCCTCTGCCAGGCGGGCACAGCATTGCAGCACGTCGAGCCGCGCCAGCGTATCGGCCGCCGCGGCCAGCGCGCCGGCTTCGGCCAGCGCCGCTTCGGTCAGGCTGGTCAGTACTGTACGCTCCCGCGCCGCCGCACGCTCCGCCGCTTCGGCAATGCGCTGATCGAGGGCCGCGAGCTCGGCGGTCGAAAAGCGTGCGCCGTTCACCATGCTTTGGCGGAGCGTCACATCCGGGTGGGACCGCAGCGCCTCGGCCGCTGCAGCGGGCACTTCGATCACGTAGCCGAGCTGCGCGTGGTGGCGGATTTTGAGGCTGGCGACGCCGTAGCGCTGCGCATAGTCCAGGGCTAACCCGGCAATAACGCGGCGGCTGTCATCCCGCAGCGCGCGTTCCGCATCGAGCTCCGCATCGAA
>JANONC010000009.1:0-2337 GCA_031420655.1 Rhodospirillales bacterium | reverse complement strand
GATCTGCTGGCCGACCTCGGCCTATACGGCATGGCCAAAGGCTTCCGCGACCTGGCGGACAATCCGGAGGGTGCCGCCCTTGGCCACGCCGAGTGGCTCGGCATCCTGCTGGAGCGGGAGAGCACGCTGCGCCAGCAGAAGCGGTTCGAGAGCCGGGCCAAGGCCGCCAAACTACGTCACGTGGCCGCGGTCGAAGACGTCGACTACCGGACACCCCGTGGCCTGGACCGGGCGATGTTCATGAAGTTGACGAGTTGCGACTGGGTCCGCGAGCGGCGGCATTGCTTGCTGACCGGGCCATCCGGCGTCGGCAAGTCGTGGCTGGCCTGCGCGCTCGGCCACAAGGCATGCCGGGAGAACCTGTCGGTGTTCTATCAGCGGGTGCCGCGGTTGTTTGCAGCGCTCGCCCTGGCCCGCGGCGACGGCCGGTATGCCCGGGTGCTGAAGCAGCTCGCCCGGGTGGACCTGCTCATTCTAGACGATTGGGGTCCGGAGCCGCTGGTTGCTGAACAGCAGCGCGACCTGTTGGAGATCGTCGAAGACCGCTACAACGCCGGGTCGCTGATCATCACCAGCCAGGTGCAGTTGGATCGCTGGCACGACATCGCTGGCAACCCGACCCTGGCCGACACCATCCTGGACCGGTTCATCCACAATGCCCACCGCATCGAGCTGAAAGGCGAAAGCCTGCGCAAGCAGCGGGCCAGTGCTTGACCCGGGCAGCACCGCCATGACATGGCCAAAACCGTCCTGCGAGACGACACCACCTCGGGCGCGATCAGATCGGAATGGTGGCGGCATCAGATTAGAACGATGCGCGGGTGAGCGTCGGAATACCCGGGCGGCATCATCTAAATAAGCAGCAGTGTTATGAAATATTGGTCTTCTAAAAATCAATTAGAGCAGATTCCGTTCATTCTGGCTC
Source organism: Rhodospirillales bacterium (assembly GCA_031420655.1). GTDB lineage: Bacteria > Pseudomonadota > Alphaproteobacteria > Acetobacterales > Acetobacteraceae > JANPPS01. The sequence continues at coordinate 1,412 of JANONC010000009.1, read as the reverse complement.
ATACCCTGTCGCGGTGAAGTAGTTGGCGCACTCCTCTGGCGTGTATGCTGCCATTGCCTCTCCGATCGCGGTCCAGAGGGTCGGGATCGTGCGTGCGGCGGCTTTGCGCAGGATCGACTTCAGCTTCGAGAACGCGTTCTCGATCGGGTTGAAGTCAGGCGAGTACGGCGGAAGGTAGAGCAGGTGCGCGCCCGCCGCCTCGATCAGTGAGCGGACCGATGCGCCCTTATGGGCCGGCAGGTTGTCCATCACGACGATGTCGCCGGGGGTGAGCGTGGGTACCAGCACCTGTCCGACATAGGCTTGAAACGCCACGCCGTTCATCGGTCCGTCCAGCACCATTGGTGCCGTCATGCCGCCCAGGCGCAAGGCACCCGTGAACGTCGTCGTCTTCCAATGCCCATGCGGGATCGGCGCCCGGCACCGCTGGCCGCGCCGGGCTCGGCCATAGCGCCGGGCCATCTTGGTCGATGCGCCGGTCTCGTCGATGAATACTAGGTGCTGCGGATCGAGATCAGGCTGCGCGTCGAACCACGCCTGTCGCCGCACGGCGACGTCGGGCCGATCCTGCTCGGCGGCGTGCGCTGTTTTTTTTGATGGTAATACCCTGACGATCCAGCAGCCGCCAGACGGTGCTGCGCGCAAACGACGCGCCGTGTTGCTGGCGGAGCATATCGGCCAGCTCGGTCAGGGTGATGTCCACCTGCGCATCGATCGCGGCTAGGACAATAGCCCGGTAGGCTTCGATGCGATGCGACCCGAGATCGCCGCCACGCGGCTTGGCGCACACCGATCCATCATACCGCCACGCGCGCACCCACCGGATCGAGGTGGCAACGGCCACGCCAAACCGTTCGGCCGCACCCCGGCGCGACATCCCCCCGTCCACGGCGGCGATCAAACGAGAGCGGAGATCCTCGGAGAGTGACTTGGCCATCCAAGCTGGCCTCCCTGCCAGCACGAATAGTCAAGCAGACCCCGCCGCGTCGGGGGAATCCCCTTTCGACTCGGCACGGGCGAAACGTGCTCTAGGCAAGTTCTGGCATAAAGCCCTTGTGCCCCTCCTGCTGTGTCTAACCAGCTGTGTAGGCCAGAAAGACACCGTGCAAGGCCAGGTTGAAACGGTGCCGGGCGTCTCCGCATCGCCTCACTTTGAGCCTGCACCCGTGCCAGGCACACCGCGGCGCGGCGGAGCTACGGATGCCTCGGTAAACTCCCGGCCTTAGTTCCGGCTGGGTTCTGGCGTTCATTCGTCTGCGGATGCATACGGGGCCTACCCGGTCCGGGAATAGCCCGTCACCCTTACTCCGCCACCAGCACCACCCGCCCAGTCACCTGCCCGTCACGCAGCCGGTGCAGCGCCGTGTTGGCCTGGGACTTCGGCATCGTCGTGACCGGTAGCGGCGGCACGC
>JANONC010000008.1:0-10663 GCA_031420655.1 Rhodospirillales bacterium | reverse complement strand
TTCGGCCCGGCGACTGTCCTATGATGCCCTCTCGGCAACGGATGTCGTCGCCGCCGCGCGGCTATCGCCAGGCAAAGTGCTGGTCGAGCAGCTGTCCATGACCGCGTTTGGCACCCGCGTGCGGGGCAGTGGCCAAGTTGTAGGCGCCGGGCGGGTAACCGCCGAGGTGGCTGCTACGGGTGCCGACGTACAAATGCTGCGCAGGGCGCTTGGCTTTGGCATCGTACCAGTCCTAGGCGCGCTGGAGGGTACGTTCCTAGCCGACGCCACGGCGCCCACGCTGAGCCAGGCGATTCGGGAGGCGCGCGTCAACGGGGTGATCGCGATGCGGGGCGGCAGCATCGCCAAAGAGGTGATCGAGATGGCCTCGACCGACGTGAGCGCCCTCTTCCGAACCGCGCGCGGCATGAGTGGGGTGTCGTGCCTTCTGGCCGGACTCGATATGCACGCAGGCGTGGGCACGATTGCGCCGCTGCGGGTCAGGGCCGCGGATGGCGTTATCGCAGGGTCTGCTCGCTTCGACCTGTCTCGGCGCGTGTTCGACCTCACCGTGGGTAGCGAGGCGCACACCACCGGCGCCCTCGCGCTCGACATTCCCATCCGAGTGCACGGCTCGTTCGGCAGTCCAAGCGTCGAGCCGGCCCAGTGGACGCCGGAGGGCCGCGCGCAACTGACTCGCGCCGACGACCTGAGCCATTTGTCGGTCAGCCTGCGTGAGATGGCCCGTCGACATCCATGCCCGCCCTGATCGCGGCTGATCGCCGCTTTGCCAAACTGGGATAAGAACGTCCAGGAATTTACCGCGAGGCGTTGATATTACACACCTTCCGGTAGACGGTACCTACAATCGGCAAATTAAAAAACGATGAGTTTGTGCGACCGGCCCGAATCTCGCCCGGACAGTGCTAGAGCCGGACGATGCCGCCCGTGCGAGCCGCTTCCAGCACGGCCAGCGTTACCGCCAGGGTGCGAAGGCCGCCCGCCCCGTCCAGCAGCGGCGGTGCGCCCGCGATCACCTCCGCAAAGTGCGCCATCTGCAAGGTGAGCGGATCGCCCTCCGGCACCGCCAGCCGGCCCGCTCCCATCCCGGTCATCCAGCCATCGCCTTCATGCCGCCACAGCTCCAGGGCCGGAACCGACAGCGCGCCCGCGCTGCCCGCGATGGCGTAGCAGGATTGCTCCGTCTGCGGATAAGCCGGGTTCTCGCCCGACGTCATCTCCCAGCTCCAGGGGGCAACCGTCGCGTCGGACGCGATCAGCGTGCCCAGCGCGCCGCTTTCGAAGCGCAGCAGGATCGCAGCCGTATCCTCCACCGCCAGCCCGCGGCCGGCATGCCCGGCCATGGCCTGGACGGCCGTGACCTCACCGCACAGGCAGCGCAGGTCGTCGATGACATGGACGATATTGATCAGCACCAGACCGCCACCCACCTGCGTGCGCCACGCTCCTGCGCCCTCGAAATAACTGGCCGGCTTGCGAAACAGGCACTGCGCCTGCACCGCCATAATCGTGCCGAGCGCGCCCGACTGCACCACGGCGCGGGCGCGTGCCAGGGCCGGGCTATGACGCCGGTGGTGGCCCACCAGGACCGGCACGCCCGCCTCCTGCGCCGCTCGCACCAGTGCCGCGCCACCCTCCAGCGTGTCCGCCAGCGGCTTTTCGATCAGCATCGGCACGCCGGCCGCTACCGCCAGCAGGCCGTGCGGGACATGGAGCGCATTGGGCGTCGCGATCACCACACCATCGGGGCGCGTGACACGCAGTGCCTCATCGAGCCCGGCGAAATAGGGCACGCCGAGGCGGGCAGCCTGGTCGTGTGCGTCCTCCTGCGGGTCGATGATGGCAGCAAGAGCGAGGCCCGGCGCCGCTGTGATGCGCTCGATATGGGCGCGCCCGATCAGACCGGCGCCGGCGACTGCAATCCGGATCATGCCAGGCCGTTACAAGGCCCGCATGCGCCAAGCAACCGTTGGTGCCCAGATTTCATCACCCATGCCGCCAATTCGTTAGAGGTTTGTGCCATGCTCGGCACAATGGACCCGCTCTTCGAAACGGCCGAGGGCCGTCGCTTGCGTTCGATCGGCCCCGGCGCCCGGTGGCGTCGCTGGGGACCATACCTCAGTGACCGCCAATGGGGCACCGTGCGTGAGGATTATTCGCCGGGTGGCACCGCGTGGGAGTACCTGCCACACGACCACGCCCGCAGCCGCGCCTATCGCTGGGGTGAGGACGGGCTGGCCGGGTTCAGCGACGACCAGCAGCTCTGGTGCCTGTCGGTCGTGCTGTGGAACGAGAACGACCCGATCCTGAAGGAGCGCCTATTCGGCCTTACCAACGACCAAGGTAATCATGGGGAGGACGTGAAGGAGCAGTACTTCTTCATCGATGGCACGCCGACGCACAGCTACATGAAGATGCTGTACCGCTATCCGCATGCGGCCTTCCCTTACCAGGAGCTGGTGGACACCAACCGCAGCCGCAGCATAGACGAGCGGGAGTACGAGCTGTCCGACACGGGCGTGATGGCGGGCGGATACTTCGACGTACTGGTCGAATACGCCAAGGACGGGCCGGACGACGTGCTGATGCTCATCACCGTCCACAACCGCGGTCCCACGCACCCCGTGCACGTGGCACCACAGCTCTGGTCGCGTAACACGTGGTCCTGGGACGACAACGCACCGCGGCCGCGCATCACGCGTGAGCCGGACGGCACCGTGCGCGCCGCCCGCATGCACTGGCGCGCCCGGGTGTGGGAGGTGCCAGCGACGGCCACGCCCTATTTTTGCGAGAACGACACCAACCTTCCCCGGCTGTTCGGCGCACCGGCGCCAGGCCTGTTCAAGGACGGGTTCGACGATTTCCTGGTGCATGGTGACGCAAGCGCCGTCAGCCATGACGACGGCACCAAGTGCATGGCGCATCAGCGGTTCTTGGTCCCGCAGGGCGGCACCATCGAGATCCGCACCCGCCTGCGCATGCCCGCCCAATTCGGCGACACACCGGGCGGCACACCGGGCGATACACCGGGCGCGTTCGATGACGTGATGGCGCTGCGCCGGGCCGAAGCCGATGCGTTCCACGCCGTGCTCAGCCGCAACCTGACCAGCGACGACGCGAAGCTCGTGCAGCGTCAGGCCTTCGCCGGGCTGCTATGGACGAAGCAGTACTACCACTTCGACATCCCCCGCTGGCTCGATGGCGACCCGGCGCAACCGCCGCCGCCGCCCGAACGCAAGATGGGCCGCAACCGGGACTGGCGGCACCTGAACACCGCCGATGTGCTGAGCATGCCTGACTCGTGGGAATACCCGTGGTTTGCCGCGTGGGACCTCGCCTTTCACGCCGTCGCCTTCGCCGCCATCGACCTGGAATTTGCCAAGGCGCAGCTGCTGGTCATGACGCGCGAATGGTACATGCACCCCAACGGGCAGCTGCCGGCCTATGAATGGGCGTTCGGCGACGTGAACCCGCCCGTCCACGCCTGGGCGGCGCTGCGCGTCTTTCGCCTGGAACGTGAGCTGACGGGCACCGGCGACCGCGACTTTCTGGAGCGCATTTTTCACAAGCTGATGCTCAACTTCGCCTGGTGGGTGAACCGCAAGGACCCGGATGGCCGCAACATCTTCCAGGGTGGCTTCCTGGGCCTGGACAACATCGCGCTGTTCGACCGCAGCAAGCCGCTGCCGACCGGCGGCACGCTCGACCAAGCCGATGGCACGGCGTGGATGGCGATGTATGCGCTGAATCTGATGCGGATCGCCCTCATGCTGGCCGAGCAGAACCGGGTTTATGAGGACATCGCGAGCAAGTTTTTCGAGCACTTCCTACTGATTGCCGAAAGCATGGCGCAGTTGGGCGACGGCGGGCTGTGGTACGAGAAAGAGGGCTTCTTCTACGACGTGATCCGCCTGCCGGACGGCTCCGCCCGGTCGCTGCGTGTGCGGACGATGGTGGGGCTTATCCCGCTTTATGCGGTCGAGGTGTTGCATCCCGGCCAGCTGGAGCAGGCGCCAGACTTCGCCGCACGGCTGACCTGGTTTTTACAGAACCGCCCGGACCTGGCCAACCTCGTCAGCCGCTGGCGGGAAAAGGGTGCTGGTGAGACGACGCTGCTCTCGCTGTTGCGCGGCCACCGCATGAAGGCGCTGCTGGTGCGTATGCTCGACGAGACGGAGTTCTTGTCCGATCACGGCGTACGCTCGCTATCGAAGGTGTTCGGTGAGAAACCTTATGAGTGGCGGCATGACGGCCAGTCGTTCTCGATCGGTTATGTGCCGGGTGAGGGGACGAGCCGGTCGTTTGGCGGCAACAGCAATTGGCGTGGCCCGGTGTGGATGCCGGTCAACGTCTTGCTGATCGATAGCCTGCGGGAGTTCCACAAGTACTACGGCGATGAGTTCCGGGTGGAGTGCCCGGTGGGCAGCGGCACGATGTTGTCATTGGCCGAGGTGGCGGACGAGCTGTCGGCCCGGCTATGCCGCTTGTTCTTGCAGGGCCCGGATGGCCGCCGCCCAGCGATGGGCGATGCGCAGGAGGACGGTCTCGTGCTGTTTCATGAGTACTTCGATGGCGACACGGGGCGCGGCCTTGGGGCGGCGCATCAGACGGGGTGGACGGCGGCGGTGGCGTTTTTGTTGCGCTGACCGTGTAACGTCATCCCTTCCTCAAGCTCTCTATTCCAGCCTGTTTCGGATGGAACAGGTGCTGTCGTGACCGATCCGTGTGTTCCCGCGGCCGATCTTGAACGGCCCTACGCCGTGCGGGCGTGACAACCGGGCCTCCCGCAGGTCAAACACACCTGGCGTGCCGCCCTGCGCACCTGGAGACCGATGATGTGTAACCTCTACTCGGTCACCAAAGGCCAGCAGGCCATACGCGAGGCGTTCCGGGTCATGGCCGACCGCACCGGCAACCTGCCCGCGTTGCCTGGCATCTTCCCCGACCAGATGGCGCCCATCGTTCGCACCGGGCCGGACGGTCGGGAGTTGGCCATGGCCCGCTGGGGCTTCCCCGCGCCGCCCGGCGTGGCCGGCAACCGGCCCGTGACCAACGTCCGCAACACCGGCTCGTCCTACTGGCGGGCCTGGATGGCACCGGCCTATCGCTGCCTGGTCCCCGTGACGGCGTTTTGCGAGTACGCCGCCGGCAAGCCCGCCGTGCCAACCTGGTTCGCGCTGGGGCAAGACCGGCCGCTATTCGCGTTCGCCGGGCTGTGGCGGCCCTGGACCGGTACGCGAGGCACGAAAACTGACCCGGTGGACGGTGAGCACCAGCTATTTGCCTTCCTCACCTGTGCGCCCAACGCGGTCGTGGGCGCTGTGCACCCAAAGGCAATGCCGGTCGTGCTGACGACGCCCGGCGCATACGACGCGTGGCTGACCGCTCCCATTGCGGACGCGCTCGCGCTGCAATGCCCGGCGCCCAATGACACACTGGCCATCGTGGCCCGGGGTGAGAAGCAGGACCCACCGGTGCCGTTTTCCCTGACTTCCTGAGCTGACCTCCTGATCTGGCCGCGTTAAACTGGCCACGTTGACTGCATCGTACCTCTGGTGAAACAGTGACGCATGATCGGATGCGGAACTTGCGATCCATGACGCGACTCACAACGCAAGCCGCCCGCCTGCTGATGGTCATGATCGCATTCGCCACCGTCCCGGCGCGGGCCGAGGTGGACGAGATCACCGTCGCCGAACAATACGGCGTTGCGATTTTGCCGCTGATGGTGATGGAGCGGAACGGGCTGGCGGAAAAGCACGCGCGCGCCGCCGGGTTACCGGGGCTCAAGGTCAATTGGGTGCAGGTTGCGGGGCCGAGTGCCATGAATGACGGCCTGATCTCGGGCGCGGTGCAGTTCGCAGCGCAGGGCGCGCCGTCGCTGATTACCTTGTGGGACAAGACCCGGCGCAATGGAGCGGTGAAGGGTGTCGCCGCCATCACGACCTATCCGCTGTATCTGATCACCCGCAATCCGGCCGTGCAGTCGATCCGGGATTTTACGGCGGCCGACAAGATCGCCGTGCCCTCGATCAAAATTTCGACCCAGGCCATCATGCTGCAAATCGCCGCCGCAGCGGTGTGGGGAGAGGGCGAGTATGGCCGGCTGGACCCATTCACGATTTCGTTGTCGCACCCGGATGCGATGGCTGCGCTCACGAGCGGGACGGCGGGCGTCAATGCGCACTTCACGTCCTCGCCATTCTATGAGCAGGAGATCAAGCAGCCCGGCACGCGCCTGCTGTTGACCAATTATGATATTCTCGGCGGTCCCGCGACGGCGTTGGTGCTGACGGCCAGCAGCCGCTTTCGCGACGCCAACCCCCGCGTGTACCGCGCTGTCTATGACGGCCTGGCCGAGGCGATGGAGGTCATCAATGCCGACAAGCCGGCGGCTGCGCGGCTTTATCTCGAGGTTGCGCATGACCGGCGCAATACGGAGGCCAGTATCCTCGAAATCATCGGCAATAAGGATTACGCGTTTACGCTGAAGCCGGCGAAGGTGCTGCGGACGGCGCAGTTCATGGCCAAGGCCGGCACGATCCGCCAGGTGCCGGCCGACGTGGCAGAGCTGTTCTTTCCCGAAGCAGCGGCGCTGGGCGGGGACTAACCCGCCAGCTCACCCAATCGCTGCAGCGCGGCCAGTGCGGCGAGGCCAGTTTGGCGAGGCCACCCAGGACGAAACGGCGCGGCAGGTTCGGCATGACGGGTCTCCGGCCGCGATCAGCCGTTGATACGCGGCGGATCTTAACAAACAGTCTCCGTTATGAGATACGTCTCATTTCTGGTATTTGCTGGCGTTGTCGCCCCAGTGCGCCTAGAACCCGGCCATGCCATTCCCAGACGTGACACCCGCCCTCGCCCGCGCCCTCGCTGCGCGGGATTATGCCGAGCCGACCAGCGTGCAAACCGCGGTGCTTGTGGATGAGGCCGCCGGACGGGACTTGCTGGTTTCGGCACAAACCGGGTCCGGCAAGACGGTCGCCTACGGCCTGGCCGTCGCCCCCACGCTGCTGGGGGAGGAGGACCGGTTTGGCCGCGCCGGTGCACCACTGGCCCTCGTGATTGCGCCGACGCGCGAGCTCGCGATGCAGGTGAAGACCGAGCTCGCTTGGCTGTACGCCGAAACCGGCGCGCGCATCGCCACATGCGTCGGCGGCATGGATAGCCGGGCGGAGCAGAAGATGCTCGCGGCCGGGGCGCACATCGTGGTCGGCACGCCGGGCCGGCTTCGCGACCATATCGAGCGTGGACGGCTCGACCTCAGCCAACTGCGCGCGGCCATTCTAGACGAAGCGGACGAAATGCTGGACCTCGGCTTCCGCGAGGATTTGGAGTTCATCCTGGACGCGACGCCCGAGGAGCAGCGCGCCCAACGCCGCACGTTGATGTTTAGCGCGACGATCGCCAAGGAAATTGCTGCGCTGGCCCGGCGCTACCAGCAAAACGCGCTGCGTATCGATGTGGGTGGCGCGCGCGAGCCGCACCGGGACATCGAGTACCGGGCCGTGACCATGGCCCCGCATGATGCGGAACGCGCGGCCGTGAACCTGCTGCGCTATTTCGACAGCCGTGCGACCCTGGTGTTCTGCGCCACGCGTGAAGGCGTGCGCCGCCTGCATGGCCGCCTACAGGAACGTGGGTTCGACGCGGTGGCGCTGAGCGGCGAGCTAAGCCAGCACGAACGCACGTCCGCCCTGCAATCGCTGCGCGATGGCCGCAGCCGGGTGTGCGTGGCGACGGACGTGGCAGCGCGGGGGCTCGATCTGCCGGACCTCGACCTCGTGGTGCATTTCGACCTGCCGACAAACAAGGAGACGCTGCTACATCGCAGTGGCCGCACGGGGCGCGCCGGGCGCAAGGGCACGTCCGTCCTGCTGGTGGCCTATCCGAAGCGCCGCCGGGCGGAGCAACTGTTTACGGCCGCCGGGGTCGACGCCGGATGGAGCGACCCGCCGAGTGCCGAGCTGATCCGCGAACGCGACCAGCAGCGCCTACTGGCCGACCCGATCCTGGCGGAAGAGCCGGCCGAGGAAGATCTGGTGCTGGCCCGCACGTTGCTGGAAAGCCGCCCGGCCGAATGGGTCGCCGCCGCGCTGGTCCGCAGCTACCGTAGCCGCTTGCCGGATCCGGAGGAGCAATTCGACGCGCCGCCCCCACCACGCCAAGAGGTTGGCCGCCAGGACCCCGGCGCCCGCTTTGTCCGTGCCGCGCGCGATGAGCCGCAGCGCAGTGCTGGCGGTGGCGCATGGTTCCGCCTTTCAGTGGGTCGCCGTCAGAATGCGGACCCGAAATGGCTGATTCCGCTGATTTGCCGCATGGGCAACATCACGAAGGCCGATATCGGCGCCATCCGCATCTTCGACACCGACACGCGGTTCGAAGTGATGGCCGACGCCGCCGAAGCCTTTACCAACGCTGTCGCGGCCGCGCCCATGAAAGCGGGTGAGGCGACGATCGAGCCGAGTACGGCAGGTGCCGACGTGCGCACGTCCGGCGCCAAGCCGGGGCGGAGTTACGCGAGCCGCAAAGCACCCCGGGCGGCGCGGGGATAGGCCGCCCGGGGGCTGCTTAGGGAGGGGGCTACCGCGCCCTCCTGCTATCCAGGCCGACACGCCAGGACAGGCTCGCCGAACTGATGCCCGCCCGCCCCGCAGGTGCGATTTATCCGAAAGAGCCGACCTCGTGCGTGATGGCGACGGCGATCTCGCGGACGATGCCGAACAGTTCGTGCAGCGGGGCGATGACGCCGGTCTGCTCGCGGGCATAGGTGCTGCCGGCGCGCGGCGTGGCAGGTTCGGCATAATCCTGGTCGTCGAGCGCACTGTCCCCGGCCGGGAAAATGGCCACGAGCACGCCGAGCGCGGCGGGGACTTCCAGCCGAAGGACCGTCGCCTCCAGGTCTTGCCGGCTCACGCCATGGCGAGGGGAGAAGTCGGGGATCGTGGTGGCGATCAGCCAGATGTGCTGGATCGCCGCCAGCCGTAGCGCGTGCAGCAGCACTTCCCGCGGTGCCATCGTGGGGGCGCCGGGCCAGGCGGCGCGCAATGCCAGGTGGTCGGCCTGGATACGCCGGAACATCGCCTGCACCGGCGCACCCAGCCCCAGCCGCTCCAGCGCGCTGGCGACGGCGACCAGCGCCTCCCGCCGGCCCGGCCGGACGGTATGGGCCGCACGGTCGAGCCACGATCCCGGGTCGAGCGTGCTGATGACGGCACGCAGCACGTCGATGTCGGAATGGGCAAGCGCGTGGCGGGGCAGGTCGAGCGCCCGGCGAAAGCGGCGGCTGCCGGCCTGCATGGCGGCAAACTGTTCGGAGTTGCGCTGCGCCGCCATCCCCAGCCCCTGCAACGTATTGGCGCACCAGCCGAGCTGCTGCAGGATGGCGTTGTTGGGAATCGCCCGCAGCTCACGCGGGTGGCGGATGGTGGTGACGAGCGCGCCATCGCCCTGCCGCGCCGCGGGGCGCGATCCGGTGCGATCGATCAGCGCCGGGCCGAATGCGCCGAGCAACGCGGCATAGCCCGGGTCCTCGACCAGCGCCTGCATGCCGGTGCGCGCGGTGGCAAAAAAGTCGGCGGCAAAGTCCGGGTCGGCATAGATCGGGTCCTCGATCGGCCCGGCGGCGGGGTGGAACGCGTGTTCGGCGATGCGGGTGATGGTCGCCAGTGCCAGTTCGGGCGTCGCGAACAGCAAATAGCCGTCGCCGCCCTGAAACGCGCTTTCTTCCCGCACCGGCAGGTTAGCCTTGCTCAGCGCCTGCCGGCTCGCCGTCGGCGACAGGTATTTCAGCCGGTCCGCCAGCGATCCTGGATGCGCACCCCGGCCGATGCTTTCGCCGTGGGTGTCGAACAGCACCACCTCGATACCCGTCACGCCGAAGCGGGCGAGCGTCTCGCCGATCCGGAAGCGCAGCCGCTCGATCAGGTACGTGGCCGGCAGTTGCCCGACGTAGCGGCCGGAATCGGAATAGCCGAATTGCAGCGCAAGCCGCCCGGCCTTGGTCAGGTATTCCCGGTAATGCGGGCTGCGCAGCGCTTCCTCCAGCACACGCTGGCCGTTCTCCAGCGCGGCCGCGGTTTCGAAGAGCGGGCTGATCTCGATCTGGTCGGCGATGCCGAAGCGGCGCGCCAGCCACAGCGCGGTCAGCAACGTATAGCCGCTTTCGGTCTCAGCAATCAGGAAGCGCACGGGGACGGAGCCGTCGATGTGCTTCAGCATCTGGGCCACCGTCATCATCAGCCGGCTGGCCGACGCCTGTTCCGCCAGCAGGCCGCCGAAATCGACCGGCACGGGCTCTACCGTATCGAGCGCCGCGTTGATCGCCACCAGCAGCGCCCGGCGATGCGCCATGTCGTCGATCGCGTCTGTAATGCCTAGCCGCTGCCGAACCGCGTTGTGCAGCTGGGTGGAGTTGAGCCGGACGTGGGTGTGGGTCAGCGACAGCCCATGCGCCCGCAGCCCGGCGCGCGCAACGCACAGCGCATCCCGGTCCGCCCCGTCCGCCGCGGCAATGGCGGGCGCGAACAGGTCGAGCAGCGGGGCCAGTGAGGTCATCGCGGCCTCACGCTGTTCCACCATCGCACGGGCGAACGCAGCGACGCCGGGCGGCTCGGTCGCGGTTGCGGCGGCGACGATCTGCTGTGCGACCGCGGCGTGCGCG
>JANONC010000007.1:0-2003 GCA_031420655.1 Rhodospirillales bacterium | reverse complement strand
AATCTGGCTTCCCAAGCCGCTACAGCCATCGCCAGTGTAGCGGTTCAATTTACCAGTATCCTGTTTAGAAACAGCGCTGTAGCGGTGTAGCGGTTCAGAAAGGGTGTTGGGCCAGATGGGGTGCCTTGGAGGCTATCACGTAGCGCCTCCATACATCGGCGAAGCTGTCGCGGGTGTAGCCTTTGCGCACCCCCTCGCCGTCCCGCATGTTCTTCGGCCCGATTTCGAAGCGTGCCAGCTCTTTCGCAAGTTGGTTCGGGGTGATTGGCTTACCCGCCTTCCACTCCGGCCAGGGGCGCCCTTCCATCGCCCCCAAAGCTGATACGATGTCGCTGGATGACAGCCGCGCCGCGGCCTTATCGTCGAACAACTGCCGCAGGTCCGCCAGAAGCAGCAAACCGGCTTCCGCGTTGCCGGCATTCGCCTCCCGCCTGCCGAACAGTTCAAGCAGGGCCAGCCGCGCCGACTTGCCCCACACCGGCCCGGCGTCATCCGCGATGGAGAGGAGCGGCACGACGATATCCCCTTCCCGATCCCCCATGGCGTCGGGGATGACAGGATCAAGCGCCAATGCTTCGCCGCAATCGTCAGACCACCGCGCAAGCTTACGTGCCAGCTCTGCCAGCTTCTCGCGGGTGCCGGGTGTCCGCAGCTTGTCGACTGGCTCCGCCGTGTCCTTGCGCTGCAACACGACAGGCACAGCCCGATCCTCCAAGGTCGAGGGGAGCGCGCCGATGCACGCTAGCGCCACCGGCGCAAAGGTGCGGAAGCGCACCGGCTGATCCTTGCCTCGCACTTCGACCACCCGGATCACCTCGCCGGACCTTTCGAAGCCTGAGTTCAGCACGCCCCGGAGTTGTTCATTTTCGCCAAGGAAGCTGTCGGCTTCATCCAGGAGCAGTGTGACCGGGGCCAGCGCCTCGATCGTTCGGAAAACGCCGGATACGCTGATGTTGTCCGCCTTCAACGCCTTGCGGCATGTGGTTCGCAGCACGTCCAGCAGCGTTGACTTGCCGCATCGCTTCGCCGGGCTGGTGATGCCAAGCCGAGGGGAATGCTGGAATCGGTCGGTAACCCAGGTGTGCATCACCCACAATGCCACCGCGTTCGCCTCGGCGGGCCGCAGAATGACATGGCGTTGAACGGCGGCTGCAAGAGCGTCCAGCAGCTCGCCAGTTCCCACGGGCGACGGCCACGGGTCCACCGGCGGAAGCGTGACGCCGCGCGATGCCGCATCTGCAGGCGGCGGGCGGCGGGCCCGCACCTCCGCGTCCAGGGTGGAAACCCGAACGCCGAGGGCGTCCGCCCCGGCCTGGCGCTGCCGGTCGTGGGCGAGGGGGTGAAGGGCGGCCAGCCGGGATATTTCAACTGGATGCGGTGGCGCGTCTGCTAGCGTGAGGCCGGGAGCGTTTGCATCCTCGGTCGTGAACTCCGGCCCGGGTTTGATTGTGCCGTCATCCATGTGGCATCGCCTCGCCGCGCGTGCGGGCTCGCAGCATGTCGTTGAAGTCCTGCCCGGGGGTGTCGGGGGTAGTGATGCGTACCGTCCGCCCCTCTGCCCGCCAACGCGCAGCCGCCGCCCTCGCCGCGGCCCTCCCGGCGGCGTCCGGGTCTGACGCAATCACCACCGTACGCACCTCTGGCGGCAGCACTAGGCCGCTGGCCATGTTGCCTGCACTGATGGCGGCCCAGGCTGGCAGGCCAAGCATCAGCCCGGCGGAGGCTGCCGTTTCGATACCTTCTCCGATCACCAGTCCCGCCGCCACTGGATCAAGCCGGATTGCACCGCCCCATATCGGCCCCAGACTGGCTTTGACTGGCTGCACGTCGGCCTTCTGCCCGTCTGGTGCCAGGAAGGTCCGATGCACACCGAGCATCGTACCGTGCACGTTTGTGACGGCGCCGATCAGTGCGTGGTGGCGCACACGTTCAGGGTGCCAGCAATCGGGCCGGTGCCGGAGTGCTGCGGCACCGATCACGTGTGCTAAACCGCGGCGGCGAAG
>JANONC010000006.1:0-6532 GCA_031420655.1 Rhodospirillales bacterium | reverse complement strand
ATCAGCGCCCATTCGTCGTCGGTCATATCGCTCGGATAGCGAAGCTTGCTGCGGTCATAACGGCGGCGGTTTTCCAGTGTCCACATGCGATAGCTCCAGCGCTTCGGCTTGGACGCCATCGAATCACAACCGACTCATTCGTCTCAAGCTGTTTCCGGATGGACACTTAGAGTCCGTTCGGAAAGTTGGTCATTACAAAACGGGGTTTAGTCGAACGAGACGGCGCAGCATAAGCTGGATCATGGCTAAGCGCAGATAGGCGGTGGCGAAGCGTGTCGTGTTCTCGTCGTCCTTCGACAGCCGCCTGTTGCGGCCCATCCAGGCGAACGTCCGCTCGACAATCCATAGCTTTGGCAGCACCACGAAACGACGCAGGTCGGAGCGTTTCACGATCTCGATCTGCCATGGCCCGAGTGCCCTGACGGCGGCGGCCGTCGCCGGCCCTTGATAGCCTCCGTCGGCGAAAATGCGCTCGATAAACGAGACCAGCTTTCGCACCGCTTGCAAGACAAGCAGGCCGCCGTCGCGGTCTTGAACGTCGGCTGGGTGGACGACGAGGTAAAGCATCAGGCCGAGCGTGTCGATAACGATGTGCCGCTTCTTGCCTTTGACTTTCTTGCCTGCGTCGTAGCCGGAAGGATCGATGCAGGCCCCCTTCTTTCCGCGCTCTTGACGCTCTGGCTGTCGATGATGGCTGCAGTCGGGCTGGCCTCCCGTTTCACCTGCTCGCGCACGGCGACACAGAGCGCGTGATGCACACATTCCAGCGTTCGGTCACACTCCTACAGGTCCAAATACTCAAACACGGTCGTGCGTGGGGGGAAGTCCTTCGACAGTGCCCGCCACTGGCAACCGGTGCCAAGCTGATAGAGCGCCGCGTTCATCACCTCGCGCATGTGAGCCGTCCTGGGCCGTCCGCTCCGCTTGGCCGGACGAATGTGCGGGCAACCAGTTCCCATTCCGCGTCCGTCAGGTCGGACGGGTAACGCAGTCCGCGCAGCTCATACCGGGCACGGTTCTCGGCAGTCCACATGTAGCACCTCGCGAATCGGTGCTGCCGAGGGAATCACAACCGACTCCAGCGGCTCAAGCTCTTTCCGAACGGACACTTACATTATACGCAGTTACAATACATACGCCGGCTATTACATAGAACACTATGGACTTCGGCTTATGTATATAGACGCTTCCAATACTATTAGCCGGATAAGAAGTTTTTCCAACTTTCACCAAAGTTTTGGTTACAGATATAGTACCCTCGTTATATATGTTTTCATCAAGTGCGCCAGTCATGTTATTTCCTCAAAACGCGTGAATCAGTATAGCGGAATACTTCTACAAAGATAGAGGGGCCTGTTCATCTCGATTACCTTTCAAGTCATCCTCAGTGTCCGTTTGAGAAATCACTTGTGTGCGATCCGGCGTAGCAGCAGGCTGCCCATTGCGACATGGATCATGGCTTCTGAGACGTCGAGACGCTTCTCGTAATCGCGCACCAGTCGCCGCCAGCGGATCATCCAACCGAAGGTCCGCTCCACGACCCACCGGCGCGGGATTACCTCGAACCCGACCTGCTTGTCCGACCGCCGCACGATCTCGATGACGAAGTCCAAGAAGGCAGCTTTGTCCATCAGCCGGGTCCGGTCGTAGGCGCCATCGGCAAACAGGTGCTTGAGCCAGTGCCAGCGTTTGCGGATGCTGTCCAGGATCAGCTGAGCCCCGGCGCTGTCCGACACGTCGGCAGTCGTGAGAAAGAGGGGTTGGGTGGTCCCAGATTTTCGGACAGGTTGTTAAGCGAGGTTCGCTGATGAGGGGACGGGGTGATGACGGGCTAGTGGAAGCGGTTTTTGGCAGACTTCACGGCCAAGGTTGCGATGGGGGCGGGGGGTGCGTTTCATTGTCATAGGCGCATCCAGGAACCGCTAGGACTGCAATCCATCGGATTCAAAATGACCTACTACCAGCTCTGCACCAGCGCTGAAAACAGTTGGACCGCATCCTAAAGCCCAGGTCCCAATCCGGTCCCAGACTTTTCGTTTCGACCTTGCAAGACCGTGTAAGTCATTGAAAGCGTTGGTGGGCGCTGTAGGATTCGAACCTACGACCCGGTGATTAAGAGTCACCTGCTCTACCAACTGAGCTAAGCGCCCGCATGCCCCTGCGGGAGCGCGCCGTATAGCAAGACGAGACCGAGAAGGAAAGCCTGCATCCCGTGCGCAGCAGGGTTGCGCCGGGCGCTCGGCCCGTGTTTGGTTGTTCCTTAGTTAAAAGGAATCAGGGCTTGGCCTACGCGCTGCAACAACTCATCAACGGCGTTACGCTGGGCATGATCTACGGCCTGATCGCAGTCGGCTACACCATGGTCTACGGCATCATCGGCATGATCAACTTCGCCCATGGCGACGTGTTCATGATTGGTGCGTTCATCTCACTCATCGCGCTCACGGCCTTGTCGGGCCTTGGCCTCACCTCCGTCCCGCTGGCGCTTGCGCTGACGCTGATCCTCGCGACAGGCACCGCGGCGCTGTATGGCTGGTCGATCGAGCGGGTGGCCTACCGTCCGCTCCGCGGCAGCTTCCGGCTAGCACCGCTGATCAGCGCCATCGGAATGTCGATCCTGCTGCAAAACTTTGCGCAGGTCAGCCAGGGTGCCCGCGTGAAGCCCATCGCGCCGCTGATCCCGGGCGGGATTCAGCTGATGAATGTGGATGGATTCGCGGTGCAGCTGTCGTGGATGCAGATCATGATCTTTGTCACCACGCTCGTCGTGCTGGCAACGTTCACCTGGCTGGTTTCGGCCACCCCGCTTGGACGATCGATGCGGGCGTGTGAGCAGGATATCAAAATGGCCGGGCTGCTGGGCATCGATACGGACCGTACCATCAGCTTGACGTTCGTGATTGGCGCAGCTCTGGCCGCCGTCGCCGGGTTCATGTTCCTGCTGTATTATGGCGTTATCGATTTCTTTATCGGGTTCGTGGCCGGCGTAAAGGCGTTCACCGCGGCCGTGCTGGGCGGCATCGGCTCATTGCCCGGTGCCGTGCTGGGCGGCTTGGCGATCGGCCTGATCGAGACATTCTGGTCGGCCTATTTCAGCACGCAATACAAGGACGTGGCGGCGTTCGGCGTGCTGATTGTCGTGCTGATCTTCATGCCGACAGGGTTGCTGGGCCGCTCGGATGTCGAGAAGGTATGAAGTCCGATCTGCGCGACGCGGGACTTGGTGCGCTGGTGGCGTTCGGCCTGTTCGGCATGATGATCGGCCTGAAGACCGAAGCGGCCGCCAACGGGCTGTATCTGGTCCCGCGCCCCGGGGCCCTGGCCATTGCGGTCGCAGCAACGTTCCTCGGCCGGCTCGCCATCCTGTTCCGCCCGGGGCGCCTGCGCACTACGCCGGACCGGGCCATCCGTGCCGGGTTCTACATCGCCATGGCCACCCTGGTGGCGGCGCTAATCGTCGTGCTGGCACCCATCGTGTGGTGGCACAAGGCTGTGCTGGCGACGATCACGACGGCCTTCCTGGTACGTTTGGCGCAGCGCGTGATGCAGCCCGCGCCCGCCCCGGTTGCGCCCAGCCGCGTGCTGGCCGGGGCGGGGCGATTTATCACGCCGGCGCTGCTCGTTCTGGCCGTGGCGCTGCCCTTCTTTGCCGGGCGGTACGCGATCGATACGGGCGTGATCGTACTCACCTACGTCATGCTCGGCTGGGGCCTGAACATCGTCGTGGGGCTGGCCGGCCTGCTCGACCTCGGTTACGTCGCGTTCTACGCCATCGGTGCCTACACCTTCGCATTGCTGTCGCAGGTGGGATTTGGCTTCTGGGTCTCCCTGCCGCTCTGCGGGCTGACGGCGGCGCTGTTCGGCGTGCTGCTGGGCTTTCCGGTGCTGCGGTTGCGCGGCGACTACCTCGCCATTGTGACCCTGGCCTTCGGCGAGATTATCCGCCTCGTGCTGCTCAACGCCGTCAGCATCACGGGCGGACCGAACGGCATCGGTAACATCCCGCGGCCCACCCTGTTCGGCTACAAGTTCACAAACACCGGCGACAGCGACACGTTCGTCGGCCTCCTCACCAGCCTCGGCGTTCCCATCGAGTACAGCCCGTCGCAACGGGCCGTTTTTCTGTATTTCGTCATCTTGGGCCTGGCGCTGCTAACCAATTGGGTGTCGCTCCGGCTGCGCCGCGTCGCACTCGGCCGCGCATGGGAGGCGCTGCGCGAAGACGAGATCGCCTGCCGCAGCCTGGGCATCGACGTGACGGTCACCAAGCTGACCGCGTTTGCGATCGGGGCCACCTTCGGCGGACTGGCCGGCTGCTTCTTCTCGACTCGCGCCGGGTTCATCAGCCCGGAGAGCTTTACGTTTATCGAAAGCGCCATCGTGCTCGCCATCGTGGTGCTGGGCGGGCTCGGCAGCCAGCTGGGCACGGCGCTGGCAGCCATCGTCATGATAGGCGGCGCGGAGGTGTTTCGTGAGTTGCAGGAATACCGCATGCTGATCTTCGGCCTGGCGCTGGTGCTGGTGATGGTGTTGCGCCCCCGTGGGCTCGTGTCCGGCCGTACGCCCAGCGTGTCGCTCGGCCAGGCGCGCGTCATTGCGGGTGAGCTGGTGGCGGAGGGCCGGGGCTGATGCTGGACGTCACCGGCCTGACCATGAAATTTGGTGGGCTGACAGCCGTCAATGCGCTCAGTTTTCGGGCGCGTGCGGGTGAGATCACGTCCGTCATCGGCCCCAATGGTGCGGGCAAGACGACGGTGTTCAATTGCATCACCGGTTTTTATCGTCCGACGGCCGGGTCCATCGTGCTGACGCATCCGGACGGCACGACCCACACATTGCAGAAATTGCCCGGCCACCGTATCGCGCGCCGTGCCCGCGTGGCCCGTACGTTCCAGAACATCCGGCTGTTCCAGGGTATGACGGTGCTGGAAAATCTGCTGGTAGCGCAGCATAACACCCTCATGCCCAACGTTGCCAGCGGGTTACTGGCCGTGTTCGGCTTGGGCGGGCACGCCCGGGCGCAAACTGTGGCGATTGACCGGGCGTGCGAGTGGCTGGACCGCATCAACCTGCTCGCCCGCGCCGATGACCCGGCCGGCGCCCTGCCCTACGGCGACCAGCGGCGGCTGGAGATCGCGCGCGCCATGTGTACGAGCCCCGTGCTGCTGTGCCTGGACGAACCCGCGGCCGGGCTGAACCCGCGCGAGAGCGACGCGCTGGCCAGCTTGCTTAAAACTATCCAGGCCGATGGCTGCAGCATCTTGTTGATCGAGCATGACATGGGCGTCGTCATGCGCATCAGCGACCAGATCGTGGTGCTGGATCACGGCAAGCTCATCGCCCACGGCGACCCCGCCGCCATTCGTGCCAACCCGGCCGTCATCGCCGCGTATTTGGGCGAGAGCGACGATGACGACATCGACTCGCCCATCGCCCCCACGAACGCGACGGGGGTAGCCGCATGAGCCTACTGCGGCTGGAGGGCGTCACCGCCTTCTACGGCGCAATCCAGGCTCTGCGCGGCGTCACGCTCGAAGTGGCGGAGGGCGAGATCGTGACCCTGATCGGTGCCAATGGGGCCGGTAAGTCCACGCTGATGATGACCATTTGCGGTAGCCCCCGCGCCCGCGATGGCACCATCACCTATGCCGGTGCCGACATCACCGCCCTGCCGACCCACCAGATCATGCACATGGGCCTGGCACAGGCACCCGAAGGCCGGCGCATCTTCAGCCGCATGACCGTGCAGGAAAACCTGCTGATGGGCGCGCAGGTCGTGCAGATGCGCAACTACAACCGCCTGCGCGACCAGGTCTTTCACCTGTTCCCGCGTCTGGAGGAGCGACTGACGCAGCGTGGTGGCACGCTCTCTGGTGGCGAGCAGCAAATGCTCGCCATCGGCCGCGCGCTCATGAGCCAGCCGCGCCTGCTACTGTTGGACGAACCAAGCCTTGGCCTGGCGCCGCTGGTTGTACGCCAGATTTTTACGGCCATACGCGAGCTGAATGCGAGTGAGGGCCTGACGGTGCTGCTTGTCGAACAGAACGCGTACCAAGCGCTGCGCCTGGCCCACCGCGGCTACGTGCTGGTGAATGGTGCCATTACGATGTCCGGCCCGGGCGCCGAGTTGCTGGCCCGCCCCGAAATCCGTGCGGCTTACCTGGAAGGCGCGCATTAGGCGCTTCCCTGCTCTTGGTTTCACGCATACGTTAGCCCCGTTAAGGATCCATTCAGGAGAGCATCCGATGCTTCGCAGAACCCTACTTGGCACTGTAACGGCGCTTGCGCTGGCCGGCGCGGCCCAGGCTGAAGTGCACGTGGCGACCGTGGGTCCGATGACCGGATCCTACGCCGCGATCGGCACGCAAATGAAGGCAGGCGCCGAACAGGCCGTGGCCGATATCAACAAGGCCGGCGGCGTGAACGGCCAGATGCTGGTGCTGGAAATCGGCGACGATGCGTGCGACCCGAAGCAGGCGGTCAGCGTCGCCAACCAGATGGCAAGCAAGAAGGTGGCGGTCGTCGCCGGGCA
>JANONC010000005.1:0-3159 GCA_031420655.1 Rhodospirillales bacterium | reverse complement strand
TACCGCCGCGTGCTGGACGAGCATGGGATGCGGTGCTCGATGAGCCGCAAGGGAAACTGCTGGGACAACGCGCCCATGGAAAGCTTCTTCGGCGGCCTCAAGACCGAGTTGGACGGCGACGGCTCGTTCCACACCCGGCAGACAGCGCGCACGGCCCTGTTCCGGGCCATCGAGGGCTGGCACAGCCGCGAGCGCCTGCATTCAAGCCTCGGCTACATCACGCCGGTCAACAAAGAACAGCTCGGCGCGGCCGCGTAGGCCGTAACCCGTGTCCACCGTAACGGGGGATGGTCAATGGTGATGTTGGCGGGCACGACCAGCCGCTCTGACGTGTGCCAGCCCGCCTGGTCCACCAGCAGCGCGCAGTGCCGGCCCGGCGTCACGCGGGCGGCGATCTCGGCCAGGTGAAGGCCCATCGCCTCGGTGTTGCACCAGGGCAGAACAAGCCCGGCGCCGGCGCCTGTCTCGGGGCAGATCGCGCCGAAGATGTAGGTGGACGCCGTACGCTGGTCTCGGGCGCCCGGGGGTCGGGTGCCTCGTTTGGCCCAGCGCCGGGAGATTTTGTTCTTCTGGCCGACGCGGGCTTCATCGGCGAACCAGACCTCTACGCCCTCGCGGCCGATGCCCTGCGCGCGCCCGATCGCGTCCAGACGCGCGGGGAGACTTTTTTAAAAGCTGCAATGGCGCCATGCGCCTGGGCGTGGTGACGCGGCCGAGCCGAGAGCCGGCGGTAGCCCATCCCTCGCAGCTCGCGGCTGAGCGTCTGCTTGGAAACCCGCACCGCGTAGCCGTCCCACAACCACTGGCACAGGTCGATCACACGCCAGCGCACCACGCCATGGACAGCCGGGATCGGCCCGTCCTCGATCGCCATGGCTAATGCCCGGCGGTGTTCGTCGGTCAGGATCGGCGGCGTGCCTCCGCCCCTGCGGTCAATCAGGCCGGCAGGCCCGTGCGCGTTCAGCTTGGCTACTCAGTCGCGCACGATCTGCACCGTGACGCCGCCGATCACCGCAGCCTCGGTACGGGTCGAACCATCGTAGATCGCCGCGAGGGTGAGAAGTCGCCGTGTCTGGTTGGCGTCCTTGCTGCCGCGGGCCGCGGCACGCAGGCTGGCAGCGTCGTAATTAGCGGAAAGTGGGATCGGCATGGTGGGCCTCCTCAGGACCCCGCCATCGAATCAGATATCTACCGCGTCGGGGAAGCCCCCGCGAGTCACGTCAGGAGGGTTGTGGTATAAGGCCGCCGAGAAACGTTAAACGTTACTAAGATTGCGTAAACCCAACTCTTCTGGCTTCAAACCGACAGCCTGCTAGACGTTAAAGCGGAAAAGCAGCACGTCGCCATCACGCACCACATACTCGCGGCCTTCGACCTTCATGCGCCCGGCCTCCTTGGCGGCCGCTTCACCGCCAAGCGTTACGAAGTCGTCATAGGCGATCGTCTCGCACGCGATAAAACCGCGCTCGAAATCGTTGTGGATCACCGCAGCCGCTTGCGGGGCCTTGGTGCCTGTCGTGATGGTCCAGGCGCGGGTCTCTTTCGGGCCGACCGTGAAATACGTCACCAGCCCCAGCAGCCCGTACCCGGCGCGGATAACGCGGTCGAGGCCGCTATCCGGCAGGCCCAGCGTGTCCAGGAACTCGCGCCGATCTGCCTCGGCGAGCAAGCTGACTTCCGCCTCGATCGCGGCGCTGACGATTACGACGCCGGCCCCCTCGGCCGCTGCCCGGGCACGGACCGCATCGGCGTGGGCATTGCCGGTGGCAGCGGCACCTTCCTCCACGTTACACACATACAGCACAGGCTTGCTGGTCATGAGCTGCAGGCGCTTGGCGGCTTCGATCTGATCGGGTGGGATGGCAGTGCGGGCCGGGTACCCGGCTTGCAGCGCGGCGACGATCGGCTCCATCAGAGCCACCTGCGCCGCCGCCTCCCGGTCCGCCCCGCGCGCCTTTTTCTGTAACGCCGGCAGCCGGCGTTCCAGGCTATCGAGGTCGGACAACATCAGCTCCGTCTCGACCGTTTCGGCGTCGCGCACCGGGTCCACGCTGCCCTCGACGTGGGTGACGTCCCCGTCCTCGAAACAGCGCAGCACGTGGATGATCGCGTCCACTTCGCGGATATTGGCGAGGAACTGGTTGCCGAGCCCCTCGCCGCGCGACGCGCCACGCACCAGCCCGGCGATGTCGACAAACTCAAGGCTGGTGGGCACCGTCGTCTTGCTCTTACCGATGCGGCTGAGCGTATCGAGCCGCGGATCGGGCACAGCCACGCGGCCCACGTTCGGCTCAATCGTGCAGAACGGGTAGTTGGCGGCCTGCGCCGCGGCTGTCGCGGTCAGCGCGTTGAACAGCGTGCTCTTGCCTACGTTGGGCAGGCCGACGATGCCGCAGTTAAAGCCCATCAGCGTGTATCCTCGGTTAGGAACGCGACCCGCGTCATGAATTCTTCCGGCTTGGCTTGTGCCAGCAGCGGTGCGGCGTCCGCCACTGCGTCCAGCATGGCGGCCAGCCACGTGGCGTCGGACTTGGCAAAGTCGCCCAGTACGTGGCCGTGCACCCGTTCCTTGACGCCGGGGTGGCCGATGCCGAGACGGACGCGCCAATAATTAGGTGTGCCCAGCTCCCGGTCCATGCTGCGCAACCCATTATGCCCGGCCGCGCCGCCGCCCAGCTTCACGCGCACCTTGCCCGGCACTAAATCCAGCTCGTCATGAAAAGCTGTGATGGCGCCAGGTTCTAACCTGTAGAACGCGGCGGCGGGCTGCACGCAGGTGCCGCTATCGTTCATGTACGTCAGTGGCTTCAACGCCAGCACGCGCTCGCCACCCACGGCCCCCTCTGCCGCCAAACCGCGAAACCGCTGACGCCATGGGCCGAAGCCGTGCGCCTGAGCGATGCGGTCGATGGCCATGAAGCCGGCATTGTGGCGCTGGCGGGCCATGCCGGGCTCGGGGTTGCCGAGCCCGGTCCATAGCAGCAAGGCTACTTCTTGGCGGCCGGCTTGGCCGGGGCTTTCGCGGCAGCGGCCGGGGCGGCTCCCTTGGCGGGTGCCTTGCCCTTGGCGGGCGCAGCGGCGGCGGCCGTCTCTGTCGCGGCAGCCTCCATACCCTTCGTGGGCGCCACGGTCGCGATTACGAAATCACGCGTCGTGATG
>JANONC010000004.1:0-5863 GCA_031420655.1 Rhodospirillales bacterium | reverse complement strand
CATGATCACGATCCACCGCATGCGCTTTCCCCGGGTCAACCAGCCGCGTAGCTTGACCGCACCAGCCCAGGATCGCAACCAGATGCCGCAACCGCTCCACTCGATCGAGACCGACGCAATCCTGCCCGCAGCCACCAGCGTCGTGGTGATCGGCGCCGGCGTGATCGGCATCAGCACCGCGCTGTGCCTGGCCGAGCGCGGCGTGGCCGTGACCGTCGTGGAAAAGGGTCGCGTTGCGGCGGAGCAATCGAGCCGCAACTGGGGCTGGTGCCGCACGACCGGGCGGGACATGGCGGAGGTGCCGTTGGCGATGGCAGGTGTGCGGCTGTGGGACGGTATGGCCGGGCGCGTGGGCACCGATGTGGGCTTTCGCCGGGCGGGCGTCGCCTACGTAGCAGAGACAGCGCGGGAGCTGGCTAGCCACGCCGCGTGGCTGGAACGCGCACAAGCCTACCAGGTGCAGTCCCGCCTGCTGGACGCAGACGAGACCGCGGCGTTGTTGCCCGGCGCAGGCCTCCGGTTTGCGGGTGCGCTGGTCACGGCCGGTGATGGCAAGGCGGAGCCCGGCCAGGCCGTACCCGCCATGGCCGCTGCCGCCCGGCGTCACGGTGCGCTTATTGTCGAGAGCTGCGCGGCCCGCGGTCTGGAGCGCCGGGGCGGCCAGGTGGTGGGCGTAGTGACGGAACGTGGGACCATCCGCTGCGACGCGGCCGTGCTGGCCGGCGGCGCATGGTCCCGCCTGTTTTGCGGCGCGCAGGGCGTCGCATTTCCGCAGCTGAAGGTGCTGGGATCGGTTTTGCGCACCACGCCGATGGCGGGGCCGGAGATGACGGTGGGCGGGCAGGACTGGGCATTCCGCCGCCGGGCGGATGGCGGGTACACGATCGCGCAGCGCAACAACATGCTTACGCCGATCGTGCCGGACAGCTTTCGGCTGCTGTCTCAATTTGGACCGTCGTTCCTGAAGCACCGGCACGAGCTGAAATTGCGCATCGATAGCCGGTTCATGATTGAAGCGCGTACGCCCCGGCGCTGGGCGCTGGACGAACCCTCGCCCTTCGAGGCCGTGCGCGTGCTGGACCCGGTGCCGAGCGCACGCAGCCTGGCGTTCGCGCAGCATCAGCTGGTGCGGGCCTTTCCGTCATTTGCCGGCATGCAGATCGCGAGCAGCTGGGGCGGCTTGATCGACGTGACGCCAGACGGGGTGCCGGTGATCGACCGGGTGGCGAGCGTGCCGGGCTTTTACCTCGCGAGCGGCTTTTCCGGCCACGGCTTCGGCGTCGGCCCGGCGGCCGGGCAGCTGATGGCAGACCTGGTCATGGGCGCCGCGACGATCGTGGACCCGGCACCGTTCCGGCTAGCTCGCTTTGGGTAACGGCAGCGCGTCGCTCGAAGGCCGCGTGCCGTCGTGACACGGTGCTACTTCCCATGCCGTAGGACTGCCCCAGCGAATGGATTGCAATCGAGGGTTTCGTTGGAGGCCCCCACCGGCACACCACCTATCGCTTTATTGGCGCAGCGCACGGTCCAGCAGCTGCACCGAATGCACCGCCCGCCGCCCGGACAGGTCCGCAATCTGGTGACGACAGGACGTGCCGTCGGCCACGATCCAGTCCTCCATCGCCGCCGCGCGCACGGCCGGTAACAGCCCGGCCTCCGCCATCGCCCGGGATGCGTCCTGCGTTTCGGACTGGTAGCCGAACGCTCCCGCCATGCCGCAACAGGATGACTTGATCGGCGTCACTTCCAGCCCCGGCACGCCGCGCAGCACCGCCAGCGCATCGGGGAACGCGCCGAACGCTTTCTGATGACAGTGCCCGTGCACGTGCGCCCGGGCGCCGATCGTAACCATGTCCAGCTGCACGCCTTGCCGCACCAGGAACTCGCTGAGCAGCATCGCCCGCCCCGCCAGCGCCGCGGTGGCCGGGCCGGGCAGCAGCGAGGCAAACTCGTCCCGCAACGTCAGCAGGCATGACGGTTCCAATCCCACGACGGGCAGATCGCCGGCCAAAGCCGCCAGGGTGCGCGCAGCCGCCTGCCGGGCACGGGCCACCATACCAGCGGCGAGGTACGTCCGCCCGCAGCATAACGGCCGCCCGGCGCTGGCTGGCAGCACAGCGCGGAACCCGGCGGCGGCCAGTACGCGTACCGCAGCGCGCAGGTTCTCCGGCTCGAAATACCGGTTGAACGTGTCGGCCAGCAGCAGCACGTCACCACGCGGCGCAGGGGTTCCGGCAGCCTCGGCGTCACGAAACGGCGCCGCACTCCACTCCGGCAGCGACCGCGACTCTGCCAGGCCCATGCGCGCCGACAACCGCCGCAGTACCGGCACACGGTTGCGCAAATTAGCCAGCGCCGGTGCCAGCGACGCCACGCGAGCCAGCCGCGGCAGCTCCGCCACCAGGCGCGACCGCCACGGCACGCCATGGCGCAGGGCGCGGGCGGCCAGCGCCTCGATCTTCATCTTGGCCATGTCCACGCCCGTCGGGCACTCCCGCCGGCACGCCTTGCACGACACGCACAGCGACAGCGCCTCGGCCACGTCATCGCCTGCCATCGCGTCCGGCCCCAGCTGGCCCGTCAGCGCCAGGCGCAGCGTGTTGGCCCGGCCGCGCGTAAGGTGCGTTTCGTCCCGCGTAATCCGGTAGCTCGGGCACATCGCGCCCGCGTCGAACGTACGGCAGGTGCCGTTGTTGTTACACATCTCGACCGCGGACAGCATGCCGCCGGCCGGGCCCGGGTAGCCGGACCAGTCCAGGGCGGGCGTAAACGCCGGGTCGGCCGCATAATCCGGGCCGTAACGGAACAGGCGCCGGTCATCCATGCGTGGCGGATGCACAATGCGGTTGGGGTTCAGCAGCCCAGCCGGGTCGAACGCATCCTTCACCGCCTCGAACGCCCGCACGATCCGGGCGCCGAACATCGGCTCGTGAAATTCGCTGCGTACAATGCCGTCGCCATGCTCGCCGCTGTGCGATCCCTTGTAGGCACGGACCAGGGCGAAGCATTCCTCTGCCACGGCGCGCATGGTGCGGATATCGGCCGGGTCCTTCATGTTCAGCACCGGTCGCACATGCAGGCAGCCGACACTGGCATGGGCATACCAGGTGCCCTTCGTGCCATGCCGCTCGAACACGTCGTTAAGCGCGCTGGTGTATTCGGCCAGGTCGTCCAGGCCCACCGCGCAATCCTCGATGAACGACACGGGTTTGCCGTCGCCCTTCATGGACATCATGATATTGAGCCCGGCCTCGCGCACCTCCGCGATGGCGGCCTGGAACGCGGGCTCCGTCGCGCGCACGACGGCGCCGGGCCAGCCAAGGTCGGCCATCATCGTGTCGAGCTCGGCCAGCTTGGCCAGCAACGGCCCGTCGTCCTGACCGTGGAACTCAACAATGAGAAGACTATCCGGCTCGCCCTGCACCATGCGATCGATGGTGGCGCGGTAGATCGGGATGCCGCGGCCGAGGTCGATCATGGTGCGGTCCACCA
This sequence comes from Rhodospirillales bacterium, assembly GCA_031420655.1. Taxonomy (GTDB): domain Bacteria; phylum Pseudomonadota; class Alphaproteobacteria; order Acetobacterales; family Acetobacteraceae; genus JANPPS01. The sequence continues at coordinate 2,371 of JANONC010000004.1, read as the reverse complement.
GCTCGACTGCCTCCGGCCCCAGCGTGACCAGGTGGCGAGACGCTTCCATGGCGGCGCGGAAAGTCGGGAACTGGCAGATACCCAGCATTTTGCGCGGCAGCACCGGCTGTAGCTGGAGCTGCAACGCGGCGGAAAAGGCGAGCGTACCCTCCGACCCCACGAGTAGGCGGGCCAAATTATGTGAGCGGCCCGGCGTCAGCACCTCGATGTTGTAGCCGCCTACCCGGCGCAACTGCGTGGGAAAGCGGGCCGCGATCTCGTCGGCCTCCGCGGCACCCAGGGCGCGCAGCCGGCTGACCAGTTGGGCGATACGCGGGCTTTCCGGACCCGCCGGACCAAAACGGTGGCGCGTGCCGTCGGCCAATATGCCGTCGATGGCCAGCACATTATCGGCCATCAGCCCGTAGCGGATACTTTTGGACCCGCACGAGTTATTACCTGCCATGCCGCCCAGCGTGCAGCGTGCGTGGGTGCTGGGATCGACCGGGTAGAACAGTCCCTGCGGCTTCAGTGCGGCATTCAAGTGCGACAGCACGAGCCCGGGTTCCACCCACGCCGTGCGCGCGGTGGAATCGACCTCGATCACCCGGCGCAGGTACTTCGTGCAGTCGATCACCAGCGCCCGGTTGACCGTTTGCCCGCACTGGCTGGTGCCGCCGCCGCGGGGTAGCACGGGCACGCCATGTTCGCGGGCGATGGCCATCGCCGCCTCCGCGTCTGCCAAGGTGCGGGGCACCACGACGCCCACCGGCTCCACTTGATAGATGGACGCGTCCGTCGCGTAGCGGCCCCGGTCGGCGCGGGTGAACAGCACGTCGCCCTCCATTTCTCGTCGCAGCCGCTGCGCCAGGCGTGCATCGCCCAGCGGGGCCTGTCTTATGGGGGTTGTATCAGGCAAGGGTCTTCACCGCCGGGCTGGAGGCCGCGAAGCTGTGATCCGGACGCATCAGGAACGCGCCGGCAATACCCACCACCAGCAGGCCCATGGTGCCGATGAACGGCAAAGACCAATTGCCGGTGCGGTCGATGATGACGCCGAACACCAGGGGCGACAGGATCGCGGCCAAGGCCGATCCGCTGTTCATCAGCCCGCTCGCTGTGCCGGAGTGGGCGGGGGCGATATCCATCGGGATGGCCCACATCGGCCCGATCGTGAGTTCGGCAAAGAAGAACGCGCCGCCCAGCGACAGGGCCGCCATGACGGGCTCCGTGATCCACAGAATGGGGACCGAGCATAGCAAGGAGCCGATCATGCCAAAGATCACCAGGTCCCGCCGCGCCCGCGTCAGTGAGCCCGTGCGCCGGTAAATCCAGTCCGACAACCAGCCGCCCAACGCATCGCCCACCACGCCGCCGCCAAACACCAGCATGGAAAACAGCGCCGAGTTCTTCAGGTCCAGCTTGTACGCATACAGCATGAATTGCGGGACCCAGGTCAGGAACGTCCACAGCGTCCAGCCATAGCAAAAATAGACGAAGGTGACCGGGGCCATGCGGCGCAGCAACGGGCCCCAGGGCGTGGGTGTTCGCACTGTCGCAGACCGGGGGGCGGGCAGCCGCGCCAACTCCGCCGCCGTCACACCCGGGTGCGCGCGTGGGTCATCCCTGTAATACCAGGCCCAGACGGCAACCCAGACCAGGCTTACGAAGCCCATGACGACGAAGGAGCCGCGCCAGGATACCCAGCCGATCAAGATGACGACGGCAGGCGGTGTGATGGCATTGCCCAGGCGCGCGGCGGCATGGGTGATGCCCTGCGCCCAGCCGGACTTACCGCCGGGCAACCAGTTGGACATTGCACGGGTGGCGGTCGGGAAGGTGGCACCCTCACCCAACCCAAGCAACATGCGGGCCGCCACCAGCGTGTACAGCCCGCCCACCAGCCCGGTCAGGATGGTAGCGACCGACCAGATGGCACCGCACACGATTAAAGTACGACGCGCGCCGAACCGGTCGCCGAACCAGCCGCCGATCACCTGGCACACCAAATACGGGTACGCGAAGGCCGAGAACACGAACCCGAGCTGCGTGTTGCTCAGCCCCAGGTCGGTCTTGAACGCCGCGGCCGCCGTGCTGACGTTCACACGGTCTACATAAGTGATGAAGTACATCACGCAAAGCAGCAGGAGCACGTTTCCGCTGGCCGTCAGTCGCCGGAATGGCATGTCGTCTCCCCTGGTTCCAGGTCTCGTGCCGGGTCGCCGAAACTGGTTATAGCGGGTCAGAAGTGGAGATGCACCTTGATCGACCGGGTTCGGTCCATCGCCAGCGCGAACGCCTCGGCCACCTGGGCCACGGGCAAGTCGGCCGATAGCACCGGCGTCATGTCGATCCGCCCACTCGCCAGCAGCGCCACGGCCTGTGCGAATTC
>JANONC010000003.1:0-1879 GCA_031420655.1 Rhodospirillales bacterium | reverse complement strand
AGCGGCCTCGAACTGCGCGTCGATATGCTGGCGCGCCCATTGCTGCACTTCGGGCGGGTCGGTCGTGTGGGCACCGATATGTATCAACGGCTCGGCCATGATGAAGCGGGCGCGGGGATCGACGGCACGGATGGCGGCCGTGGCCGCCAGCGCCGCGCGCACCAGTTGCTGTTTGAGGGCGCCGCCGCTCTCGGTCGCACCGGGATAGAGGCACCCCACCTCACCCCCGGCCCAGGCCCAAAACGAGATTTCATTAACCGGACAATAAAGCGGCGCGGTCTGCCCGCCTTCAGTTTGGATGAGAGTCGCTGCGGCGGCTGCAAACGCTGCAAAGCGGGGCACGAAGTCCGGTGACCACACATCCAACCATTCCGGCACACCGTAATGGCATAAATCCCAGATCATTTGCGTGCCGGTCTGCCGCGCCGCATGCAGCATGGGCCGAAAGCTCGACCAATCGTAAATGCCGGGCGACCGCTCGATCAGGTGCCAGCGCAGCGCATCGCGTAGTGTCCACAGCCCGGCGTTGCGCAGCAAGCGGTAGTCGATAGCTGCCATCGTGTCGTGCTGGGTGGCGGCGATACTGTCCACCTGCGTGCCACACGGGCGCCGGTGCGTGGCACCCTCGAACCCACCCATAAAAAAGCTACGAAACGGTGATCCGGCGATGCCGGCACGAGCCAGCGCGCCCGCGTCGGGGTTGTTGCCGTCTATGATATCCTCAACTGGATTTGCCCCGCATCGGATTTAGCTGCCGGGTCACTGGCGGGGAACATTTCGGCTAGAGCCTCATCGAAATCCACATCCGCCGGGCTACGCTCTTGCACGGGCGTCATCGCACCTGGTTTCGCATTGGCCGCCACGATCGCTTCTGCTCGCAACCAAAACTCCTCATCGCGCCCCGGCGGACTGCGTTCGTTCTGCCAGAGATAGTCGGCGCGCTGCGGTACCGGCTCGGGCATGGTCGTTTCCAGCAAGCCCAACCCTTGCAGGCCTACTTACGTTGCTCTGAAGCCGATCACGTTTTCGTCGTAAGGCACAGGCGATGGTTGATTGTTTAGCCTCGCCATCATCCCAACAGTGCGGCGGCCTGCACGGTTAGGAACAAAGAGTTTCTTCTGTGCGGGCCGATCGCAGTAGGTCACGAATTCAATTGTCCGACCAACACCGGCGCACACCGCCCGCCAATGTGGGCGCGGCCCTCCGCATCCGTCCATGCCTCTAACAGGCTGGGCCGGCCCATCTCCACGCCCTGGGCCATCGTGTAGGATTGCACAGTCCCGGCCAGGGTAGCGCGCAGGGCGACAAGGGCGGCATTGGCGCTGCCGGTGGCAGGGTCTTCGGTGACGGCGGGATGAAGGCAGAACATGCGGGCGGACCAGGTCGCGTCGGCATCGGCCTCGCCTGCCTGCGCATAGGCCAGCACGCCCGTTACGCCCGCCGCGGCAAACAAGGCAGCCAGCCCAGCGCGGTCCGGGTCCAGCGCCGCCAAGGCCGCCCGGCGGTGAAGTGCCACCAGCACAAACGGCAATCCGACGCTACCCATCAGCGGCGGGTGTAGGCCAGGGTCGATTTCACTCGCATCGATGCCGAGCGCCGTCGCAACAAGTACGACGGAAAGGGGCGTACCGTGCTTGAACGGCTCGGGCGCAGTGAACGACGCGCCAACGACCACGCCGTCCTCGCGCATGATTTGCAGTGGCACCAGCCCAGCCCACTCCTCAAACACCAGCGTGTCGCCCACGGTCTGGCCGAACACCGTGCCGCGCCGGGCCAGGATGTAGGCGGTGCCGATGTTGGGGTGCCCGGCGAACGGTAGCTCCTGCACTGGCGTGAAAATGCGCACTCGAGCGGTGTGGTGCGGATCGGCCGGGGCCAG
>JANONC010000002.1:0-5654 GCA_031420655.1 Rhodospirillales bacterium | reverse complement strand
TTCCTGAGCCGCGCCGCGCTGGCCGATACGCCCAAGGACGCGCTGATCATGGCCAAGGCGATCGACGACATTGTGAGCCTGGACCCGCAGGAGAGCTTCGAGTTTAGCGGAGGGGAGGCGCTAGGCAATTGCTACGACCGGTTGATCCTGCCGGACCTGGCGGACCCCACGCAGATCAAGCCGGACTTGGCTGCCAGCTGGAGCACGAGCGAGGACGGCCTGACCACGACGTTCAAGATGGCGCCCGGCCGTAAGTTCGCGTCGGGCGCGCCCGTCACAGCCGAGGACGCGGCATTCACGCTGCAGCGTGCCGTTATCCTGGACAAGGCACCCGCCTTCATCATCAACCAGTTCGGCTTCACCGCCGCCAACGTGGCTGAAAAAATCAAGGCGACCGACGCCGATACCCTCATGATCACGATCGCCGAAAAGGGCTCGCCCTCATTCCTACTGTACTGCCTGTCGGCGGCCGTCGGCATGGTGGTTGAGAAGAAAACGGTCATGTCCCATGCCGCCGGTAACGACATGGGCAATGCGTGGTTGAAGGCAGGCAACAGCGCCGGGTCGGGCGGCTATCAGCTGCGCGCGTACCGGGCGAGTGAGAGCATCACGCTGGAAGCCAACCCCAACTCCGCCAACCCGGCCAAGCTGCGCCGCATGATTATCCTGCACCGGGCGGAGCCCTCGGCGCAGTTGCTGGGCCTGCAAAAAGGCGACATCGACATTGCCCGCGACCTGACGCCAGACCAGCTCTCGACCCTTGCCAAGGACCCGGCTTACACGCTCGTCATCTCGCCCAAAAGCTACATCAATTATCTAGCGCTGAACCAGTCGCATCCGGAGCTGCAGAAGCCGCAGGTGCGGCAGGCGATCAAGTGGGCGATCGACTATGTGGGCATTGCTGCTTCCATCACGCCCAACACGTATGAGCCGCATCAGTCCTTTTTGCCGCGTGGCTTTCCCGGCGCGTTGACCGACCTGCCGTTCAAAAAGGATGTGGCGAAGGCGAAGGCGCTGCTGGCCGAGGCGGGCGTGCCCAACGGGTTCGAGGTGACGCTGGACCATCCCAGCGTCGCGCCGTTTGGCGATTGGGCGCAGGCCATTCAGGCGAACCTCGCCGAGATCGGTATCAAGGCGACGCTGCTGGCCGGCGAAAGCAAGCAGGTCATAACCAAGACCCGCGCGCGCCAGCATCAGATCGCGATGGTGCGCTGGGGCAGCGACTACCTGGACCCGCACAGCAATGCGGAGACGTTCAACATCAACACCGATAACACCGACGCGCAAAAAAACCGCACCCTGTGCTGGCGCAGCAACTGGAAGAACGACGACTTCACCGCCCGCGCGATCGAGGCGCAGAAGGAGCCGGACAGCAAGCGCCGCATCGCGCTGTACGAGCGCCTGCAGCTCGACCACCAGGAGCAGAGCCCGTTCGTGCTGCTGGGCCAGCAGGTCGAAGTTGCGGCGATGCGCAAGAGCACGACCGGCCTGAACCTCGCGCTGCTCTCGGACCGCAGTAAGTATACGGATGTCGTGAAGGGCTAGCTTGGGCCAGCCCCGGGCCACGGGGTCGTGAGCCGCCGCACCCGCGCCCTTCTGGCCACACTTGCGAGCGTGCCGCTCACGCTGTTCGGCCTCGTGCTAGTCACGTTCATCATCGGCCGGGTGGTACCGATCGACCCGGTGCTGGCCATCGTGGGTGACCGCGCCCCGGCCAACGTTGTGGCGCGGACCCGGCTGGAGCTTGGGCTCGACAAACCGCTGCCGGAGCAGTTCGTGATCTATGTGGGGCAGCTGGCGCAGGGCAAATTCGGCTCCAGCGTCATGACCGGCAACCGGGTCACGCAGGACATCGCCCGGTTCTTTCCCGCGACATTGGAGCTGGCGACGGTGGCGCTGGTGGTCGCGCTCGGCGTAGGCGTGCCACTTGGCGTGCTGGCGGCGTCGCGGCAGGGGAGTTGGGTCGACCAGGTGGTGCGGGTCGTGTGCTTGTCCGGCAGCTCCATCCCTGTGTTCGTGCTGGCGCTGGTGGCGCTGCTGGTATTCTACGCGACGCTTGGCTGGGCACCGGGTCCGGGCCGGCAGGACGTGCTGTATCAGGACGGCGTGCCGCCCCGCACGGGGCTGCTGCTGATCGACGCGGCGCTCGCCCAGGATTGGGATAGCCTGCACGATGCCGCGCGCCATATCGCACTGCCCGCGCTGGTGCTGGCGGCGCTGAACACCGCCAACGTCGCCCGCATGACACGCGCCTTCATGCTGGACGCACTGAGCAGCGAGTTCATCATCACCGCCCGCGCCAAGGGGCTGAGTACCACCCGCGTGTTGTGGCGGCATGCGTTCGGCAACATCCTGGTGCGTCTCATAACCGTCGTGGCGCTGGCCTACGCCGGCCTGCTGGAAGGGGCCGTGCTGACCGAGACCGTGTTCAGCTGGCCGGGGCTGGGCCAGTATCTCACAGGCTCGCTGCTCAATGCCGACATGAACGCTGTGCTGGGGGCCACACTGGTGGTGGGGCTGACCTATGTCGGGCTGAACCTGGCGGCGGATCTGCTCTATCGCGTCTTGGACCCGCGGGTCGCATGAACACGGCCTGGCTGCTGACAGACGCACCGGCCTCACGCAGTCAGGCAGCGTGGGGCCGGCGCTACCGGCTATGGCTGTTGTTCCGGCGCAACCCGATGGCAATGGCTGGGCTGATTGTGGCAGCACTGCTCGTGCTGCTAGCACTGGCTGCGCCGCTCCTGGCCACGCACGAGCCTGGCGTCCAGGACCTGCGCGCCCGGCTGCAGCCCAGTTCCGCCGCGCATTGGCTGGGCACGGACGAACTGGGACGGGACGTGTACAGCAGGCTGCTGTATGGCGGCCGGGTCACGCTGGGCATGGTGGTGTCGATCGTGCTGCTGGTGGCGCCGTTCGGGCTGTTGGTGGGCTGCATCGCAGGTTATGCGGGAGGGCTGCTAGACCGGATCATGATGCGGGTGACAGACGTGTTCCTCGCCTTTCCGCAGTTGATCCTGGCGCTGGCCTTTGTAGCCGCGCTCAAGCCCGGTATCACCAGCACCGTGCTCGCCATCGCGCTCACCGCTTGGCCACCGTATGCCCGGCTGGCGCGGGCCGAGACGCTAGCCTACCGCCAAACCGACTTCGTCGCCGCCATCCGGCTGACCGGCGCCAGCCCCGCCCGCATCGTGCTGCGCCACATCGTGCCGCTCTGCCTGCAATCGCTGGTCGTGCGCGTCACGCTGGATATGAGCACCATTATCCTGACCGCCGCCGGGCTGGGGTTTTTGGGATTGGGCGCACAACCGCCGTCGCCCGAATGGGGCGCCATGATCGCCAGCGCACGGCGCTTTATACTTGAGCAATGGTGGGTGCCTGTCGCACCCGGTGCCGCCATCTTCGCGGCGTCGCTGGCGTTCAACCTGCTGGGTGACGGATTACGAGACGTGCTGGACCCGAAGGCCGGGCAATGATCCCGCTGGTAGACATGGCAGGTCTGACCGTGTCGTTCCGTACCCCGTCCGGACTGGTGCCAGCCGTGCGGGGCGTGTCGCTGCAGGTGGGGCGTGAGAAGCTTGGCATTGTCGGCGAAAGTGGGTCCGGCAAGTCGCTCACCGCCCGGGCTATCCTGCGCCTGCTGCCGCGCACGGCGCAGGTGACGGCGGACCGGCTGGCGTTTGACGGCATCGACGTCCTGCGCGCCAGCGAACGGCAGATGCGCGGCATACGCGGGCGCCGTGCCGGGCTGATCCTGCAGGACCCGAAGCACGCGCTCAATCCGGTCATGACGGCGGGCGCGCAGATCGCCGAAGCCTGGCGCGCTCACAAAGGCGGCAGTGCGCGTGTGGCGGCCGAGGCAGCGATCGACCTGCTGGCCCAGGTGTTGATCCGCGACCCGGCCCGTGTCGCCAGCGCCTACCCGCACGAATTGTCCGGCGGCATGGGCCAGCGGGTGATGATCGCCATGATGCTGGCGCCCGACCCGGAACTGCTGATTGCCGACGAACCCACCAGCGCGCTGGACGCGACGGTGCAGGCGGAGATCCTGCGCCTGATCGAAGATCTCGTGAGCCGGCGCGGCATGGGCCTGCTGCTGATCAGCCACGACCTGCCGCTTGTGGGCCATTTCTGCGACCGCGTGGCCGTCATGTACGCGGGCCGGGTGGTGGAAGAGCTACCCGCCAAAGACCTGGCCCGGGCGCAGCACCCGTACACGCGGGGCCTGCTCGACTGCATGCCCTCGTTACTGCATCCGCGCGACCGCCTGCCCACCATGGTGCGCGACCCGGCGTGGCTGACATGATTGCGATCGATGGCCTGCGCGTGCGCTTCGGTGCCACCGAGGTCGTGCATGGCATAAGCTTCAGCGTGCCAGCCGGCGGCAGCTTTGGCCTGGTGGGCGAAAGCGGTAGTGGCAAGAGCACCGTCCTGCGCGCGCTGTCGGGCCTGAATCCGGACTGGACCGGACAAATGGCCATCGCCGGCACCCCGCTGACGCCCAAGCGCAGCCGTGACTTTTACCGCCGGGTGCAGATGGTGTTTCAGGATCCGTATGGCTCGCTGCACCCCCGCCAGACGGTCGATCAGGCGCTGAGCGAGCCATTGATCGTGCATGGGCTGGCAGGACACGACGCCCGGATCATGCGCGCGCTGGCGGACGTGGCGCTGCCGGGTGCCGTGCGGTTCCGCTATCCGCACCAACTCAGCGGCGGTCAGCGGCAGCGGGTCGCCATCGCCCGCGCGTTGATGGCCGGGCCGGAGGTGCTGTTGTTAGACGAGCCGACGAGTGCGCTCGACGTGTCCGTGCAGGCAGAGGTGCTGAACCTGCTGCGCGCGCTGCAGGCCGAACGCGGGCTGACCTATGTGCTGGTTAGCCACAACCTGGCGGTCGTCGCCCATCTGTGCCCGATGGTTGCCGTAATGCAGGCGGGATCGCTGGTCGAAACGCTGAGCACGGATGATTTGCGTGCGGGCCGTATCGCGGCACCATACACGGCGGGCCTGCGCGCTCTGGCGATAGAGCTCGCCTAAGAGTTACCCACAACTTATTGTGCCCATAGCTGCAAAAGCCACTAGCCCTGGTGTGCTGCGTCCCGTTACGGTGCAGATATACGCCAGGAGAGACCCGCATGGACTGGAACGAAGAGACCATCAGCCGGCTACGCGCCATGTGGGACGAGGGGCTGACGACGGCCGAGATCGGGCGGCGGCTTGGCGTGACCAAGAACGCCGTTGTTGGAAAGTCGCACCGGCTCATGCTGTCGCCGCGCCCGTCGCCGATTCGCCGCGCGCCGGTCGGGCAGACCCCGCGCCTGGTACCGCGCCGGACGGTCGGGGCAACTCTGCCTCCGCTGCCCCACGCCGCCCGGATTATCGCTGCGCCACGCCCGGTGATACAGCCGGTCAAGGCTGCCCCGCGGCCGCCCGCATTGCGTGGTGTCCCGGCATTTTCCGGCACGCGGATCACCGCATGTTGCTGGCCGATTGGCGAACCCGGTACGCCCAGCTTTCGGTTTTGTGACGATGGCGCGATGGCCGGTAAACCCTATTGCACCAGCCATGCCGCGCTGGCCTACGTGAAAGTGCGCGACCGGCGCGAGGATGCGGCATAGCCAAGGCTGGCCAGGGCGCGCACCTTCCGGTAGGACGGG
>JANONC010000001.1:0-4712 GCA_031420655.1 Rhodospirillales bacterium | reverse complement strand
CCTCGTCCTCGGCCGCCGGACAGTGCTCCACGCCACGTGGGACGACGGATAATCTGCCGGGCCCGACGCGCACGTCACCGTCGCGAAGCTTGATTGCGAGGGTGCCCCTCAACACAAGGAACAGGTCGTCGGTGTCCGGGTGCGAGCGGAAGATGAACTCAGCCTGAACCTCGACGACCATGACGCCGTGCCCGTTGAACCCGGCGACGATCTTTGGCGATCAATATCTCGAAATTATTCCAGCTTCCTTTGCAGATTGACGGCCTGTGTCATTTGACGCGTCTCCTACGCCGCCATCCGCACCGTCTCACCCCGGAACGTATCGGAAATATGCTCGGCCAGCGCGTCCGTCACCGGCTGGCGGGCGTCTGGGTTCTTCAACATCAGGATTGCAAACTCCGGCAGTGGCGGTAGGCCTTCATCGGGGCGGATGACGCGAAGTCCCTCGGGCAGCCACGACACGGTGGAGACGGTGACGGCAAGGCCTGCCAGGACCGGGGCGTGGGTGCCGACCTGCGTGGCTGACTGGTACGCCACGCGGTAGCGGATGCCTGCGCCATCGAGTGCGCCGATCGCAAGTTGACGCCAGCTGCAATGGTCCGCGGCCAGTGCCACCGGCAGCGGGTCCTGCCGGTGCGGGGCATGCCGGGCGGACGTGACCCAGGCGAGCGGGCCGTGCCACAGCAACACCGCCGGCCACCCGGCCGGCTCATGTCCCTGGCTGCACAGAGTAAGGTCCAATTCACCCGCATGCAGACGCTCGACCAGTTGGGACGACGGCAGGCACATCACCTCCACCTGCACCGACGGGTAGCTTTCGGCAAAACGCATCAGGATGCTGGGCAGATAGCGCAGCGCGTAGTCGTCTGGCGTGCCGAGGCGGACGGTACCGTGCAAGGTGGGCTGCTTGAAGCTATTCCAGATCTGGTCGTTCAGGTGCAGCAGGTCACGCGCCTTCGTCAGCAGGAATTGCCCGTGCGGCGTAAGCTGAACCGCGCCACCCTTACCGCGCGACACCAGGCGCTGGCCCAGCTGAGCTTCTAGCCGCTGCAATTGCATCGACACCGCGGATTGTGTGCGCCCCACCCGCCGGGCGGCCCGGGTGAAGCTGCCATCCTCGGCGATGTAGACGAAGGCACGCAGCAGGTCGGGGTCGAGGGTCGGGGTCATCGTTGGATCACCAAAACTGATGCGTCACATCATGGCAATTCGTTTCCGTGATTGCAACGTCCGGCTTATCTCCGGGAACACCGCACCACAGGGGCGGTTTGTAGACAGGAGTTTTCGATGCACGCCCGCAGCATCCCGGCCACGTTCGCCTTCGTTCCCGCCCGCCTGGCTTTGCGGCTCAGCGTGATGCAGTGGATGGGTACCGTGATCCGCACCGCCCAGACCCGGCGTCTTTTGGCCGAAATGGACGACCGCATGCTGTCCGACATTGGCGTGACGCACAGCCAAGCGCAGGCCGAGGCATCGCGCCCGGCGTGGGATACCGCCTGCCGCAGCTGGTAGTTAAAGCACCTTCCGACCCGGCTGCTTCGCCTAGGCGGGTGTAGCGTTCGCCAAATCTCCAGACGTAGAGTTCAAGCCGACGCACTTTGGTCGGATTAGAATCCTAGTAGCCGTACCCCCGCGGCAATCCGCTGCGCGGCGGCGGTGGGACCCGGTTGGACACGGGTGGCACGGGTAGGCCGGAGGGCCGGATCACCACCGGCAACGCACGGGCCACGGCGGCCCGGCGTAATGGCGGTGCGGCTGCAACTTCCCGTACGCGGCCCGGTCGGACGGACGGGTTAAACGGGCCCGAGTTGCCATACGACGTCGGCACCGGTGCCGGCAAACCTTGGCCCGCCTGTGCGGCGGCAATCAGGGCGGCCATCCGGTTGGGAGTCGCCGTGCGGGCCATCATGGGCGCGCCTGTCCGGCTAAAACTCTGGTCCAGCAGGTTGGACATGTGCGCATCGCGCTCACCCCCGCTGGCGGCGCCGAGCACCACACCAATCAGCCGCACGTCGCCGTGCACGGCCGAGGTGACAACGTTATAGCCGGACGCCTCGATATATCCCGTCTTAAGTCCGTCGGCGCCCGGGTAGGTTTGCAGCATGCGTTGGTGGTTCAGCACGTTGCGACCCTGGAAACGGTAGGATGGCACGCTGAAGTAGCGGTAGTACGCTGGAAAATCGGCGATCAGGTGCCGGGCCAGCGTCGCCATGTCCCGTGCCGTCGTAACCTGGCCAAAGTCGGGCAGGCCGGATGCGTTGCGGAAAGTGGTGTTGGTCATGCCCAGGGAACGAGCCCGCTGCGTCATGATCTGGGCAAACCGTTCTTCATCGCCCCCGAGCATTTCACCGAGTGCTGCGGCGGCGTCGTTGGCGGACTTGGTGACAAGGCCGAGCAATGCCTCTTCGACCGTGATGTAGGTTCCGGGCAGCAGGCCGAGCTTGGTGGGCGGCATCGATGACGCGCTGGCCGACACGGGTACGGGTTCGCTGAGGGCGACGCGGCGGTCGCGCAGCGCCTCGAACAGGATATAGAGCGTCATCATTTTGGTGAGGCTGGCGGGGAACCGGGCGTCGTCGGCGTGATCTTGCCATAGGATCGCGCCGTTGCTGGCGTCGATGACGATGGAGGCATACCGGTCCGAGCCGATTTGAGCGCGGGCCGGGGCCCCTCCGGCTGTGCAGGCTGTCCAAAATAGGAGCAGAGCCAAACCGGACAGATATCGGCGAACCAGCATGCAGGCGTCTCCGGACAGCGTTTCAGAATAGGTTGGCGGTGCTTTGTTGTCCAGCCGTTTCAACTGTTTGGACGTGTAAGATGGCACCATGCATCAACGGCAGCGAACGTATTTTGTGCATTGCAGCATTTTTACGTTGACGAGAGGCCAGCATCGGCCTAGACCATTTTTTGTGCAGTGCAGCACAAACCACGCGGGCCAAGCCCGCCCAACTGGAGAGATATCATGATCAAGACCCCGGAAGAGTTCGTCAGCTTCGGCCAGGCCAATGTTGATGCAATGGTAAAGAGCAGCCAGATTCTGGCAACCGGCGTGCAGGACTTGACGAAGCAGTTCGCGACTGCCGCGCAGGCGTCGCTCGAAGAAGTGATGGCCAATTTCCGCGCCATCAGCACGGTCAAGTCGGTCAAGGAAGCCATTGAGCTGCAGACCAACCTGGCCCGTAGCGCGGTCGAGAAGTCGTTGGCCCAGACCGGCCAGGTTGCCGACCAGTCGTTCAAGCTGGCCGAGCAGGCGTTGGCACCCATCGCCGGCCGTCTGGCGATTGCGTCCGACACGTTCAAGGCCGCCTAAGCTACCCTGCCATAGACGAGACAATGACGGCCCGGGAGCGATCCCGGGCCGTTTGCTATTTCAGGCCTGGCCTGTGGCCGCGCTGCCGCCCATATCCCGCTGCAACGACCGCGCGGCGGTCCGCTCTTTTCCCACGCCGCCGCGAATGCATATGATGCACAGGGCGGCCAAGGCCGCTGGCGGTTGGTTTGACCATGAGCGAGTAGGCGGCAGGATTGCGGGGCGATGAGCGACACAGATAAGCAAGACCAGAATGACCGCGACCGGTGCGATACGGGGCACGATACGGGGCGCGACCCAGTGCGCGGCGTAGGACGTGATAGCGGGCGCGACCCGGGTAACAACCCGAGCATCGGCGTGGTGATGAAGACGCGGCCGAAGACCAAGAAACCTGCGATGTACAAGGTTTTGATGCTCAATGACGATTACACTCCCATGGAGTTCGTCGTTCACGTGCTGGAACGCTTTTTTCAAAAAACGCGAGAGGAAGCCACGCGGATTATGTTGCACGTGCACCGCCGCGGCGTCGGCGTTTGCGGTGCCTTCACGTATGAAGTGGCGGAAAGCAAGGTGACTCAGGTGATGGATCTGGCCCGGCAAAACCAGCACCCGCTACAGTGTACGATCGAGAAAGAGTAAGGCCTTTATTACCCAGTAACACAGCTTACATCTATTGCTGCTACCATCGCGCCCGGCGGTCATTTCAGTCCGTCCCGCCTTGAGTCTGCAGCGCGAAGGAGCACGATCCGCCATGCTATCCCGTAATCTTGAACAGACGCTGCACCGGGCTCTTTCACTGGCCAGCGAGCGCAAGCACGAATATGCGACCCTCGAACACCTGCTGCTCGGTTTGGCCGACGACAGCGACGCGGCAACCGTGCTGCGGGCCTGCGGTGTCGACCTCGATAAGTTGCGCGCCGACTTGGCGGAGTTCTTGGACAAGGACCTTTCAGGCCTAGCGACCGATCGGCCGGGTGACCCCAAGCCCACGGCCGGCTTCCAGCGCGTCGTGCAGCGCGCAGCCATTCATGTCCAGTCGTCCGGACGGGATGAGGTGACCGGCGCCAACGTGCTGGTTGCGCTGTTTAGCGAGCGCGAGAGCCACGCCGTATACTTCTTGCAGTTGCAGGACATGACCCGGCTCGATGCGGTCAACTTCATCAGCCACGGCATCGCCAAGGCGCCGGGCCGCACCAACCAGCGCCCGACAACGAGCGCCAAGGAAGAAGCGCCCGAGGCGGAGCGGGAAGAGAAGCCCGGCCGCCGCGCTCAGGACGCGCTGTCGAATTACTGCGTGAACCTGAACAAGAAGGCGGCTGCCGGTAAGATCGACCCGCTAATCGGTCGCGACACCGAGATCGAGCGGACGATCCAGATCCTCTGCCGCCGGACCAAGAACAAC